>DASYGR010000113.1:0-4842 GCA_035999525.1 Terriglobales bacterium
CAGCTCGTCGTACCGTAATTGCGCCTCGCGTTGCCGCTTGATCTGCACGCGCGCCATCGGCACGGCCATCCCGGACAGCACCACCAGGATCCCGCACGCCACGATCAATTCCAGAATCGTCATGCCCGCCGCCGAACGCACAGCCCATCGGGCTCTTTGCGTGTGCCGCCTTGTCGCAGCTTTGCTCATCACTGCACCTGAATCGTCGCCGTCCCGCTGGTGATGGGAAGCGGTTTCTGTTGCGAATCGCGCGCGTTCACCTGAACCACCTGCAACTGCGAGGTGCCCGGCGCAATCGCCTTAATCACAATGCCCAGCAGCGTTCCCGTTCCGCTGATGCCCGGAGTATTGGGCCGCCGCGTTGCGGAAACGACAGCCTGGCCTTGCTGTTGGTCCTCCTGGTGAACAACCGCAATCTCCTGCGTCCCACCGGAAAGGAATCCGCCATTGCGAATATCCTCGATTTGAATCACCGCCGGGTCGTATTTCAGGAGCAGAGGAATCGAAAACAAATCGTGCGCATTGTCAATGGCCAATCCCACCGTCATGGTGTCGCCGGGCTTCAGCGAAATACTTGCCGGCTGGAATTGTAGCGAAGCCACTCCGCTCGCTGCCGGAGAAGCTGGGGTCGGAGTTGCCGTTCCAGGTGCGCCCGTCGGCGCTGCTGAATTCTGTGCGCTCGCAGCGGTGGCGGCCGCATCGGGGCCGTCTACTTCTTTCTGGAATACGCGCACGTTCATATCCGTGCCCGCTGCCAGGGTGCGCATGTCATCTGCCGTGATATTCGGCATTCGGACCACGTGCGGAGTCATCGCAATCAACACTTCATCATCCTCGATCTTGTTGTCCTGGTTCGAAAAGAAATACCGAAGGAAGGGAATGTGCGCCACGCCAGGCCAGCCGCTCAATGCTTTTGTCTCGCTTCGCGTAATCAGTCCCCCGAGAATGTTTACCTCACCATCGCGCAAGCGAATGTCGGCTGGACCAATCTTGCGGCTGCTGATAATAGGCTCTGTGATTCCGCCAATAGTGGTCTGCGAGGTGACCGATGAAACTTCGATCGAGTAGTTCAGGCTCACTTCACCATCCGGGTGCACGCGCGGCGTCACAGAAATGATCACGCCCACATCCTGGTACTGAAAAGACGTGCTCCCAAGCGTGTTGAGGGCTCCCCCGGCCGAGACTCCTATTCCAGGAGTCAGCGTGCTAACCGCTTCAGGAATTTTGTCTCCAATCGAGAGTTTCGCCGTCGCGCCATCCGTCACGCGAATCGTTGGATCCTGAATAATTCTCGTTGTGCTGTCGGTCAGCAGCGCGTTCAACGTCGCGCCCGGCAGCGTCAAACTATAGTCCGCCGTGGACAGATGTTTCAGGTTATTCAGCGTGACTTCCGGAGTCGTCGGAGTCGAAGTACCTGACGAACTCCCAGAGGTCGACGTTTGAGGTTGAATCGCGGACCGCGGAGTGAACGACAGTGTCGCACTCTGCGGCGGCTGAATCCCCAGCTCGTGCTCCCGGTCGAGCCGCGCTTCCAGCACGTCTATCTGAATCATCACCTCGGGCTTCGCCTTGTCCAGGGAATCGATGATTTTGCTTGCCAGCATCAGCTTATCCGGCGTGGTTCGCATGACAATGGCATTGTCGGCGGCGATCGGCTGTAAGCGGGTAATGTCCAGCAACTGCCGCAAGCCGTTCGTTATCTCGGTCAGTTCGGCTGGCGTGGTCGTATTTCGGAGGTAAAAAGTCTGCACTTGCTCGTCTTGAAGCTTCAGTCGCGTCTGCGGATTGTCGGTGGCGATCAAAATAATATTGCTTGTCACCGGTTTCCAGAAAGCGTCCGCTTCCAGCGCCACTGCGTCCAGTCCTTGCTCCAACGTTACATTGGGCAAATCCACGGTGATTCGCCGCGAAACATAGCTTGGATCGAAAATCACGCTCAGTCCGGCCAATTGCCCAATGGTCTGGAAAACCGTTTTCGCGTCTGTATTCGTCATTCTCAGATTGATGGCTTCTCGCGAAAGCGGCTTTAATTCAGGCGGCGCCGACATCAGTCCCGTGTCCTCGGGAGGCGCCACGCCGACGGGCTTCGGTTGCTCCGCTTCCTTCACTTTGGCGAGCAGGTCCAGAGTTTTTTGCGCCTCTTGCGAAGCGATGGCGCTTGAGGGATCAATCGCCTCCGCCTTCTGAAATTCGGCGAGCGCCATTTCCAACTGGCCTTTGTTCAAGTCCTTCTCGCCTTGTTCCACGTGAAATTGGCCCGCTTCGAAGTGCGCCCGAATGCTCCGCAGCTTATATTCGGCGTTCCCGGGGTCGCCTTTCAGCGCCCGCGAGTAGGAGACAACCGCTGTGTCGTAGTCGCCGGCAAGTTCAGCCTTCCTGCCAACTTTGTAGTCCTGATTTCCTTTGGGACAGCCCGCCACAAACGTCACGGCAACCGCCACAAAAGACACCATTAAGGCGCGACGCAAATCGGCCCTCCTCAGTAAGCTGATTTTCTCGGTCAGTCTAGCACCCACGGTAGGATGCAACAAGCAAACGCAGCGTTGTCGTTATCAAACACGTCACTGCCTATCAGTACAGACCCAAATTTTTGGGCCGTTGCCAGGCCCGTGCCTCGACTTCCATTCGCAGACGACATGCTTTTCAATACTGTTCACTTTTGTACATCTCTGTAGGGCAGCCGACAGACAGAGCGCTGAACTTACCGCATCCTGTTACGTAAACCCTCGTTATTTCTGTCTTGGGAGTCGGAAATGGCCGACGTAGATAGGAACGGCATGTTCGATATTTTTCGCCAGGATGAGTCTGGCGCGATTTGGGTTCAGGCTGTGCGCGGCCATGACGAAGCGATTCGGTCTCTGCAGAAGTTAAGGGCCGAAAGGCCCAAGCAAGTTTTTCTTCTCTGGGATTCGAGAACCAGGCGATTCTTGGATTTGCCTGCCAACTCCCGGAGTTCACCGAACGCGTGATGGCGCGTTTAACGTTTCGCGGATTTCTAGAACTTAATTGTTGGGCGCTGCGGTTACCCGCCTTTATAATTCAGCTTGTGGCGAGTGAGGTCGCCTCTCGATGCACTCCGAAATCCACCGCGCCACCCGCTTTCCTTTCGCGGCTAATGTTGAAGTCACCGATATTCGTTCGGAACGGGTTGTCACGGGACGCACCGGCGACCTGAGCGTATTTGGCTGCTACGTGCACGCAACGAACCCGTTCCCCGAGGGGACAAAGGTCACGCTAAGGATTACACATGACGGCGCAAGTTTCAGCGCTTTCGGCAAGGTCGTCTATTTCAAACCCAACAACGGGATGGGTCTCGCCTTTTCCAATGTCGAACCGACCCAACAAACAATTTTGGAAAAATGGATTGCCAATCTTCGTGCGAAATAATCTGTGGAACTTATTCCCAGCGGTTGTTGCCCGCCATGAGGGAATTGCGTTATGACATCATGCCGACCTACTGCTAGTTCACCGCAATAAAATCTTCACCTTGCACCGCAGCTTCGACTGCTCTTACCAGCGCTTCACCTGCTTTGGTTTTCGCCACGTATACGCAAACGCCGATCTTTCGGGCCTCGTCAATGAAACGCTGGTCCACGCTGGACGACAAAATCACAATCGCGCACCCTGGCGACTTGATTCGTATCTCACGGGCTGCGTCGAAGCCGTTTAAGACAGGCATGGCCAGGTCCAGAACCACCACGTCAGGCCTCAGGCGTTGCGCCTCTTCGATGGCCTCAGCGCCATCCTGTGCCTCTCCGCAGACCTCCAATTGGGGATCCTGCTGCAAGGTTGACCGAACGATCTTGCGGACCAGGGGATGATCATCCGCTATCAAAACGCGAACGCGGCAAGTGGCCCCCGGAAACATTGCTGATTCTAGTACACAATTTCCTGCCATCTACATACCGTGAAGCGGGTATTTATCGTTTTTCCTGGCCTTACAGTCAGGCTAAATCTTTGCATTGGTTTGATTCACAGGCACTTGCAGGCTCCGCCGGCGCGACTCCTGTATTTTCTCACGTGAGATACAGAGCTCGCTGTGGCCACACCGATGCGCGGCGCAACTTGCTTATCCCGCTCCGCGGCGGATATCATACGAATGGTGAAGCCCGCGGTGAAATCCTCGAACAAGAAAGACGCTCCTGCAGTCAAAATTGTCGCTCAGAATCGCTCCGCCTCTTACAATTACGAACTCCTCGACAAATACGAAGCGGGCATGGTTTTGGTCGGCACCGAAGTTAAAACATTGCGTGAAGGCAAGGGAAGCCTTCGCGATGCCTACGCCGAAGCTCGCGGTGGGGAACTGTGGCTCATGAATTGCCACATCCCCGAATATCAGCCCGGCGGCCCGTGGAATCACGGTCCTCTGCGCGCGCGCAAGCTGTTACTCAATCGCCGCGAAATCGACAAGTTGAGCGTTCAAGTTCAGCAAAAAGGCCTTACCCTGATTCCGCTGAAAATCTACTTTCGCGACGGCATGGCGAAATGCGAGCTCGCCCTGGCGCGTGGAAAGAAAGATTGGGATCGCCGCGCAGCCGAACGCGAAAAAGAAGACAAACGCGAAGCAAAAGATGCGATGCACCGTTACAAAGGCCACTAATTCAGGAGACTGAAAGGGGAACATGGAAATTCAATTGGAAGCCCAGCCATTTTCGTCTGTATCTGCGGACGCGATCGTTACCTATGTATTCGGCGACAAGGACGCCCGTTTCGAGGGGACTATCACGGAACTTGACCGCGCGCTCGGCGGCAAGATTAAGCCTCTCGCCGACAGCGGAGAACTGAGCGGCAAACCGCTCGAGATGATTTTGTTGCATTATCCCGCCGGTCTTGCCGCCAAGC
>DASYGR010000139.1:0-3198 GCA_035999525.1 Terriglobales bacterium
AATTCTATACTTCGTCAGAGAAGACACACGAAGGCGCAATCCGCTTTGGATTCGCAACCGATACTTTCGACGGCGATGGCGATCCAACCGCGCAAACCCAGCCTGTAGTCGTTTCATTGACGCAACTGCGAGAGCTCGCGCAAACTTTTCTGGGCGTAATCCAGCAGATGCCACCCCCATTTTCTGCCAAGAAGATTCAGGGCGTCCCTGCCTACAAACTCGCACGCAAAAAGCGGGAGGTGCATCTGAGTCCGATTCAGGTTGAGGTTAAAGAATTCGAAATATTGGCTGCTGACGGAGACTGCGCCACCTTTCGCGCACGCGTAGCTTCGGGGACGTACATGCGTGTAATCGCCCACGACATGGGGCAGCGAATGGGTTGCGGCGCCCACTTACAGTCTCTTTGCCGGACGTCTGTTGCCGAGTTTGAGCTGGCGCACTCCCACACTTTGGAGGAGCTACAGACCGCAGCCAATCATGATCGTCTGGAAGGTGTCTTGGTTCATCCCAGAGAACTTCTGCCACAAATTCCGTCGGTGACCGCGGATGACGAGATCGCTGCAAAAATCCGCGCCGGTCGGGCCGTCAATCTCCCAGACTTTTCGCGTGCGCCAATTGTCAAAGTTTTCCATGGGCAAAGGGAACTGATCGCCATGGCCACGCGAATTGCAGGGACGCTATTCCATGCGAAGATTGTGCTTGCAGGAAACGACGTACTTCAAGAAACGAGGAGTGAAAACAAGAAGTGACCCAGCTTTTTAAATTGCCAAATTACCCAATCTTTACTGTTCCATCGCCGAGCAGCACGGCTTCTGCACTGGCTTTGGCTCCATTAATTCCACGCGCGTTAGGTTCGGATCGTACAGGTTCAACTGCCATTTTCCGTCGCGGCCAATCTTCGGAGGCTCTGAACCCTTTAGTCCTCGCTCAAGCAATTTCTTATAGCTCGCGCTCACGTCAGGCACTCCCAACGCCATGTGGTGCATTACACCCAGGGTTCGCGGACTGGGATCGTGCACATTCAGCATATACTCCAACCAGTCGGTACCCTCGGGGACGCGCATGTCCACCCAGTCAGTCTTGTCGTCCTTCATGCCCCCATGCCAAAACTCTTTGAAGCCTAGGATGTCCCGATAAAAACGATCCTCCGCCGCCTGGTCCTTCACCGTGAAACCGACATGGATCATGTGTTGCGAGATGCGGTCCGCCGGAAGATATTTGCCAAACTGCTTCTCGTGCAGCGACCCGGGGACGTATTGCATGAACTCCACATCGTGGCCCTCGGGATCGGTAACATCGAATCCGAGGTCTCCATCCAACCGGGAGGGCAGCTTATCCGGCACCTTTACGCCTTTGCTGGCAAGATATGCCCGCAACTGTTCGGCATCCGTAGTCTCAAACGAAATGTGCGAGAGCCGGTCCTGATTTGGATCCTTTAGTTCAGGGAACACCTCGATGTATTGGTGATCATTGACCTTGAAGTACGTCAGCATCAGGCTACCGTCAGCCTTGTTCAGACTGAACGGCTCTTGAAACCCTAATAATCCGGTGTAGAACCTCCGGGCCGCAGCCATGTCGTCCGTTCTGAGGCCAATATGCGCCACGCCAACGATAGGAGGACGGGTAATCGCCGTGGATGGAGCCGCGTCCTGCGCAATCGAAAGCTCAACTGCTGCTAGAAGAACGAAGAAGATACCCATCAAGGCAGCAGGACGAACGAAAACGGCTATCATTGGCAAAAAAGAATCCTCCCAAAGAGGTTTTGTAGCATAACGCTCCGTCTCTGATGCAATGTCCGATAACAAGTATTATGTAAAGTAAACTCAAATAGAACGCCTGAAATGTCGTTCTGGCCTATCGTCTTGAGCCCCAGGATAGCGCATTCGCCCCTTTTGGCATAGGGCCCGGCGCAATTATTATTTGTGCTGATGCTTCTGGCGCTTCTCTATGTCCTTCGCCATACTTAAATTAAGTCGAAACAAAAAGGTTGCAGCGCAATGTCATCTACCTCCTCGAATCAGAAAAATCCCACCATCCTCCTCATCGCGGCTTCACGTGGCCTGGGCTTCGCTATGGCCGAAGAGTTCCTGAAAAAAGGTTGGAACGTGGTTGGTACGGTACGCGCGGCATCGGCCCGCACGAGACTGCACGATCTTGCCGACGTGTTCAAGGGGCGCCTGGAAGTAGAAACGCTGGACATCTGCGAACAGAGTCAAGTAACAGCATTGCGGCACCATCTGTCAGGCAGGTTGTTTGAAATGCTTTTCGTAAATGCCGGCACTACCAATAACGAAAAGGAAACGATCGCAGAGGTAAAGACCGAGGAATTCGTACGTGTGATGGTCACAAACGCCTTGTGTCCAATGCGGGTAATCGAGTCGCTTCAGGATCTTGTTACCGCAGATGGCTTGATCGGTGTGATGTCATCAGGTCAAGGCAGCGTCGCCAACAACATCTCCGGGATGCGTGAAGTTTACCGCGGCAGTAAGGCAGCCTTGAATCAGTTCATGCGGAGCTTCGCAGCCCGCAACTCTGGAACTTCGCGCGCTATGGTATTGATGGCTCCTGGGTGGGTCCGTACCGAGATGGGAGGACCAGATGCCCACCTCAGTATTGAGGAAAGTATCCCGAACTTAGTCAACGTTCTGCTCAAGAAGCAAGGCAACGCCGGACTGAAATACCTCGATTATCTTGGCCGGACAGTTCCCTGGTAACCCACCAACCTCTCACATCTTGTAGCGCCCCAGATCCTCGTCGTTCAGCCCTTCAAGCCACTTCCTTAGCTCCTCGCTCGTTACCCTGTCGGACACATTGGCCGCCAGCTTTGAATTCTTCAGGACGCCGTCTTCAACAAAAATTGGACAATCCACCCTCAACGCCAACGCTAATGCATCCGATGGCCGTGAATCTATGCTGATGATCCGGCCCTCCCGCTCCATCCAGATGACCGCATAAAACGTATCGTCGCGCAGCTCCGTCACCACTACCTTATGAACATTCGCCGCCAACCCCACCAGCACATTCTTGATCAAGTCGTGGGTCATGGGACGCGGCGTCGCCACCTTCTCAATCTCCAGCGCAATCGCATTCGCCTCGTAGATCCCTACCCATATCGGCAGCACAGCATCGCTTCCGGCGTCCTTAAGAATGACAATAGGCATATTGGTGACCGGATCCATCATCAGCCCGCGAATTTTC
>DASYGR010000148.1:0-3194 GCA_035999525.1 Terriglobales bacterium
GTTTGCTGGAAGATGTGGACCTCGCGAGGGTGGTGAAGGCCAGCGGCAGAAAAATATTCTTTCGCTACGGCGGAGAGGCCGTTCGAACCCGCATGTATCGGAATTTCTGTCAGCTTAGGGAAGGCTGGACGAAGAATTTGGCGCTCTTATTTCCGGCTTCTTTGAAGTTGGAGGCTTTGCGATTCGCTGAATTTGTATTGATTGGCGGATGCACGACCTCAGCGGGCATTCTCGCATTCCGTGGTGCCTTGCTTCCGGCAAGCGTGGCTGGTGGAATCGCGGTGCTGGCATGGTTTCGGTTTCTCATGCGCATCCGCCGCGCGCATTTTTCGTGGGACGTGAACGCGTTGTCAATATTCGGGCTGCCGTTATTTTCTTATTTGTTGCTGCGTTCACGGCGTCGACATCGAAGAGGGAACGTAAGGTGGAAGGGCAGAACGTACAGTGGATCAAGCCTTTTCGCGATTCACGCAGGGGCAGCCGCCCCCACCTGTCCGGCCGGGCAAAGCTCGGCAAATGTTTATTCTTAAAATTAAGCAAATGGTCTATCTCACACGCAAGGCCGAATTTTCCGCTTCGCACTACTATCACAATCCGGAATTCACTCCGGAGGAGAATCGGCGCATTTTCGGAAAGTGCAACAATCCCAATGGCCACGGCCATAACTACACTTTGGAAGTCACGGTCAAAGGCGAAATTGATCCGCGGTCAGGATTCGTAGTTGACCTTAAGCAGTTGAAGGAAATTATGAGCCGGGAAGTGCTGGACGCTTATGACCATCGCTTTCTGAATAAAGAGCTCCCCGAGTTTGCTAGCCGAATTCCTACGACCGAGAATTTGGCAATCGCCATCTGGCAGCGCCTTGCTACCAAGCTCAAGCGCGCGCAATTGCATCGGGTGCGAGTTTATGAGACTCCCGACCTGTTCGTAGATTTTTATGGAGGGGCGTGAAGAAGATTAAGTAAATTGGGGAATTTGGTAATTGGGTAATTATGAATCTGTTTATTGTTATTCAAACTCTGTCATCCCGGGCGAAGTTGATTTGAAAGAGCAGTGATTTCGAAAGAACAGCGTGAAGGCCTATCTGACACGTCGTTACATGTTCTCGGCATCGCATCGTTTGCACAGCGATGCTATGTCCGAACCGGAGAATGTTGCGACGTATGGGAAATGCAACAATCCTTTTGGACACGGTCACAACTATGCGTTGGAAGTCACGGTTAGCGGCCGCGTGGATGATAAGACTGGGATGGTTTGCAACATGACCGATTTGGATGGCTTTGTACAGCGCGAGATTGTGGAACGCCTTGATGTGCAGAACCTGAATATGATTCCGGAGTTCGCCGGTATCGTGCCGACCACAGAGAACCTCTGCATCGTGATCCACGATATTCTGCATCGCGGCTTCACACTCGCTCATCTGGAAAAGGTGCGGATTGAAGAAACTATGATGAATTCGTTTGAATACGAGGGGAACTAACAATTGCCGGATTTCCGAATTTTAGGATTGTCGAATTTAAATTCGACAATTCATAAATTCCACAATACGTAAATCAGATTTAATTGATCGCCGGATTTTCGGATTTTTGGATTGTCGAATTTGAATTCGTAAGTCCGTAAATTCAACAATACGAAAATCAGATCTAATGAAGCCAATTACTGAACCCGCAACAACTCTAACTTCCGCCAGTTTCGAAGACCTGGTGCGCGAAATGATTGTGCGCCTGGGCGAAGATCCTGAGCGAGAGGGACTGATACGCACTCCCGACCGGGTCCATCGCGCTTATCAGCACTTGATGAAGGGATACAACGAAGATGCCGAGGCGATGCTGAAGGCGGCGCTCTTCACCGTGACTTACGATGAAATGGTGATCGTCAAAGATGTCGAGATGTTCAGCCTTTGCGAACACCACATGCTGCCGTTTTTTGGCAAAGTGCATGTTGCGTATATTCCAAATGGAAAAGTGATTGGACTCAGCAAGATTCCGCGCCTGATTGAAATCTTTTCACGGCGATTGCAAATTCAGGAACGGCTCACCACGCAGATTGCCGAGACGATTCAAAAAGCCATTGAGCCGCAGGGAGTCGGCGTGGTGATTGAAGCCCGGCATCTCTGCATGATGATGCGGGGAGTGGAGAAGCAACATTCCGCTGCGGTCACGTCCTCAATGTTGGGATGCTTCCGCAACGAGCAAGAGACCCGGACGGAGTTCTTGTCCCTCATTCACAATCGGGCGAATGGGGTTTAGTTTGGCTTCTTCCTCGCCGGACGGGCGGGGACGCCCGTCTCTCCATTGGGCAGGGTTTTTAGTGTGGGTTGCGCTTATTGCATATACTTCGACGCGATCTGTTTCCGCGCAAACATCTTTCTACTTGGGATTCGATCGCAACGATTATCCTGGCGATCAAAATCTTTCTGCCCTTCGGCAGACTTTTTCTTTCGTGGGATACTGGCTGAATAACCCTCCGGGAGGAATGGCGAACAGTTGGGTGGGCAAGCGTCGGACTCTGGAGTCTGTTGGCTTCGGATTTCTGGTCCTGTTCAACGGGCGGCTCGATGCTGAGTTGAAGTCTGTTACGAAGGCCCGAAGTCTTGGAACGGCCGACGGACAGTTAGCTTCAACTGAGGCTCGCAATGAGGGTTTTCCTTTGCGAACGGTTATCTTTCTCGATCAGGAGGAGGGTGGGCGGATGCTCCCTGAACAAAAAGCTTATATCTACGCATGGGTGGATGCGGTCGCGGCATCTGGCTTCCGGGCGGGAATTTATTGCTCCGGCATCGGGGCAAAGGATGACGAGAATGTTGTCACGGCCGAGGATATCCGAAAAAATTCGGGCGGTCGAAGCATTTTCTATTTCGTGAGCAATGACCAGTGTTCGCCATCGCCGGGATGTGCGTTTCCTAAGAGCGCGCCAAGCCCATCACAAAGCGGCGTGAGCTTCGCCGATGTGTGGCAGTTTGCGCAATCTCCGCGGAGACCGGAATACACTGCGAGTTGTTCGGCGACATACAGCTCAGACACAAACTGCTATCCACCGGGGGTCACTGAGAAACTACATATTGACATTGACACGGCTACCAGTTCGGATCCTTCGCGGGGCAGAACTCACTAGAGACTAGAATTTCTCGGCATGCTCGCGGGCGAGGGCGCCCGCGCCACACAAGCTTGCTTTCCGTGCGTCCTAACGTGCAC
>DASYGR010000235.1:0-3782 GCA_035999525.1 Terriglobales bacterium
CAATCGCAAAACTTCCCGGATGCGCCTGCGCATTCGATTGCGCACCACGGCATTGCCCAGCGCCTTCTTCACGCTCATTCCGAAGCGGTCGCGCTCCAGCCCGTTCGCCCGCAGAAAAACCAGAAACGTCGCGCTCGACCGCCGCCGTCCTTCGCGGTACACCGCTTCGAATTCCGACCGCCGCACCAGCCGCCATTCGCGCGGCAAATTCTTTTTCGCGCGAACCTTCGCGCCGGCATCAGCGGCCTGTTCGTGGCGACTCTCGGCGAGCGGCGGGCCGTCAGACCCGCGTGAGGTTGTGGCGTCCCTTTTTGCGGCGTCGCGCAAGGACTTTTTTTCCACCTTTGGTCTTCATTCGCGCGCGGAACCCATGCTTCTTGTGCCGCCGCCGGACATGCGGTTGAAACGTACGCTTTACCAAAGAATCTTCTCCTTAAATGATTGCTGCACCATAATTCGCAAGCCCGCAACTCGCAAGAACACCCGCTCGCGGACCGCCAAATCGCGCGTGTGAAGACCTGTTAGCGCTCGCATCGTTAAACGAAACAGCTAGTGTATTCGAGGCTCCGGAACTAATCAAGGAGAGGTGCTCTGTTAACTCATGCGTTCTCTCAAGCATATCACTTTCAATTCTAGGTCTAGTATAACTTCTGCGATGAGGCGCACGTTTATGAGAATTCGAAGAACCTCAATTTTTCTAATTCTATTTCTGGTTCCCATTTTTATTGTCGGCCTAATCGGCTGTGCTGCGGGACCAAACGATCTCAGAGGATCTCTAAGTAGCGGTGGCTCAGTAGCAGGCTTTTGGTTGGGGTTATGGCACGGAGTGATCCTACCAATTAGCTTCCTTGTCTCGCTTTTCAGCGACAAAGTGACAATCTATGAAGTGCACAACAGCGGCGGTTGGTATAATTTTGGTTTCCTTCTTGGTGCCGCGATGATTTGGGGCGGCGGCGGGGCGACGGCCAGGGGAAACAGGGAATAAGTTAGGACCGACGGCCTCAATCGCCGGAACGCGGCTTAACCGATGACTTCACGCCAACAACGCCGCCTAATCTCCCTTGCGTTCCTCGCCGTGGTGACCGGCTTCTTCCTTTACCGCCAGTATCAGCAAAGTCAGCGTCCGGCTTTTGGCCCGCAAATCCACAACAACATCGCCTGCGGCGTTCACTGCGGCACTGAGCGCTGGCTCGTCAAGACTCTCTCCGACGCGGGCGTCGCCAGCATCAACTTCACTCCACAACCCACTACCGTTACCTGGCTCACTTCCCAACCGGCCCCGTCCCCGCTTCCGGCGGACTCCCGCCTCGCGCCTCTCGAACTCCAAGCCTTCACCGTCCGCGCGCAGCTCGTCGCCGTCAAGGAAGAAAGCGATCGCGACTTCCATCTCATCCTCTCTGATCCCGCAAATCCTTCCACCACGATGCTCGCCGAAATTCCCTCCTCGGAATGTTCCGGTGCGTGCTCCTCGCAGTATGCCTCTTCGTTTGAGTCCGCGCGCACCGCGCTCGAATCCCGCATCGGCATCCCCCCCACCACTGGCTTCCAGAACGTTCCCGGCACGGTCATCGTCGACGTCACTGGCATCGCTTTCTTCGACTTCTTCCACAGCCAGCGCGGCGTCGCCCCCAACGCCATCGAACTCCACCCCGTCCTAAGCATCCACTTCGAGTAATCCTGCCGCTTCCGCATCACCCGCCTCGGGCGCTCCCCCACGAATCGGTTGACTCTGAAGCTATCTTTCGCAGACACTCAAAAACTCTTGGAGTACGATGTTGATCATTAAGCTGAAATTCCGTTCCATAAATTATCCGTCGCCTCGGCGTGCGTCGCTTAGGGAGGTTTAATGTCACTTCAGTACGCCATCACGGTCAGTAAGGACCACGCGCAGGTGACCGCCAAATGGGATATCACGGTGGACATGTCGGACGCCGAATTGATCTCGAATTTCACGCTGACGGTCGAGGGCGTACCCATGAACACTCAATGCTCCGGCGGCAACAAAGCGTGCAACGGCGCAGCCTATGCCACCCTATCCAATCCAACCGCGGATAGCCCCGTCACTTTCGTTATCACCACGAACAAGCCAGACGTAAGAAATGGCAGCGACGTCCTTCGCGGAGAAAAGACCCGCGACGACGCCACCTTCTCCGGATAATCTCTTCTTCCACTTCGAATGACATTTCCGTCTCGATTTCGGTCCCGTTGCGCTCGTTTGGTGCAAATCCCGCTGTCCTCCGCTTGGCAACATTGCGTTTCCAAGTCGTTGAATGTACATTGTGGATCAGTGGCGCTCGCCTGGGGGGGTCGGAATGACCAAATGCTTTTTGTTTCTGATTCTTGCATTGCAACTCAGCGTCATGGCGGCACTTGCCCAACAGAATGACGCGAAGCAGGCGGCAGAGTCTTTCGCCAAAGGCGATTATTCCAGATCGATCGAACTTTATTCAGCAATCACGAAAGCCAATCCTCACGACGCGAGTTCGTGGGAACAGCTGGGGTTGTCCTACCACCAAAGTGGTAAGTATGACCAAGCCGCGAGTGCGTTCGAAAGGGCTCTGCAGGAGGGCTTCACACCGGGAGTTGGAAAATACAATCTCGCTTGCGCCTATTCGAGATTAAATCGAAAAGATGACGCCCTCCGCCTTCTCGCGGAGTTAGTGGGTCAAAGGCTGCCAATCGCCGCTAAGCTCTCCGGCGATCCCGATCTCAAGAATTTGCAAGCTGATCCGCGCTTCGCCCCTCTCGCCGCGCAGGCGCAGTTTATTTCTGAGCCCTGCCGCGATACCAAAAAGAATCCTGAATTCCGTCAACTCGATTTCTGGGTCGGGGAATGGGATGTCTTCAGCGGTAGTCAGAAGGTAGGCGATAGCAGTGTGCAACTGATTCTGAAAGATTGCGTCGTTTTCGAAAACTGGACTTCGAAGTTAGGTCAAGAGGGCAAGAGTTTCAACAAATACGACCCTGCGAATAAGTATTGGCAGCAATATTGGGTCGCCGCCAATGGCGCGACCACTGTCTACACGGGAAATCTGCAAAACGGCGAAATGCGTTACCACTCCGAGCAGCCCATGGCCAATGGTGGCAAAATGATGCAAAACCTCACCTTCTCAAGGGTTGGGGTCGACAAAGTCCGACAATTTCAACAATTCTCCACGGATGGCGGCAAGACCTGGACAACCGGCTATGACTTTTTATATGTGCGGAAGAGCAAGTCGACACTTAAAACCGCTCCACCTGCGCCAGATACGCAACCAGACACATCCCCGGCAGCTCTGTCAGCTCGGCAGATTCCTCCGGTAAACATTTGACCGAATCTTACAGCCACACATCCTGAAAATTTTCCGTCTTCGTGCTACGCTAATTTGTGACCAAGATGACCATGACCGCAAGCCGCTCAACCGGCCCAGTTCTTCATCGCAACGGTGCGAGCCACAGGTACGCAAAGAGCGGTCCCGCGTCAGCGATTATCATGACCGGCTTAGAGGCAACCAGGGAATTCCGCCAGCCAATAGTCACTAGCCACTTGCGACTGTTTTCAGCCATTTCTAATCGGTACACCAAATTATTAGAAATCCTCGTAAGTTACACAAAACACAAAGTCGACACTCATTCTAATCGGTACAAAAAGCGCTTTTCGCCGCGCCCATCTTTATCCTCACCGACTCGCCTTGCCTTTGTAGGGCCCGAACGAAGTTATCGGGCCGAAGGCGTGCGCAGCACGCCTCTGGTGGTCGCGCTTGTGCCCAACTTTGCCGAGACAAAGCGGGCGTGCGCGAGCT
>DASYGR010000268.1:0-15422 GCA_035999525.1 Terriglobales bacterium
CGTTTCCAGGCGGCGCAATCCATCGTTGTGTTCGGGGGACTTTTCGTTGTACGGATCGCCTTGGGTATCATGAGCATCTCTATCGGCGGGCTAATCGGCTTTGGGTTAGTGGGGATGCTTGGGATGCTGATCGGGTTGATCACACTGGTATTGTGGATTCTTCTGATGGTCAAGGCGTACAAGCATGAGACCTTCAGAGTTCCGATCGCGGCAGGGATAGCCGACGGTATCGCGGGAAAGTAGCGCCGAATCCGACTAGCAATAATTTAATCTAACCTCAGCAGCCAGCTTGGTGTCTTTTGGCTTCTTGATTCCGAGCTTACGCAATCTTGCGCGTAATTTGAAACTCTCCAGTTAAACTTACGTCTATGGATAATGTTCGCAACGTAGTCATCATTGGTTCCGGGTGCGCCGGACACACCGCCGCTCTTTACACGGCGCGCGCGAATCTCAAGCCGCTGGTACTGGAGGGCCATGAGCCCGGGGGCCAACTTTCGCTTACCACCCTCGTGGAAAATTTCCCTGGGTTTCCAGAAGGAATTCAAGGGCCGGAATTAATTGAAAACATGCGAAAGCAGGCGGGACGCTTCGGGGCGCAATACCAGCTTGGCCACGTTGCGAAGGTTGATCTCGGCAGCCGTCCTTTTTCGATACACATGGGGAAAGAGGTTATTCAAACTCGCAGTTTGATAGTCGCGAGCGGAGCTTCCGCCAGATGGTTGGGCCTTCCCAGTGAACAGGCACTTATCGGCCACGGCGTTTCGTCCTGCGCCACTTGCGACGGTTTCTTTTTCTCAGGAAAGGAAATCGTGGTGATTGGCGGGGGAGATTCCGCCATGGAAGAAGCGACTTTCCTTACCCGCTTTGCGACCAAAGTCACGCTGATTCATCGCCGGGAAGAGTTTCGTGCGTCAAAGATCATGCTGGAGCGTGCTCAACACAATAACAAAATACATTTCCTCACAAACACAGTTGTAGAGGAGGTTCAGGACGTTGCGAAGCAAGAGGTGACCAGCCTGAAATTACGCGACGTTAAATCCAATAAAGTTTGGGATTTTCCAACCAGCGCGATGTTTCTCGGCATTGGCCATATACCCAACGCGAGGATGTTTGAAGGTCAGCTCGAAACTGATCAAGATGGCTATTTGGTGACTACGAATAATGTCTTCACGAAAGTCGCTGGTGTTTACGCTTGCGGAGATGTGCAGGACCGGCGTTACCGCCAAGCCATAACCGCGGCAGGTTCCGGATGTATGGCGGCCCTCGAAGCCGAACAATTTCTGGAGGAGCAGGAAGGTTAGCGAAACTCATCTATGAAATATCGCCGATTGGGAAGAACCGGACTCGAGGTATCAGACATCGCTCATGGTCTTTGGGGAATGAGCGGATGGAGCGGATCCGAAGAACAGAAATCCCTGCAAGCTTTGCAATTAGCCGTTGATCTGGGATGCAACTTTTTTGATTCCGCGTGGGCGTATGGAAACGGAAATAGTGACCGTCTTTTAGGCGAAATCATTTCCCGGAATGCGGGGAAGCGATTGTATGCTGCGTCGAAAATTCCACCGATGAATAACAAGTGGCCTGCTCCGCCCCAGGAAAAATATTCGAACGTCTTCCCTGCGAAGCACGTGATGAAGTACGCCCAACTCATTCTTGAAAAGCTGGGAACGGAGTCCATTGACCTGTTGCAGTTTCACGTCTGGGACGACAGCTGGGCAGGCGAGCCGGAGTTTCGTGAGACAGTTGAGAAATTGAAAAAAGATGGCTTGATTCGATTCTTTGGCCTCAGTCTGAATCGGTGGCAGCCTGAGAACGGAATCAAAGCCCTGCACACCGGCCTTGTGGATGTGGTGCAGGTGATCTACAACATTTTCGATCAGGCGCCGGAGGATGAATTGTTTCCCGTTTGCGAGAAGTTGAACATCGGCGTCATCGCGCGTGTGCCCCTAGACGAAGGCAGCCTGGGCGGGAAAATGACGGCTGAAACTAAGTTCCCTCCCGACGACTGGCGAGCAAAATATTTCGGTCCTGAAAATCTTCCGAAGACTCTTGCGCATGTGGAGAAACTGAGATCAACGATTCCTTCCTCGATGGACATGCCTGAGATGGCGTTACGTTTCATACTGTCAAATCCAGTGGTGAGCACGACCATTGTCGGCATGCGCGAGCCGGATCATGTCAGAAAAAACATTGCCGCATCGGATGCAGGACCGCTCTATGTTTCGTTGTTGCAAACCCTCAAGGCTCATCGCTGGGACCGGACGGCTCAACGCTGGTCTGACTGATTTAGGAAAGCACGGGAAGATCCCAGCAACTTATGCACTTGCGATCAACTTTGTTATTTCTTCTTGTAGCGACCCCATTCCTGGCGCAATCTCCAACTTATTTTCCCAGTGGTCAGATGCGAGCCCACGCGTGTCTCTTTTGCGCAAAGAAGTGTTGTCGGGGAAACCGGCAGCGGAGGAACAATTCTGGCAAGCTGTCCGGAAAAGCGGCTCACCATTGGTCGAGGCTATTCCTGGGGACCGGCACTTTTCCCTTGTAACTTTTCTGTGGCATGGAAAAGCAGGCACCCACAACGTTGTGATCTTTGATGGTGTCGCCGGATTCGATGCCAAGGATCAAATGTTACGACTCGTGGGCACGGATGTGTGGTTCAAGACGTACAAAGTTCGCAACGATGCACAATTTGCCTACAACCTATCGCCGAACGACCCGCTCACGTCCGTCAACGATATCAAAGGCGACGACGCAATGCGCGATCGTTTGGCTATGCTCCAGATTGATCCGCTAAATCCGCATCTCTGTCCGGCAACCTTTGGCTCTCACACTGCAGAATCTTCTTTTGTTGAGTTGCGTGATGCTCCTCCGCTAATTTGGGACGTCCCTGCGTCTACTGCCGCCATAGGCAAAGTAGAGATCACGAAAATTCAGAGTGGAATCCTGAACGACAAAAAGAAACTGTGGGTCTATACTCCGCCAGATTTTTCCGCGGATGGGGATCGTTATCCGCTATTGGTTTTATTTGACGGGGATCGCAATGTAATGTGGACGCCTAAGATTCTCGACAACCTCATCGCGAAGAAGCAACTTCCGCCCATCATAGCCGTCTTAGTGGATAACTCTGTTCCGAGTGGCCGTAGAGCGGAGTTGCCGTGCAACATTCCCTTCGGCGATTTCCTTGCGAAAGAGCTGGTGCCGTGGGCAAGGGAAAAATATCACGCCACAACGGATCAATCGCGGACGGTTGTCGCTGGCTCGAGTTTTGGGGGACTGGCCTCGGTTTTCGCGGGGCTGAGACACTCTGACGTTTTTGGAAACGTCGTGTCCTTATCTGGCTCGTTTTGGTTGGAAACCTGAAGGTGCAAAGGAACCAGAATGGCTAATCCGCCAGGTTCAAACCTATCCCAAACTCCCGTTGCGGTTCTACCTGGAAGTGGGACTAATGGAAAGTTATCCCATGCAGATCGCTTCGAATCAGCATATGCGCGACGTGTTACGCGCAAAGGGCTATCCCATTGGCTATTTCGAATATGATGGCGGCCACGCATTCCTCAATTGGAGCGGGGCTATGACGAGGGGATTGGTGTTTCTGCTTGGTGACAAAACCGCCGGATCGTCAACGAGGGGCAGAAAAGTTTACGTCAACGCGCGATCCAGGTGAACGTACCCGCCGTCCACGAAAATGTGCTGGCCTGTGGTGTGCCCGGATTTCGGGGAAGCAAGAAATACCACCGCAGCCGCGATTTCCTCCGCAGTGGTCATGCGTTTTTCCAACGGAATTTTCGCGAGAATAGTGTTCAGTTTCTCTTCGGGATCAGGAAAAGTGTCCAGCCATTGCCAGTAGAGCGGCGTCATCACTTCTGCCGGTACGACGGCGTTGACGCGAATATGGTGAGGCAGCAACTCCACGGCCCACTCGCGGGTTAACGCCATCACTCCTCCCTTAGAGGATGCGTATCCAGAAGTTCCTCCCTGCCCGGTGACCGCCGTCTTTGAGCCGATATTCACGATCGTGCCCCTCGACTGTTTGAGGAGCGGAAGAGCGTAGTGCGCCATGCTGTAGTAGTGAACCAAATTGCGGTTCAGCGAGGCAACGAAATCGTTCGGATTACCTCGCTCCAGGCCGACCTTATCGTTTACTCCCGCATTGTTTATCAGCGCGTCGAGGCGGCCAAAGGCCTTCACGCTTTGATCAATGGCAGCCGCACAACCTTCTGCGGTTAAGAGATCGATGACGATGAGCTCATTACGCGCTCCGTTGCCTCGCAATTCTGTCTGCAAACGCTTGCCCGCTTCGAGATCGCGGTCAACAATTACTGGGATTGCGCCTTCCTCCGCGCTGGCTCGAACGATGGCGGCGCCGATTCCTTTAGCCCCGCCAGTCACTAGAATGACTTTGTCCTTTAGTTGCAGATCCAGACGCTAACCTCGTAAATTGAAATAGCCGCCATCCAAGGGATAATCCGCGCCGGTTATAAAAGACGCTTCATCCGAGCACAAGAACAGAGCAAGCGACGCAACCTCGTCCGGTTCAGCCATTCGTCCAATGGGCTGCGCTTTTGACAATTTATCGAACATCTCTTTCTCATTCCCGGGATAAGTTTTTTTCAAGTAGTTATCAACAAATGGTGTGTGAACGCGAGCCGGCGAAATGCAATTACAACGAATGTGGTGGCTCAGATAGTCCCTGGCGACCGAATACGTCATTGCGATTACCGCCCCCTTGCTCATGGAATATGCAAACCGGTCGGGCAGCCCTGTGGATCCCGCAATGGACGCCATGTTAAGAATTACGCCGCCGCCATGAGCTTTCATGTGCCCAACGCAGGCACGCATACAGTTGTAGAATCCCTTTACATTCACACGAAAGATGCGGTCGAAATCCGCTTCTGTCGTGCCCTCCACTGACCCGATGTGAGAGACGCCCGCATTGTTCACCAGGATGTGAATCTGTTCTCGTTGAAAAAGTTTCTCGAATGTTGAATTCACTTCCGCTTGCGAAGTCACGTCGCATGCATGAGCTGTCACGTTGCCACCGGCGGAAATGATTTCCTGAGAAGTGTCTTCTGCATCCTTCTGATTAATATCCAGCAGGCGTAACGAGGCTCCATGCGCCGCAAACTTCACTGCAATGGCACGACCAATGCCGCTGCCAGCGCCGGTTACTACCGCGACTCTGCCATCGAGACGAAAATCCGTTGCGATTGCCATGTCTTGTTAAAATGAACTCTAATCCGTTACTCGCTGGCTGGATTCTCCTAAACCGTCAATTCCAAGTTCGACGAGATCGCCGGCTTTCAGATATGAGGGCGGATTCATCCCCAGTCCCACTCCAGCGGGCGTCCCGGTGCTGATCACATCTCCTGGAAGAAGCGTCATAAATTCACTCACGTAGGAAACCAGTATGGGAACATCGAAAATCATGTTTGCCGTCGAACTTTTTTGTCGGTACTCGCCATTTACTCTTAGCCACATCGCCAGATTTCCGAAATTCGGAATTTCATCCACAGTCGCGAGGAATGGACCCAGCGGAGCGAAACTGTCGGCGCTTTTTCCTTTTACCCATTGGCCTCCACGTTCCAATTGAAAGGTTCGCTCAGAATAATCATTGTGCAGCACGAATCCGGCAACATGGTCGAGAGCTTCGTCTTTGGATACACACAAGGCTCGTTTGCCGATAACGACTGCCAGTTCAACCTCCCAATCAACTTTTTTGCCGTTTCTCGGAATTACAAGCGGATCGTTGGGGCCAACCAATGAACTCGTTGATTTGAAGAAAATGACAGGCTCTTTGGGGATGTCCATCTTGCTTTCCGCTGCGTGATCGCGAAAGTTCAGTCCGATGCACACGATTTTGCTCGGTCGGCAAATCGGCGGACCCAACCGTACTGACGATGCGACACGAGGCGCACTAGACGCGTTCGAGTCCAACCAGGGTTGAAGATCCGGAAATCCCCGTCCCCCAAAAAATGCCTCGTCATAATCTGGTCCATAAGCGGACACGTCAATGCGCGTGCCATCGTTTAATAGAACTCCGGGCCGTTCGTGACCGGCATCGCCAAATCGAATTAGTTTCATCGTTGTTTATTTCGAAGTTTATTTCGAAGGAGCATTCGCAAAGGTAATACGAAACGCATATGCATACTTTCCCGGCGGCTGGTCTGGAAGCTGAATGTGGAGACCATCCGGTTGCTGCTGGAATTGAAGAGTACTTCCGGCGCCAAGTAAGGAGACAGACTCGATTTTCTGCGTCGCAGCGTCACTCGCCAGCGCATGAATGACCGCTTGATGACTGGCGGGCCAGCCTAACTCAATCGCATAAATTGCTCCGCCCTTTGTGGTGAAACGGAAATCATCCGCCGTGTAAGGATGAGTGTCCGTGTCATGAAACGATCCTGCTGTTACTTTTGTTGGGCCTTCGCCATACACTCTCCATGGGCGCGTGCCATAGACCGCATCGCCGTTCGTCTTCAGCCACGCTCCGATATCCAGCAACACCTGCTGCGCCGCCTCCGGTATCGTTCCGTTCGAGCGTGGGCCGATATTCAAAAGCAGGTTACCGTTTTTGCTTACGATGTCCACGAGTTGATGAACGATGAACTCAGGCGACTTGTAAGTATCGTTCTCAACATAGCCCCAGGATTTATCGCTGATCGAAGTATCGGTCTGCCAATACAAGGGACGTATATCGGAGAGTTGTCCGCGCTCAACGTCGAGCACTGCGGAATGTTCCTGCATCGCGTAGTCCTTATAGTTGATGACGCCGACGTGATCGCCGTTCGCGAGCGACGTGTTGTAGTAAAACGCCGCAAACTTCGTTAGAGCGGCGCGAACCGACGGCTGGCCGATCCACCAATCGAAGTACATAACGTCGGGATGATACTTCTGCACGATTTCAGCGGAACGCGCCAGCCAATCGTTGGTCCACGCTTCCGAAACATACGTGAAGTCGTCGCTCAAAGGAGTCGCGTTGGGATTCTCGAACCAGTTATGCGCGGGCCCGTAAAATGCTGCATTCGCGGGGTCATTGACATCCGACGGTATCGCCCGCCCAACTCCGAGAAAGAAATTGTGCTCGACGCGGTGAGAAGATGCTCCCAGATGCAATCCTTCCGCTCTGACTGCTTTCGCCAAATCTCCCCAAAGATCGCGATGCGGACCCATTTTTACCGCGGTCCAATCTGAGAGGCTATTGTCATACATCGCGAAGCCGTCGTGATGCTCAAATACGGGCACAACATATTTCGCGCCTGACTCTTTAAAAAGCTTAGCCCACGCGGCGGGATCGTAGTGTTCGGCTTTAAACATCGGAATGAAGTCTTTGTATCCAAATTTATCTTGCGGCCCGTAGGTTGCGATGTGGTGCTTATATTCTGGCGAACCCGGGACATACATGTTTCGCGGATACCACTCGTTGCCAAACGCGGGTACGGAATAGACTCCCCAATGAATAAAGATTCCGAACTTGGCATCTTTGTACCACTCGGGAACCTCGTAATTCTTCAGCGACTCCCAGTCGGCACGAAACGGACCTTCGTGCGTAGTCTTATTTACTTCCTGCAGAATCTCATTCCGCCGCGCATCATACTTCGCGCTCGCTTTCTGCCAGATCTGATCAATCGCAGCCGGATCCTGAGAGGCAGTCGGACTATCGGCAGCGCTGTTCTGAGCGAATCCAGTGGACGCCAGCGCGAGAAGAATACCGAAACAGGCACTCAGTGCTCGCTTGAGACAAATTGCACTCGCAATTTTCATAATCATATTCACGGCCAATTTCGATCCCTCTCTCTCACGCTGACTCCAAAATAATGTTCGCGTACTGAATCGTGTCACCGGTACGAATGAGTCCGATTGCCGACGGCACCCGCTTCTTCAATTGAATATGCGGCTCAAAATTTACCGGTATCAAGCCGAAGGCGACGCGGAATTCCTTTTCGACCGCATGTCCATTTGCCGAGCGAAAATCTTCCGCCATATATGCCGCGCCGAAATTGCATACTTCCTGAATCGCCCGCAACACGTCAAGCACGCGCGGAACGTCGTCGGTTAGCGAGATATCAATAGTTTCGATTCCTGGCCAAAACGGAAATCCGCGATCCGCGATCACCAGAGTGTTGGTGTGTCGAACCCGGCTCAAAAGCGAATTTATGTTGGGATTAAGGATGCCGCGTTTTAGCATAAACTGTCTTTTTGCTTCGTTTACACCACCGCTTGTTCGGCGATCGCGACACAACCTGATCCCGAGCGCCGCCCGGCTGTTTAGTCCTGCAAATGGTAAACCTTGATGGCGGTATCTCCCATAACCTGAGCCTTCTCCGTCGCCGAAAGTTGGTCTATCAGGCGGCTGAAAGATTCGAACCATTTCCGATAGGTTGTCGCCAGCAGGCATACCGGCCAGTCGGAGCCAAACATCAGGCGCGATGGAGTGAACGCATCGAGCACAACATCCACGTAAGGCCGCAAATCTGCCTCCGACCATTGAAACCATTGAGCTTCGGTGACCAGACCTGAGAGCTTGCAATAAACATTTGGGCGACGAGCCAATTCGCAAATATTTCGTTTCCACGGTTCTAGCACTGCTTCCCGGATTCGCGGTTTCGCAATATGGTCCAGAACGAAAACTTGATTTGGATGACGATCTACAAATTGCACGGTCGCACCCAAGTGCTTTTCAAAAATGAGAATGTCGTATACGAGGCTAGATCCTGCAAGCATCTTAATTCCCCGATTGAAATCTGGACGATTAATGTAATTGTCGTCGTGTTCCCCCTGTATCACGTGGCGCAATCCCTTAAGTTTCTTGTTGGACTTAAGACGGTCCAGTTGCGCAGGAAAATCAGCGCTCGCGATCGGTGCCCAGCCTACCACGCCGCGCAAGAGCGGTGAATTCTCTGCGATGGACAATAGCCAATCTGTTTCTTCGAGCGTTTGTCGAGCCTGAACTGCCACCGTTCCATCAACTCCTGCCTCGGCTGCTACCCGCACCAAATCTGCTGGAAGGAAGTCGCGTCGCAACATCGTCATGCTGTCGTCAATCCATGCATACTCGCGGGGCGAATAACTCCATAGATGGTGATGGGAATCTATCATTTCACAGTTTTTTTGGACTCAACAGTTTGCCAGTGGATTGTCCACTCGCAGAGCAAATGATCTTGCTCCAAAAGCAGCCAGCTATTGTATAAAGTTTTGTTGCCTATCCAATAGCCAGTTCGGAGGTGCGATGTTCAAATCGCGCAGAAAATTCCTAGCTGATTCGTCTCTGTGCTTATTAGGCTTGGCCGCCGCCAGTCGCTGCATGGCACAAGGCTCGACCGATTTGCCTCCCGGCGCGCCGCCCGCATTCGGAACAACCCCAGCTGTCGGGCCGGAAGTTTCCCCTCACACCTTCGCTGAAGCAGAGAATCTCGTGCAAGTTCAATTAAGCGACGGAGAACAGGCCATAGCTGCGAATAGTTGGCGAACAACAATGGCGGCGTTGTATGAGCGGCGGACTGGCCCACATAAGGTGGCGTTGGAGCCGACGCTGGCGCCTTATTCGGGTTGGAACCCGGTATTGCCGGGCCAAGAGAAAGGCCCACAGCAAGACAGATTCATTCGCAGCCATGCCGATCCTGGACCATTGACCCATAAGGATGAGGATATTGCGTTCGCTCCCATAACCAAGTTATCGGCATGGATCCAACAGCGAAAACTAACTTCGGAACGCCTTACGCATATTTATCTCGAAAGACTGCAGCGTTTTAATTCCAAGTTGAGATGCGTTATTACTCTCACTAGCGAATTGGCGCTTGCTCAGGCGAAAAAGGCTGACGAGGAGATCGCTGCAGGCAAATATCGCGGCCCATTGCATGGCATCCCGTGGGGAGCCAAAGATCTTCTCGACACTGCCGGAATCCCAACGACATATGGTGCTGAGCCCTTTCGGAACCGTGTTCCCGAGCAGGACGCTACCGTAGTGAAGCGGCTCCAGGACGCTGGCGCGGTGTTGGTGGCGAAGCTGAGTTTGGGAGCCCTGGCACTCAATGATGTCTGGTTTGGCGGCCAAACGATGAACCCATGGCTATTGGAGGAAGGGTCATCAGGTTCGAGCGCTGGCCCCGGCGCCGCAACTGCCGCCGGTTTGGTGGGCTTCGCAATCGGAAGCGAAACTGGTGGCAGCATAGTGAGTCCCAGCATGCGATGCGGAATTACCGGATTACGCCCCACCTATGGCCGGGTGCCTCGCACCGGCGCTATGACGCTATGCTGGTCGCTCGACAAACTCGGCCCCATGACGCGCAGTGTCGAAGATGCAATGCTGGTGCTGCATGCAATCTCGGGACCTGATGCGGGTGACCTGTCGAGCGTGCCAAGTAAATTAGATTTTGACGCCGAGGCAAGCGTACAAGGTCTCCGCGTTGGATACTTTCCGGCGTGGATGAAAGAACTTCCGGCAACTAACGTGGATCGAGCATCGCTGGAGGCCTTAAATAAAATTGGCATGATTCCACTCAAAGTGAATATTCCGGCATGGCCCTACGACTCTCTCGATCTCATACTCTTCGCCGAAGCCGCGGCTGCTTTTGAGGAAATCACACTTGATCACCAAGTGGACCAGCTTAAAATGCAGGTGCCCGACGCCTGGCCTAACGTTTTTCGGCAGTCCCGATTTCTCTCGGCAGTGGACTTCGTTCAGGCCGACAGGTTGCGGCGAAAAGTCGCCGAGGAAATGGCTCGCGTATTCTCTCAGGTGGACCTTCTGCTGGTTCCGTCTCTCCGCGATGAAATGCTTACAATTACCAACTTCACCGGGCATCCATCGCTTACCATGCGGGCAGGCTTCGTGGAAGTCTCGGAGGCACGCAGCGACTGGGCTCCTGATCCGCAAAAGCCCCTACCCAAGTTTTCGCCGCCGCGTCGCGTCCCGCATGGCATAACTCTGATTGGGAAACTTTTCGGCGAGGGTACCCTTGGCAGCGCGGGGTTGGCACTGGAACGTACTTTCGGCGTGGTGGATGAGCGGCCACCAGGATTTTGAGACTATCCCACCGCTCGCGTTAATAAAGACCGCAAGACCGTTCTGCCGTCTTCGAGCTAATCTGTGCTGCGAACCGATTGCCGCGTCACTTCCTGAGGGCGACTTTGCAAGGCATCTTTGATGATCTTCCTCATCCGATGCAAGTTCTCGCCGGTTAATTCCAATCGCGGGGGACGAACGTGCGCATTGCCCATCCCCACTTCGGATTGCACCAGCTTAATCAGCTGAACGAAACTCGGCACCGTATCCAGCCGAAGCAATGGCAAAAACCAGCGGTATAAATCAAAAGCTTTTTCGCGTTCCCCACCAATCGCGAAATTAAAGAGTCCGACCGACTCGCGAGGTAGCGCGTTAGCTAAGCCGGCGACCCATCCCACGGCGCCCACCCCGATTCCCTCAATGATCGCGTCATCTACTCCGACAAAGAGTTCCAGTCGGTCGCCGAGCAATGCGCGAATCGCGCTCACCCGCCTTGCATCAGTACTGGATTCTTTCACTGCCTCAAAATTCTCGTGCTCTTGCGCTAATTCCTGAATTTGTTCAGGTATGAAATCCGTTCCGTAGGCAACCGGATTGTTGTACAGCATGCACGCAAGCGGCGTAGCTTCGATGACCGCGGAGACGTGCGCCTTCATTTCCCGCCAATCTCCTTGATATACGTATGGCGGCAAAACCATCAAAGCATCGCAGCCCGCGTCGGCCGCCGCTTTCGCCAGGGCTACGGCTTCTCCCGTGGCAAGCCCGGAAATGGACGCCATGAGCGGAGCGCGTTCGCGAACCGCAGCCACACAAGTCTTAACAATCTGCAATTTCTCTTCGAAGGAAAGCGTGGCTCCTTCTCCGAGCGATCCCAAGGTGACAATGCCGGTGCAGCCGTTCTCCAGCAGCCAACGGCAATGGTCGGCCATGAAACCATGATCAACCGCAAGGTCGTCGTCAAAACAGGTCGTTATCGCAGGCATCACGCCTTTCCAATTCATCCGCGCTCTCCCGCCACTCCGCAATGCTCCGCTATCGGTTGCGAAACCACAGCCAAGTTTTCCAAGCTTGTGGGGAAGATCGGCGGGCGTACGGAATCCGGCGACCAACCGAAGAGAAATCTGGTTGCTGGCCCGCAAACCCGGCCTTGGCAGGGGCCCATTCCACAACGGGTCTCCAGCTTTGCCGCGCGCCAGGACGTATGCCGGCTGAGGCGGGAATAAGGAACATCTTCGCAGCGGCAAATAATTGTCGCTGGCGATGCCAGCCTTTTCAATTCCGGGCGCAGCGCGAAAGTCTTATCCATGACTCTAGCGAAGTTGCGCATATTCCTCTGCATCTTGAAAAACTTTCTCGCCGCATCCTTGTTTCCCGCGGCTGCAAAACCCGCGATTTGCCCCTCCACGATTGAGAGATCCAAACCTCCGATGCCAGTGATTTCCCCTGCGCCGAAGATATCAGCCTGGGAAGTCTGCTGAAATTCATCCACATTTACATAACTATTTCGAATCCTACATCCCAGCAATTCGGCAATTTCTGTGTTGGGAACCAGATGGAATCCGCATGCGAGGTAGTCGCAATCAATCGTCTCAGTCTTACCGTTTCGCTGGATCACAACCCGCTCTAAGGAATCTGTTCCCAATGCTTCTACCGGCCAGCAATTCGGCATGAAAGGAGTCCCGCCCAGGTCCCTTCTCAGCGACATTGCCTGTCGAATCTTTTGTTGGTGACCCAACAGCCCAAAACCGAATCGGAGCAACGCCGTCCACGATTGTTGCTCGCACACCATCAAGACGTTCGCTCGATGACGGCGGAGATATGCCGCGGCAGCCAGCAATAAAGGCCCCGTGCCAGCAACAACGATGCGCTTCCCTTCAATCGGAAGTCCGGACTTCACCATCGCTTGCAAACCGCCCGCGCCCATCACATTTGGCAGTGTCCATCCTGAGAACGGCAAGAATCGTTCTCTTGCACCGGTGGCCAAAACCAACTTTCGATATTTCAATTCGCAAACGTCGGGCCCACGCTCCGCCAGCAAGACACCGGCCTCCGGATTGCCAAAGACCCGCGTGCCACAAACCACATCCACCTTTGCGGCTGCAAGCCTCTGAGCCCACGGCTTTGCTTCCGCTGCGGAGTTGACCGTGTCGCCTCGCCAGATTTGACCTCCGATTCCAGGATTGTCATCAACCATGCCAACATGCAATCCGGATTCTGCGGCACAAGTCGCAGCCGCCATACCGGCGGGTCCGGCGCCCACGACGACAACATCAAACTCCTGCCTAATCACTCTATTCATGAGTGCGGATTCCCATCCCCGGCTCGCATACGATTTGGCAACTGCGACAGTGTGGCGTCCCACTGATCTCTACACGGCATTCGAAACAAATTCCCATCCCACAAAGAGGTCCGCGCGGCTGTCCCGTCACAGACTTGCGGCACGAGGCACCTTTAAGCAAAACCGCCACGGCAACTGTGGTCCCCTTCGGCACCGCTAAGGGAATTCCATTCACCGAAACGCTAACCTGCTCAGTCAAGGCAGGCTTCCACATGAAAACGACGGGCTACCCTCATTTCCGAATACCCATGCAAAACGTGTCGTGCTCATCCAAGATTAAATCCGATTCGGCATTGACGAATGCCATACCTTTTATGCTGGGATGAACCCGCCCATCGTGAATGTTAACGCTTCCTTCAAAGACACTACCGACAATGCTTTCCTGTTTCCAAATTTGACCCTCTCGCAGTTTCCCGTCGTCAAACAAACACGCCAGTTTCGCACTCGTACCGGTTCCGCAAGGGGAGCGGTCATACGCACCGCCCGGACACAGCACGAAATTCTTGCTATCTACTCCTGGAAGCAGAGAGGGGCCAAACAGTTCAATATGGTCAATCTCGTGACCGTCCTTTCCGGTGATTCCCTTCTCCGCTAATGCTCGTCGAACGGTCCAGGTGAAATCCGTCAATCCCTCGATATTATCCAGCGACAAATCTTGTTTGTGATCTTCAATAAGAAAAAACCAGTTTCCGCCCCACGCAATATCCCCATGCACGGTACCCACGCCTGGCACTTCTATGGGAACCTTCGCGGCGGCGCGATAGCTTGGGACGTTGTTGACCGTAACTGAACCGTCTTTGTGCAAAATTGACGTCACCGTGCCGACCGGCGTCTCTATGCGATGTTCGCCGCAAGCAATGCGCCCCATGAACAAAAGCGTGGCGACCAATCCAATGGTTCCATGCCCGCACATGCCCAAATAGCCGACGTTATTAAAAAAGATTACACCTGCCGCGCAGTCTTGCTCTGTCGGTTTGCACAAGAGCGCGCCCACCATTACATCCGACCCGCGTGGTTCGTTCACGACGGCGGAGCGAAAGCTGTCATACTCTTGACGAAATCGTTCCAACCGACCCGATAATGCACCGTTCCCAAGTTCCGGGCCGCCACTGATCACCAGTCGAGTGGGTTCTCCGCCCGTGTGAGAATCAATCACTCGAACCCTCTTCGGATTACCAGCCGTCATTTGCCAAGAATTTTAGGTTAAAAATAGGCGGTGCCCGACAGGATGCTAAGAACCGCTTGCCGATTTTAAGGATACAATATCCAACCGTCAACGAATTCTTGCAGTCAACAATCGAACAGGCGAGAGACTGAGCAGCGTGGCCCATCGAAGCCGGTAGATGGATGCATCAAGTGGGTGCAACAATCAGTCGGGCCTGGCTTTGACCGAAACGCGAGCAGCCTACCTCATGTCGTCATCGGCCTGGGGCTTGGGGACAAATTGCCCCAAGCCGATGACTCTTTTACAACTCCTGCGATTGCTCACTAGAATTCGAAATTTCCTCGCAATTCGATCAATCGTGCGCCACCTGTCGGCAGACCCAACGGGTTGAGCGTGCCACTCCCAACTCCAAATGATCCGGCTTGAACAAACGGGCTGAAACCTCCCGAGAAACAGTAATACGTACAGCCATTTGCCGCTCCCGGTCCGAAGGTCGGGTGATTGAAGGCATTTATCATCTCAGCTTGCAGGCTGAAACGATATCTCTCGGTTATGGGGAAGTTTTTGGTGATCGAAATGTCGTCGTACGTGTTGTGCGGACCATAGAGCCATACTCGTTGGCCGATGGTACCTGGTGTTGTGTTTTGATTGATAAATGCGGGGTTGGCGCCACCGCCTGTTGGCGAGGCCAAATATTTAGGATTAATGAACGCAACCCGAGTCGTTCCGGGGATACGGTAGGTGCCAATCGAGCTTTGAAGTTGCGATGCCGTGACTCCAGTCAACGTTACGCCACTATCAGCGTAATCATTAAAGGTATTGCTTCCTCCGCCAAGCAGGAATGGGGATCCAGTCTGGAAGGTGAAAATTGTTCCGACCGTCCAACCTCCGACGATGCGATCGAGCGCGCCCCCACGATT
>DASYGR010000270.1:0-5444 GCA_035999525.1 Terriglobales bacterium
TCTCTCGAGCGCCTGTGGATATTCACCTTGTCTACCTGTGTCGGTTTGAGGTACGGGCACCTGTCGCACTCCTTAGAGGTTTTTCCTGGCAGCGTGAAATCAGGGACTTTGCGGCCGTGTGGCCTCGTCAGCAGTCTGACCGTTGAATGACCCCGTGGATTTGCCTGCGGGATCCGGCTTACACTGCCCAATCGGGACATCCATCACCCGACTCCCATATCCTTCTGCGTCACCCCATCGTGATAACGTTCGACAGGCGGGGCAGGAATGTTGACCTGCTATCCATCAGCTACGCCTTTCGGCCTCACCTTAGGACCCGCCTAACCCTGAGCGGATTAACCTTCCTCAGGAAACCTTAGACTTTCGGCGACACGAGTTCTCATCGTGTTTATCGCTACTTATGCCGGCAGAGTCTCTTCCGTGGCGTTAAGTAGTCCTCTCGGTCTACCGTCAGACACCACAGAATGCTCCCCTACCAAATGACGTTTCCCGTAGGAAACGTTAATTCCACAGCTTCGGTGACAAGCTTGAGCCCCGTTGGATTGTCGGTGCGTGAGCACTTGACCAGTGAGCTGTTACGCTTTCTTTAAAGGATGGCTGCTTCTAAGCCAACCTCCTGGCTGTCTGTGCGCCCACACGTCCTTTCCCACTTAGCTTGTACTTAGGGACCTTAGCTGGCGGTCTGGGTTCTTTCCCTCTCGACCACGGAGCTTATCCCCCGTAGTCTCACTCCTGTATTACTGTTCACGGCATTCGGAGTTTGATTGGATTCGGTATCCTGGATGGGACCCTAGTCCATTCAGTGCTCTACCACCGTGGCAGATCACACAAGGCTGCCCCTAAAGGCATTTCGGGGAGAACGAGCTATCACGGAATTTGATTAGCCTTTCACCCCTACCCTCAGCTCATCCGAGCGATTTTCAACTCACAACGGTTCGGTCCTCCAGCCGCGGTTAAGCGGCCTTCAACCTGGCCAAGGGTAGATCATCCCGCTTCGCGTCTATTCCCACAGACTTGTCGCCCTATTCGGACTCGCTTTCGCTTCGGCTCGCTTTACGCTTAACCTTGCCTGTGAGAATAACTAGCCGGCTCATTAAGCAAGAGGCACGCCGTCAGGCTTTTGCTCAACCGAAGTCGAGCCATAGCCCTCCGACTGCTTGTAAGCATACGGTTTCAGGTTCTATTTCACTCCCCTCGCAGGGGTGCTTTTCACCTTTCCCTCACGGTACTTGTTCACTATCGGTCGCCAACGAGTATTTAGCCTTGGAGAGTGGTCTCCCCGGTTTCCCACGAGATTGCACGTGTCTCGTAGTACTCAGGATACCGCTTCGAGTCCGGTAAGCTTTCGGTTACAGGGCTTTCACCTTCTTTGGCCCCGCTTTCCAGCAGGTTCACCTAGCCTCCGGTTTGATAACTCTACTTATGCGGTCCTACAACCCCACGGTGCAAGCACCATGGTTTGGGCTGTTCCGATTTCGCTCGCCGCTACTCTCGGAATCTCGTTTGATTTCTCTTCCTCCAGGTACTGAGATGGTTCACTTCCCTGGGTTGACTCGTACCCGCCTATGTATTCAGCGAGCCGTATACCGAGTTCATCGGTATGGGTTTCCCCATTCGGAAATCCCCGGATCAAAGCCTGCTTGCGGCTCCCCGAGGCTTATCGCAGCTAGCCACGTCCTTCTTCGTCTGTTGGCGCCAAGGCATCCACCGTACGCCCTTAGTAGCTTGACCATAAAACTCACCCAACACGTCCCAATCCGCTAGGATCGGGATACCGAGAAGAATCCCCACGACGGATCTTGCGGTCCCTCGCGAAACACACCTCAGACTGCGCGTGTGGACAAGTTCGCCTTTCCACTTGCGCTACTCGAGCTAAACTTGCGGATCATTGCACACACGAACTTGAGATCGCGTGCGCAATGGCCAGCTTCCTTCAGTTGTCAAAGAGCGTTAACCTCGCACCCGGCGAGGCTCGCTGAAGCTAACTTCAGCGGCAGTGCTTTGGGCACTGGATTCTGCTCATCTTGAAATGAGCAGGATGCAATACCCGGTTAGAGCTTCCGTGGAATTCTGTCCGGTAAAATAAAAAAACCGGCGTCAAGCGCCGGGCGAGTCCTTCCGCAGTTTCCTGGGAAGGATTTACTCGAAGCTCGACTGTTGCCTATCCGGTGTTCGTATCCAACCTCACCTCGTCACTACGGGAGAGATTACCGGCCCGCCGGGTCCTCCGGGCGTGCCCGGTCTTCCGACATCAGGTAAGTATACGGATTTTCCTGTGTTCGTCAAGTGGGATGCCAACAATTCTCGCAGCGTTTCCTGTGAATTCCACAACCCATGTGGAAATCGTGTCCAGAGTGAATGTGGGGCTGGGGCTTTTTCACTTACTCTTACGATTCTAACCTTTGTTGTGCTTGAAGTATTCCACTTGGCGGAGGCGCCTTTCGGCCTCTTCTTTTGATTTGTACGGGCCGCCGAGGTTTTTCTTCCCGTTCTCTGAGAGCACCTTGTACCCACCTTTCACTTTCTTAATCACGGCATCCTCCTTATACGAGTTATTTTCCCTGGTTTGGAAGATGGCACAAATCTGCCTTCATGTCAGTGAGGTAAATCACTGACTCGCGCGTTGACTTGACCGCGCGGCGGGCCTAGCATTGGCTTCCAATAGGGTGTCGCGCAAGAATCAAGCAGGGCTTGCGAAAGCGCGAGCATTCCACAATGACACTTACGCAGAGCGAAAGCGATGAGTGAAGACGATGGCTGAAGCCGAGAACCCGAAAGAAGAGCCGAAAGACAAGCCAGGCCAGCGAGTTCCTTACGAGGAAAATGTCCCCTCGTCCAAGATATTGAAGCTGGCTATCGTGGCTGCACTGATCATTGTGATCATTGCTCTGGTGCTGTATCTCAAGGCGCGCCACCAGCCGCCGGCTCTCCGGGATCAGTTGCAGAGCAAGCCCGCTCCGGCGTTTGCGGCTAAAGACTCGCCAAGATGGAAGGCATAGCCACCGGCGAAATTTCGGGAGGCACTTCGTGGACTCCACTGCGAATGGCAAACCAGATACCGTTCTGATCACCGGCGGCACCGACGGTCTTGGGCGCGCCACGGCGATTCTGTTCGCGTCAGAGGGCTATCATGTTTTCGCGGCGGGACGGAATGCCGAGAAACGCGCTGCGCTCGAACAATTTGCTGAAGAGAAAAGTTTGTGGCTCGAAACGCTCGACCTCGATGTGACGAACGACGAGTCAGCGAAGCGCGCGGTGGCGGAAGTGGAACGGCGTGCCGGGCCAGTGGATGTGCTAGTCAACAACGCGGGCATCGCCATCGTCGCCACCATGGAAGAAATCTCGCTCGATGATTTGCGCAGGCAATTCGAGACGAATGTCTTTGCCGCGGTGCGCATGGCGCAGCGCGTCCTGCCTGCAATGCGTGAGAGACGACGCGGGTGCATCATCAATATGAGTTCCGTCGCGGGGCGTGTTACGAACCCGCTCTTTGGTCCGTACAGTGGCAGCAAGCACGCGCTCGAAGCCATCTGCGACGCGATGCGCATGGAAGTGGCACCATTCGGCATTCACGTCGTGTTGATTGAGCCGGGATTTATTCCCACCAGCATGGGTCAAACGAGCGCCGGGCTGTCTTCGCAGTACACTCGCAACGCGGCGATGAGTCCGTACGCGCGAACGTACCTGGGATTTTTGCAAATGTGGAAGAAAGTAACGGGAAAGGCTCGGAACACTCCTGAGGATTGCGCGCACGTGATTTTGCGCGCCGTACGCAATCCGAATCCACGTGCCCGTTATACCGTGACTCGCGAAGCGCAAATGGCCATCGCCATGCGCTGGTTGTTTTCCGATCGCCGCATGGACAAAATGACCATGCGCATGCTGGGAATGAACGGTGATGCAAGCAATGCGCCGTCGCCGGAATCCATCCAAACGCAACTCGAGCAATTGGTTCGCCCGCGACGCTAATTTGTCACTTGAATCGACAGGCTGTTGGCGCGCAATGGCACATACATTTTATCGAAGGCATTGTGCGCCGCGCTCTCGGCATAGGCGTCCGCGGCGGCACGATTTTTGAACTCAATTACAAACGCCGTGCTGAAATCGCGCGGCTCCAGTCGTGCTGGCTTGAGCCAGATATTTTCGATGCCCGGAATTTGAGCCGCCATATTTCGGATGCCGTCGAGCACCTGCTGTTTTTGCGCGTCGGTCACGCCCGGCCGCCATTGCACCTCAACCACGTGGATGATTGTTTTAGGCTGCCCGAAATGATTAGTTCCCAGCGCGTAACCTGCCGCGGCCAGGACAATTGCCGCGAATAAAGCTCCCAGAAAAAGAATTCCCCGCCGCAGGTGCAACTTCATCGGCTTTGCCTCCGTATCAGAGTAAGAGTTAAGGAAAAGTAACGAACGTGCAGCGCCCAGTGTACGCAACTGCCGCGTGTGCGCGCAATGCAGAGCTGCCAATCGCCACGGCGTTCGAGTCTTCGCGGTTGACCTTGTGCCGTGGGGAAAGTACGATGCCCGGAATCCTTTTTCTAAACGGTCGAACAAGGAGGCCCTATGTTTTGCTCGAAGTGCGGCACGCAGGTGGCGGAAACAGCGGCGTTCTGTCCATCCTGCGGGCAGACGACCGGAAACGCGCCCGCCGCGCCGCGCGGCATTCCTCTCGCGCCGGGCGGAGGGTTTGTACCTCCTTCATCTGAAAGTGTTCCTCCGCTCCGCGTCGCGCCAGTCCCACCGGCTCCGTCGTATCCCGTCGCATATCCAGTAGCCGCGCCCGCTACCGCTTATGCCGGATTTTGGTTGCGTTTCGTAGCGTGGATTATTGACCGTATTCTTCTGGGCGTTTCGTTTAGCTTCATCTCGGTGCCGATTATGGCGGCCAGCGGTCTGCGAGACATCATGATGAATCATCCACCGCAGACTCTGCCTGAGTTGTTCGGACTGTTTAGCATGCTCTCCAGACTGATTGCCCTTGCGATCGTATTTAATTGGCTCTACTACGCGCTGCTTGAAAGCTCGGCTTGGCAGGCAACGCTTGGCAAAAAAGCGCTCGGTCTCGAAGTTACCGATATGGCTGGGCAGCGCATTTCCTTCGCGCGAGCAACGGGAAGGTACTTCGGCAAAATCGTTTCTGCTTTCATTTTAATGATTGGCTTTATCATGGCGGGGTTCACCGCTCAAAAGCAGGCCTTACACGACATGATGGCTGGCTGCCTGGTGATCCGGAAGATTTAGCTGGACGAAAAGTCGAGGTGGCGAAATGTTCTGCTCAAATTGCGGAACCGCAAATGTCGATGGGGCAACGTTCTGCACACAATGCGGCAAGCCGCTTATCGTAGCGGCGTCTCCCGCATCCACTTCAGCATATTCTGCGCCGTCCGTGGCCGGAGCCGCCTACGCGCCACAGCTCTTCTACGCAGGCTTTTGGCTTCGATTCGT
>DASYGR010000320.1:0-6401 GCA_035999525.1 Terriglobales bacterium
GTGAAATGCAAATCGGCAGTGGCTGCTACTCTCATCGGTTTCTAGTCCCTAAATAAAAGTTCGACGCACTATTTGAGCGTTCCCGCATCCGCCGCAAGCTTGCGCTCGCGGTATTCCTGAAGGACATCTTCAAGTCCCCACTCGTTTACATCAATCGCAAACATCCGGTCGTCAACCAGGCTGCCTCGAAACTTGGCTTGAGGATCAGGATTGGCGATTGCAGCGGCGAATCGCTCCAACAGAATTTTCCAAACGTCGCTTGGAACATAATCTGTTTGCGCTGGATAAACATATCGAAACAAAACGAGGGCCCACAGCAAGATTTCCCAGTGATCCCCTGCCAGGGCCAGGATTCTCTGCCAGTCGAGCTTTCCGCGGGTGCCGTAGATCGCGTGCGCAATGTCCGCACCGTCGAACCGCTCCCGTCGGATTACAAAGAGCTTTGAAGCAATTAGCTCTTCGCCGGCCAGCACCCGAGTTTTTACTCCGTAAATGACAGCAGGCTTTGCGCGCTCAATCCAGGAATCATCCACAGCGATCACGCCGTTGCTCATGCCGGTTATTAAGTCCACGAAAAAGTCATCGCGATGGGCTTTATTCAACCATACCTGATCGCAAACTTCGCACTCAAACCGGCGTTCGGCGAGGTATTCAAGGGCAATGGCAGCATTTCGCGAGGTTAAAAAAATGTCCAGATCTTTGGTCCATCGGCAAATGCCTGTGTGCTCCTGAAGAGCGAAAGCGCCGGAGACGGCAAACGGCAAATGTTTTTCTTCGAGGGTTTCAAGTACCTCGCGAAATAATGCTTCCTGTTCAGCAGGCAATTCCGGCGGGGCGGAGGAGGTTACCGGCAATTCATCTTGCGCGGGCTGGGAGTGACTGAACACCGTGCGGCGACCCCTCTCAGAGTTTAGACTCACCACTATTGCGCTTATCGAATAGAAAACCGGCCAAATCTTTGACTTGGCCGGTTGATTTTCAGTCGAATGGAAAGTTACTGTCCCGCTGAAGTCAAAGGCAGATTCAATTGACCCTGTTCCTTGGCTTGGCCAGCGTACTTGCGGACGGCAGTCAAAAACGCTCCCGAACCCGCGGGAGGAGCGATGTCGCCCTTGAGTATAGTTTCAAACGACACCATCTTGCCGTAAAGGATGCGAGTCTCGTCCTTGTCTTGCGAGATCGCAGAACCATTTAGGTCAATCCCAGCGAAGACGCCACGGGCGCGGGAGTAAGTCAAAACTTCCGCTTTCATTTTCCAGTCGGTGTCGGCGGCCGCATCGCGGCCTACGGGACCGGCAGCGGCTGAAGCGTCAGCGCCGATCTTGAATTTGCTGGATAAGAGATGTTGCATGCCCTGGTCGTTGGTGACGATCATTACGAGATCAACGGCCTGGCCGCCAAGTTGTAGACCCCAACTGCCGCCAGTAATGGTTATCGGAGCGGGTGCGCTCCATCCATGGCCTGTACGGCACGTTGCGACGCCTTTTCCGTGGCTGCCGCCGAATCCAATCGCGATCTTGATCATAGAAGGGACTACCGCGACACACACGGCATCATTCATGACTTTGTCGGGGATTGCCTTATCCGGGGTTGCCATTATTTCATTCAACACGTTTGCCGCGGCGTCAATGCGCTTGTTGATGTCGGATTGATCCTTGTCGTCGGCTGCCCAGCTCATGCAGCCAAGAATGAGAACAGCGGTGCTGAGCGCGAGAAGATTTCTCAGTGCTCTATTCTTGAATTTCATGTGTAGCCTCTCTTGTGCCCGTGCGAGCACCTGGATGTCGAATTTGTACATGTGCATCATAGGTTTTCCTCAATACCAGCGCTATCCGGTTGACGCTGTAGATACTGAGGAGATGAGCTTTAGTAGTTCTTATGCGGTGCGTGCGGAAGCCGTCACGACGCGAACTGGGTATTACTACGTGAAGGAAATTTCGATGTCCCCGGGGTTCTCCGTTGTCTCCACCCTAACGTCGTTATTCTGCTTTTCCAGGAAGAGATTGACGCAGGAATCGGCGCAGCCCAATCCTTTAATCCAAAGCTGCGGGATACCATCGGGCAGGAATGGGCGTTCGAATACAATTCGCCGGTTCCTGTCATCCACGGATGCACCGAGGCAAGCTTGCAGCACCAGGAAGACTGCTCCCGCCGCCCAAGCCTGCGGTGAGCAGGCAACTGGATACAAAGTGGGGCCTTCGCCGGTCCTTCGATTGATGCCGCAAAACAATTCAGGAAGGCGGTGAAGATCTACTTGATTGCTTACGTCGAGCAACCCAAGCAGAATCTTCCCCGCCAATTCTTTGTATCCATATTTCGCGATTCCTGTAGCAATGATTGCATTATCGTGTGGCCATACCGAGCCATTGTGATAGGAGAGCGGATTGTAGCGGACTTCGCCACAAGCCAAAGTGCGGATTCCCCACCCCGTGCAAAATTCGCCGCCGAGAAGCAGTTTCGAAACTCGCCTGCCTCGTTCCAGGGAGGCAATCCCGGTATATAAGCAATGACCTGCATTCGAAGCGCGAACCCGGCAAGGGTCTTTCTTGCCATCCAAGGCCAGGGCGTAGGTGGATAAATCCTCACACCAGAAAGCGTCTTCAAATTTTCCCTTAAGCTGTTCCGCCTCCGCCAAAAGGCTCGTGCATCCGTTCTTGTTTCCCAATGCACAATTTAGACGGGACGCCGCCATCTTGGCGGCGTACACGTAACCCTGCACTTCGCACAAAGCAATAGGAGCCTTTGCCAGGGCTCCATCGGCGTGAAAAACAGAATCGTTAGAGTCCTTCCATCCCTGTTGAACCAGACCGTTACTGGAATGGCGCGCATACTCGACGAATCCGTCGCCATCAACGTCACCGAATTCATCAATCCATCGCAAAGCCAATTCAAGGTGCGGCCACAACTTTCGCAAGAATTCGAGGTCGCCCGTGCGCTCGTAATAAGCGCCCGCAAGCATGATGAAGAGGGGCGTAGCATCCACCGTGCCGTAGTAGCGTCCGAAAGGAATCTCGCCGAGGTTTGCCATTTCTCCGCGCCGCATCTCATGCAGAATCTTGCCGGGCTCCGCTTCTATAGCAGGATTGACCTCCGTGGCCTGGGTTTCCGCCAGATACTGCAGTACGCCTTTTGCGATCGTCGGATTCAGCCACAACATTTCCAGTGCAGTGATAATCCCATCGCGGCCAAATACTGTGCTGAACCATGGCACGCCGGCATAAGGATAATTTTCCTCGGGATTGCCGATCGTCATCATCCTTACATCTGCAAACGATCGCCGCACCCAATCGTTGAAGCGAGAGTTCGAACTTTGGATTTCCGGTACCGATGCATCGAGGTTATTCAGTTCCTCAGTCGCGTTATCCATTGCCCTGGAATAGCCCACCGTGCGCGAGACAATGTCAGCATCGCAGGAGACGGTGAGATGGAAGTCCGCAATTTCACCTGGGCCAAGCGAGATCTGAAATTGCATGTCGGTATCCGATAAAACTCTAGGAGCAGGTTCAAACTGGACTTGAGTTCTACGAACAATGCTATCCAAGCCTTCATAGGCGAGCACGACGCTGCTACCCGTAACGTCGGTTTCTAAGCGGCGTCCTCTATGCTGGCGATGCATACCTCGTACTTCGAAAATGTCAGTGAAGTCAGCGTCAAACGTGATTTGAAAGGGAATCCGAAGCGGCCCCAATCCATAGTTAGTGAACTTGAATTCCTCATAACACACATCCTGCCAAAGAAACTTTGACCGGTGCAGATGAAGTGTTCCGCGTGGGATCACCACTTCATTCTTGTGAGACACGTCAAGATTCGCGAGATCGGCAGTGAAAAGAAAATTATTTGTCTCGATCGTGGAACTTAGAAGCAAAGGAGTTGAATTCCATAGGCTCACCGCCAATTGTGACAAATGGCGGGTCCCTTCGAAGAAGAGGCCCTCTTCGCCAAGACCCGAGGTCTGAATATCCCCGAAACGATCGAAGACGCAGAACATCTTTCCGTATTTGAGAACCCCGGCGCGGTCGTCGGCCGGCGATGATTTTGCCGCTATGTAGTACTGGTGGGAGCTAGTTTCGTCCAACTGGGCACTCCGTCGGGGATGTTGATGGAAGCGGGCTCGAGCTGAACCAGCCGTTGATATATGTTGACATAATCCTGCGCCATGCGGGCAGAAGTGAAGTTCTGCTCGAAGTATCCGCGGCATTTTTGCCGGTCAAGTTGGTGAACTCTTTCTACTGCCTTGATTGCGGAATCCTCGTCGGGGACGACATATCCGCTTACACCATCCTTCATAACCTCGCCAACCGAGCCGCGTGGATAGGCAATGACAGGAGTACCACAAGCCATTGCTTCGATCATCACTAAGCCGAAGGGCTCTGGCCACTGTATGGGAAAGAGCAGAGCCATTGCATTGCCCAAGAAGTCGTTCTTTTCATAAAACCCGATCTCCCCGACGAATTCGATCAGGGGGTGATCAAGCAGCGGCTTGATTTGGGTTTCGAAATACTCGGCATCGGCACGATCTATCTTGGCTGCAATTTTCAGGGGAATACCAGCGCGCTTGGCAATCTCAATAGCGCGATCCAAGCCTTTCTCCGGCGATGTGCGTCCGAGAAATGCCAGGTACTTGCCCGGTCCGGCATGGAACTTGAATTGATTCGCAGGAAGTCCGTGATGTACGGTTCCTTGCCAATTCAGCCAGGGTAAAGGTTTTCGTTGCGCATCGGAAATAGAAACAACCGGCATTTCCGGAAATGTTCGATACAGGGGTACCAGGTCGGGAAGATCAAGACGCCCGTGCAATGTTGTCAGTCCTACCAGTTGCTCGCGCCGGCTGACCGGAAAGTGCAGGTAGTCAATGTGAAAGTGAATAAGATCAAAAGCGCCCCGCTCCTGAAAGACTTGTTCGATCATTATGACGTGATGGGCGAGCTGATCTATGCATTGGGAATTCAGTCGCAACGCCTCCGGGCATATGGGAACGAGATTCGCGCTGGTCAAGGAATCGCCGCTCGCGAAAAGAGTGACCTCATGGCCGAGACGAACTAGCTCCTCGGTGAGCCACGAAACCACGCGCTCCGTTCCACCGTACAACTTAGGCGGCACACTTTCATAAAGCGGAGCAACTTGGGCGATTTTCATTTGTAGTGGCGCTTCTTTATCACACTCTCAGGTACGTTTAAGAAATCAGGCGAATGAAAGCTGAGAGCGATGCGCAGTGGTCAACGAAGAACAATTTCAACCACGCTGAACCAGTCTACTTCTGAAAGACAAAGAGTCCAATCCGGTAGATGCTGTAGAAACAGCCACTACCACACACCTTTGTCGCTTCCGGTAAGTTTGTATGCAAGCAGAGCGGAGATCGCGAGAGGAGGCAACAATGGCAGGCGAGTCATCGCACGAAAATCAATTCTCCGTGCTGCATTCATCAGTTGCGAGGCGTATAGCGCAGCCGCTGGCACTTTGGGAACGCGGAGAAAATTCTCACCGAGATAAACCCGAATGTCGCTACTGTAGGCCGCGTTGAGGACATCGTCGGGAACGGGAGCATTTCCGCCAAAGGATTTTACATACTTAGAAACCAAAAGCAGGAACGTGGCCACACCCGGCCATATTCCTCCAACCAAGGCAGCACGTCTCAGTTCCGCAAAATCAATGGCGCGAGTTCTCAATAGGAGCCCAAAGTCAGCCATATCGCATAGCCGGAAATAAAAGTGCCGGTACATTCTTTGCAGAGTTGAAATGACGACTCGCTCTTCAGGAGCGGGAACTTGAAATGCGTAACCATTCACTGTTTTAATTACCCGTCGCCCCACTACTCGCAGTGCCATCGCTCTATGCTCGCCAGTTTGTCCCAAGTATCCAATGTGAGTCTCAATCAACTCAGGGAGGCCGGGAACGCTGAAATTCCATTTGTTGGCGAGGCGGTCGCCCCAACTGCGTGGTTCCAACTCTGCTTGAAATTTTTCGGACATGACCCGAATGACAGTCGAACGATCGCCAATCGTGTAGAGATCCAAATCTGAACCAAGATCAGGCCAGTGGTCGAGAGATTTGATAACTGTTACTTTTGCGCCCGCATTGTCAAGGGATTCGCAGATCGGAGATAGGAATTTTGTCGCATGCTCAATTCGTGACCGTTCCTTCGATAACGCGCTTTGACACCACTCACGCGTGGATTCATTTCCCAAAGCAGACGCAGATTGTTCCAACACTTGCAACGCACGAACAGTCACGTGGTGCATGTCAGCAAGGCGAAGGAACTCCTTCCGGCCTTCGTCGTTCAATCCGGCTACATATTCAAAGTCCGGAAAGATCGGCTCCAGATTTTCGTTGGGTACGCAGAAATCGTTCGAGTAGCCTCGCAAAACCAATCGCGACAGAGTATCAATGTGTTTCTGCGTTGA
>DASYGR010000423.1:0-6470 GCA_035999525.1 Terriglobales bacterium
CAATTCGCGAATTGTAGCTGCAGTTCAGCACAGGGCAAACCGGGGACAGAGGGGACGTTCACTATTTCCTTTGCCGAATAACTGGGAAAGGTTCCATCTGCCCCCAATTTTTCCCTACAAAACACTTTTCAACAGCCAGTCCCTCCCACCATGTGACATCTGACCTTGCCGTCCACCACTGGATCATTCCATCATTGTCCCAGCACTAGGACTAGGAAAATCGGTGACAGACGGGACGTTCCCCAATACTCAAGAGCTGGGCGAGCCTTCTAACGTCTGCCAGCCCACAAGTCCGAATGGAAGCCTCGCCAGACTCCCCCCAACTGGGCCAGAAGCTATGCACTGCATGATCAACTCCCCCAAAAACCTGTCAATAGGCAGAAACGACCCAATCGCACCTAAACTACGCAGAACAATGGGAATATAAATCCCGAAACCGTGGCGCATTTACCCCCTCCAACTCGATACAATAGATATATAGCTTAAAAATCTAAGCAGACCAGTTCTGAGTGAACCAGCGCGGCTCCCACGAGTCGCGCTTTTCTTTTGTCCACTTTTTGGAACGTCAGCAAGCGTTAGGGAGAGATATGACAGAGGCAACTACACCGCAGGCGGATGATGAGTGCCCTAAATTCCGAACCCATAAGGAACGCGGGGAATACGTCGAACTGCGCTTCATGGTTCAGGCCATGCTGCATGGCTTCCAGGTTTCAAGGCCATGGGGCGACTCCGCATCCTACGATGTTGGCCTTGAGTTGGGCTCGCGCATCCTGAGGGTGCAGGTAAAGTCAACGGCTTTTCGCACCGGTACCGGATACTTTTGCCAGTTCACGCCCAACACTCGCAGGAAGAAGCAGTACTCCATCGAGCAGATAGATTTCTTTGCCGCATACGTCATGCCGCAAGACGTATGGTACTTAATTCCCTCTCCCATTTTGCTTGGAGAGCGCTATAAATCCGGCGTAATGATGTGCCCCATGCAGCCGCTAAAAAAGAACTACTACAAATATGAATGCTACCGGGAGGCTTGGGACCTGATGCGGGAGGATCAGGGCGCGGCTGCGCGGATCGAAGCATCCTCCAAACCACCACGCCAACATCTTTGAAAGCACGGCGCGCGGGTAACGACAATTTTGTCATGCTGAGCGCAGCGAAGGACCTATGCAACCCGGCTATTTTCTGAGGGGAGGATGAAGATGATTCCGAAGATCTGAACTACGCGTCTTCACTTTCCGTAATGCAGCAGCGAGAAGACGTCGTAGCCCTTCAGCTTCTCACGGCCTTTCAGGAAATCGAGTTCGACCACGAATCCCAAACCGCAGATTTTCGCACCCAGCGAAGACGCCAGATGAGTCGTCGCTTCGGCAGTGCCTCCGGTAGCGAGTAGGTCGTCCACGATGATCACGCGCTGTCCCTTTTGAATGGCGTCTTTGTGAATTTCGAGGGTGTTCGTGCCATATTCCAGGGCGTAGTCGTACTTTGTGGTCGCGGCGGGAAGTTTGCCCGGCTTGCGCACCGGAATGAATCCCGCATTCAAACGATACGCAAGAGCGGGGCCGAAGATGAAGCCGCGAGCTTCCATCCCTAGAACCAGCTCTATGTCTTTGTCGAGATAATGTTCGGCCAACGCATCAATCAGCGTAGCGAAGCCTTTCTTATCTTTCAGCAGCGTGGTGATGTCGTAGAACAAGATGCCGGCCTTCGGGAAATCCGGCACTTCCCGAATAAGAGCTTTCAGCGGCTCACAGTCCACACTCGCTCGGATCGGCAACGGATTCGTTGACATTACCAGGCTCCTTCAATTCGAAAATTAGTCAGTCCGGAAACAGGCTTGGCTTCCGCTTCCTCGACAGCATCCACCCGCGCCGCCCGTGGTCCCTGTTGCAGTCGGGATCGCAAAGCTGACAACTGCTCGCGGCTACCGATCGCTAGAATCTCCACGCTTGAATCGGAATTATTGCGGACCCATCCCGCAACTCCCAGAGTGTGCGCTTCGCGTTCCACAAACCACCGAAACCCCACTCCCTGCACCCGTCCGCGAACAAGAAAGCGCCGGGCCTCAGTGGCTTTTTCAGTTGACGTCATCTTCGTTCAGAAGAATCTTTGAAAGGGCGTGCCTTTAGGCGCGCCGCAACACTCTTTACTATAATTAACGGCGCGGCTGGAAGCCGCGCCCCTTCAACGCCGAAAGGCATCGCCTTACGCCCGCGACAAATACGCGCCTTCCGAAGTGTCCACGCGAATCTTCTCGCCCTCATTGATAAATGACGGAACCTGCACCACGAGCCCAGTCTCGGTCTTCGCGGGCTTCGAAACACTCGATGCAGTCGCGCTCTTCAATCCTGGCTCGGTCTCAACTACGGTCAACTCGACAGTCTGAGGCAACTCGATGCCCACGGCTTTCCCATCAAAAAACTCAACTTTAATTTCCAGATTGGCAATCAAATAATCAACCGCATCGCCCAGAATTTCCCGCGTCAAGTGCGTCTGCTCGTAATTGGATGTGTCCATGAAGTAATAGCTGTCGCCATCGCTATACAGAAATTGCATGTCCACTTCGTCAACATTGATCTTCTCAATCGGGTCGGGAGAGCGAAACCGGTGCTCAAACATCGCGCCCGTGCGCAGGTTCCTCAGCTTGGCCTGAATGAACGCCCGCAAATTGCCAGGCGTTCGATGCTCAACGCTGAAAACCGAATGCAGATCATTATTATGCTTGATGATCATCCCAGGACGGAGTTGGGTTGCAGGGATACTCATTACGTGAAAAATCTCCTTAAATGATTTGTGCTAGCCGGCGGAAGCGCACTTCGCTCTACCTGGACGGGACATATCATTTTATATGGAGAGCGCTGAATTTGGGAAATGAGCAAGATCGGGGGTGGAGACCTTGCAAGCAACGTCTCCGGCACTTCGCGATCCCAATTAATTTGTCGCGGAACCCACAGGCACTTCAAAATCCACGCCGCGATCATCGTTTTGTTGCGCCGTGGCTCTGAGGTCCAGATCGGCAAGCGCGATCTTATGACGCTGTCCGCCGGTTAAGTCGTACAACGTACCTCCGACAATTGCGTAGTTGTCCACGCTGGCCTGATGCCCATCTTTAAAGATTAAGACGGTCTGGGGCTGATTAGCGACCTCAGCTGCGGGCTCCGAAACAGGCTGCGCCTGCGCCTCTCCGGGTTGAGTGACAGCCTCGGGACGTCGAGCCGAATATTGCCCATCGCCCCGGCGGTCAAAAATCGTGGGACCGCCTCTGTACTCATCGGGATTTTCTGAGTTCTCTGCTGACTCCCCCTGATAATCGTAGCCGTAATCAAGAATCGGATACGCGTAATAGCCGCCCCATACGGGAATAAAGGGGCGGTGATGACGCGATCTAAAGTTCGGCCTCTCCGGGACAACTGGCGTGAAAAATCCTGGGTGACCGTCACCGTGAAAGTTGCCGGTGTGAGCAAAACCGAGCGATGTCACACTTGGAGGAACCGCGCCAAGATGGTTGCTGCCGCCAAATCCCATCGAGGTAACGGATGGCCCCCAATTTACAGATTGGGCGTTACCTGGCACGCTGGATGCCGCGACGAGAAAGACCGCTAACGAGCAAAAAACCAGCCGCCGCATAACGCGATCATATCTGAGTTTGAGGGCCATTGCGGGCCTCCTGAGGGGTGTAGCCCTATTTGATTTAGAGCCTCTATAATTAGAGCCGCGGGGACGGCGGAAGGTTGCTGAAAGTAGCTCTATAATTTGGACCATGCCTTCCCGGCGGTTAGCCGGCCTAGCCTGCCATGCAGGGATACTATTTTTAACTCCATCTTTATTTCTGTGATGAGTGAACATCCCCAGCCTTCGCAAAAAACGCGGAAGGCTGGGCCACCCGCCGCATTAAGGATGGCTACACTTCCGGATCAGGAACCACGGCGACGAATTGGGGAGAGACCTACACGATTGACCCCTGGGGCAATTTGACCAATATCGGGCTGTATCCGGGAAAGCATAATTCGGAAACGCTGAACGCTCCCGCAAATACGCTGAACCAGCTTGCCGGATTCAACTACGACGCTGCGGGAAACCTGACTCAGAACGGCTCTACCACCTACACCTATGACGCTGAGAATCGGATCACGGCGACCTCCGGATACACGTATGTGTATGACGGAGACGGCAGCGGGTGATCAAGTGCAGCGGAACCTACCCCCACGTGCGCCACCGGGACACTCTATTGGCGAGGCAATGCATCCGATGCATTGGCGGAGTTGACCTTCACGGGGAGTGCCAGCCAGGAGTATGCGTTCTTCAACGGCAAGCGGGTAGCGCGACGCGCGGGTGTAGGCAATACGGTGTACTACTATTTCGCCGACCATTTAGGCTCGACCGGTGAGATCACTTTGGCCTCAGGGGCCATTGACCAAACGACCGTGTACTACCCGTATGGCGGAGAGATTTCAGTCGTCGGCCCCAGTTTTTCTAATAACTACAAATTCACCGGCAAAGAACGGGACACGGAATCGGGTCTGGACAATTTCGGAGCACGCTACGATGCGTCAACGCTGGGACGATTCATGTCGCCTGATCCGTTGGGCGGCCACACGGAAGATCCGCAGACGCTCAACAAGTATGGGTATGTTCGTAACAGTCCCACCTTCCTCACCGATCCAACTGGTCTCGATTCCAATCTGGCATGCCAGCAGAACCAGGATAGTTGTCAGCAGCGAGCGGTAGGTATAGACGAGCACAACCAAGTTAAATGGGCCAACGTTCAAACAGAGACGGTGGACGGCAAGTCGGAAGCGATCCAGATCGGTAGTGACGGAAATGGCGGTCTGAAGGACGTCAATACTGGTCAAGCCTATACCGGAAGCGCCAACGGAAGCGGCATGTCCTTTTCAAGTGACGGCGGAAAGACCAGCTCCATGGGTATCTTCGCGAACGGAACACCCAGCAACACTTTCCAGGATGCAGGATGGGCGAATGGCGGGAAACTCTCCGGTTTCACATACACTCTTAACAACAAGCTGGAAGCGGGCCAAACCGAAGCAGGGACGTTCAACTTTTCCGGCACTCAAGATCAAGCGGCCGCTGCCTTGCGAAAGGCAGGACATTTTAACCTCTACCAAATTAACTTAAATCCGAGCAGCTCTGTGCCTCAGGTCCAGGGCAACATGCACTTTGGTGAACACAATCCCTTCACTGGGTTTGGGATAATTGCTCACTGCGCATCGGATGGGGCGTGCCAATGAGGAACCCAAAAAGAGCTAACAAGTTAGGGATTGCCAGTTTGATCATAACCTTATCCTTTTGGGCATACGCACGCTCAGGCATGGGCCCAAATGCTTTTACAAGCAGTCCTTATGTGCTTTACGTATTGCTGCCTGCGATTCTTGTCGGAGCGGCTGTTGTTGCTATTGCAGCTGCCTTTCAAGGATCAAAATGGTGGCTACTTGCGCTTATGGGCCCTGTATCGGGCGGTTTATTGCTGTTAACCGCCAGCATTTAGGGCGCTGGAGGGCCGCTACGGATTCGTAAACAAACATGGCGAGTTCGCTATTCCTGCACAGTACGAGATGGTGAGCGTCTTTCGCCACGGTCTGTGCTTCGTGCAGCTAGGGCAAGAATTGGCGTACATAGACCACGAGGGGGGAGCGATCTGGCGAGGGCCTTACATGGATGTAGGGCGAATCTCCGATCTGTAGGCGGGTGGCCCAGCCTTTCGCGTTTTTTGCGAAGGCTGGGGATTTTAGCTTGCGTCCAGTCGGCGTACTGTCGGATAGATTCCGAGCCGTTCCCGATCCCGTGCTGTCCATTGCGACTCGATTTCCACTCCACCATATTCACCCGTCACGTAGTGGCGACAGCTGCTCCATTCCCATTCTTCCGGCGATGCGACTAAACCGCGCTTCACTGGATTGCGATGTATATAACGCAGCTTCTCCTTACATTTCCTTTCGCTCCACACATTGAAATCATAATACCTCGGCTGCCAGAACGGTTCTTTGCCGTGCGTGCCGCCCAGTTTCCGCGACACGATTTGCTTCAACATTTGCAGCGACAGCGCAAGCGTCCCGCGCTCTGGTTCACTCATGAGCAGATGCACATGCTCCGGCATGACAACGAAGCCGACAACAAAAAATCCGTACCACTTTCGCACTCTTTCTAGCGCAATCACAAACTCGTTTCGGGCCAGTTCGCTTCCGAGCCGAACGCGCCGGTGATAACAGGAGAACGTAATGAAATGCAACTCCCGCGTTTGCTGATAGCGCTTTAATCCCCAAGGCATGAAGCTAGGCTATGATGAACTCCATCTTTTTTCTGTGACGAATGAACATCCCCAGCCTTCGCAAAAAACGCGAAAGGCTGGGCCACCCGCCTCAGATTAGAGAGATGAGATTTGACGATGGGAAGACCCTGTCTAACAGTGCGAAAGATTACTTTGTGATCATAGTGCCGAGGTAGATATGAATCTTTCATGT
>DASYGR010000426.1:0-6343 GCA_035999525.1 Terriglobales bacterium
TTCCTCCGGGCTGCGCCCGTTCGGAATGACAAAAATTTGAGGGATTTCTCCCTATTGACTTTGCACCTGCGTGAACCCTGGCGCAAGTGGAAATCCTAATTCGTCTGTGCACAAGTTGTGGACATATGGCTGGTGTTGTGAATCCGACAGGAAAAAGAGATCGCAATTGGGGCAAATAATCAGCGCCTCTTAAGAACTCCGGCAAATTTCGGGACACATGACTCAAACAAGGCATCCAGCGCGGATTTTCACAGTTGACAATCGGCGGCGGCAGTAGCTAAATAGGGCCGCCGGATTTTGCAACGTTGTGAGCGCTATCCCGCGCGGCGAGCGTGGGCTGGACAAGTGAAACCGGCCCAAAAGAAACCAAGGAGAAACTATGAATAAAGCCGATCTCATTGATCGCATCGCATCGGGATGCGATATCAGCAAGACTCAGGCAGCCGGCGCAATTGATACGACGGTGGACAGCATTACGTCCGCACTGAAGAAAGGGGATCGGGTCGCGCTCATTGGCTTTGGCACATTCTCTGTTTCGCAGAGAAAAGCACGCAACGGGCGTAATCCGCAAACCGGCGCAACTATTAAGATCGCAGCCCGCAAGGTTGCGAAGTTTTCCGCGGGGGCCGAACTCAAGAAAGCAGTCAACCGAGGTAAGTAGCGTTTCAGCTTACAAAACGAAGGACGGCATGGGGTCGGCCCTGCCGTCTTTTTTGTTGCGCCGCAACGATCAACTCCGTTCGAAGAAGTTTTTAATTGAAGCCCTTGCTCCCATCGGATTCCAGCGTATTATGTTGGCGTATGCATTCAGTTTCACCAATCCAGCGATATGTCGCTTGTGTGTGTTTGATAGCGCTACTGCTGGCCGCTTTTACGCCGGGCGCGGTCACGCACACCTTCGCCATTATTGTTGTTTTGTGGTCTATCCTCCCGATCTCGATATTTTTTCGACGGGCAGATGTCGCCGATGACGATGGTTTGCGCCCAGACCCCTCGATAGCTGTTCTTTCTCCTCGAGCTCCTCCCACCTTATAGGTACGTCTCGTCCGGGCAGCGGGCCATTGAGCTACCAAAGCTGACTCTGGCTCAACTCGTCCATTCACGGCATGAAGGTGCTTACCGGGATTTGGATGATCAGAAACTTGCGCACTGATATACCCCCACGATGCGGGGTTCAGACAAGGAGATTCGTATGCGAGATAAATTACAGAAAACTTTCCAGCTCGTTCTGTTGTTGGCGATGTTAGCAAGTCCCGCGGTAAACCGAGCCCAAACGCAAGAGTCAACAAGACCGACGGCTGCCGAACCGGTTCCTGAACCTGCGATAGCTGCAATCCTGGCCGCGTTCGACAAATATGAAGTCGTCGGCCTGCCCCAAGGGCACGGCATGGAAGATTTAAATGATTTCATCTTTTCGTTGATCCGAAACCCGGCCTTCCCGGAGAAAGTCAACGATATTGAATTCGAGTGCGGCAATTCCCTGTACCAGCCCATCCTCGACCGATATATCGCGGGAGAGAATATCCCTTTTACGGAAGTTCAGAAGGTCTGGCGCAAAATGGGACAGCCAGCCTGCGGAGCGTCGGGATTCGTCGAACAGTTTTTCCCTCTCGTGCGAGCCCTGAATCAGAAGCTCCCTCCAGGAAGGCGCCTGCGCGTGTTGGCTGGCGACCCTCCTGTTGACTGGGATCAAATCAAAAGCATGGACGACATCATAAGACTTGTTCACCGCGACGAAAGCATTGCTTCCGTCATGGAAAAAGAAGTCTTATCAAAGCACCGCAAAGCGCTCATGCTCTTCGGCACATTCCATCTCCTTCACGGAGTGGGTCGCAGTGCTGTGGCCATCTATGAAAATGACTATCCCAACGTGACGTTTATTGTCAGTGAGCTTGGCACCTTCGATACGAATTTGCCGACCCTGTATGACAGCAAATTCGTGAACTGGCCTATTCCTGCACTTGCGCGCGCGAAGGGAACATGGTTGGGCGCTTTGGACATTAGTCATTTTCTCCCACCACCTACCCGACTCGATCAGAATTGCAATGTTCACCATGAGTTTCCCCCCGTACTGCAGAAACCGATAGAAGACTTGGTTGACGCCTTACTGTATCTCGGACCTCAGGATTTGAGGCTCAGGGAAAAAATTCCCGCTGACATTGCCCTGGATGCCAGTTACAGAGCGGAACTGCAGAAAGGCGGAGCCATGCTGGGATTCCCGAACGCCGCTTCTGAAACGCCGCAGGAATTCGATCGGGAGATTGTAAACGGTGCGGAAGACCCGCTTTTCGCGATACCCAATAAGCCTCCTGATCCCAAAGAGATCAAAGCGATGGTAGAAAGTTGCCTTAAGCGTCCACGGTGAATCCCAATAGGCTGCTGAATCTGGCGGCCATCCGATACGACTTAAGGACTTGATCTGAGGAAGGTCGTGAACCCGCAGCAAGCAAGATTCGTTTCCGAATGAAGGCGGCAAGGGATCGGCCCTGCCCTGCCCTGCCGTCTTTTTTCGCGAGGAGGTTGTGCCGAAATTCTGTTCTAAGGGGCCGCGTCGCTGTCTATCCAATACTCGCTGCGGAACTTGAGGACTACTTTCGGAAGATTCTTAATCTCCAAATGCAACGCGTGCAGGCCGGGCGTCGGCGACGTGGGACGAAAACTCAGGACATAGTAGTTTGGCACATCGTTGGAGGCCGCGATGAGACCTTCCTTCAGGTCTTTGGCGTTATGAAAGCGAAAGAACTCTCCCCCGGTAAGTTGTGCGATGGATTCAGCAGTGTTTGCCCGCAGCGAATTGTGCGCGGTAATAAACGCCATGGTGGCCAGTCGGAGAGGTGGCGCAAGCTGGCTGACGCAGTCGAGTACCTGTTTGCTGTAATGACCTTCATACTCGGTATCGGCTCCATCACGACTAAAGCAGCCGTGCGGAGGACCCGGTTCGCCCGATTTCAACTTCGATGTCTCATGCGTGACCGCCGATCGGGTGCTGGAAAAACCGAAACTGTACACGGTCGTATGGGCCTCGGTGATGAGGCGCAGAGCGTCATTGAGTGTTGTCTTACTGCCCTGGTCAATCGTCTCGCTCAACAACAGGATTGCACGGCGATACCCGGCTGGCTGTGTGCGCAGCTGCGCGAGGGCGAATGCGATGGCATCCAAAGTCGCTCCTCCAGAATCACCTTCGTGCAGGGCCGCCAGTAAATGAAAGGCGTCGGCCGTGTCGGGCGAAAAAGGTACCAGCAGATGCGGCGCACTATCGAATCCAATGACGGCTACGCGATGCTTCACATCGCCAATGAGCGCGTCCAGGATCGTATCCAAATGATAATCGCTGAGGTGACGTGCTCCGGCGCCGCCAGTTTCAACGACAATTGCCAAGGCCAGCGGCTGCGAATCAGTGTCCTGATCGAGGGTGAGTTGCTGCGGTACGCCGTCATCGGTTAGGAGGAAGTCGTCAGCAGAGAGGTTGAAGATTACCTCGCCTTCTTTAGTCTTGGCGAGCGCAGGCACTTGCACGACTGTGGAACGTACCGAGAGGGTAGACTGGCCCGTATCAACCTGTTGCGCTCGTGCGCCCGAAGTCGCCAAGAACAGCAAGAGAGAGAAGTAACAGGCGAATCGCATGAGGAAACTTTATTGTACAGATTTCACAATCGTACCCGCGCTGCCGGTTGCTGAATCCCGCGCCACTCCTATAGAATCTAATGACTTAATCTGAGGTCAGAAATCATGAAAGCAGCCATTCATCCCGCTTATAACGAAATTCAGGTGAAGTGCGCGTGTGGACACAGTTTCAGCACGCGTTCGACCCATAAGGGCGATATTCACGTGGAAATCTGCTCCAATTGCCATCCTTTCTTTACCGGCAAACAGAAGTTGCTGGATACCGCGGGCCGCGTGGAGAGATTCCGCCGGAAGTATGCCAAGGTAGAACCGGCAAAGCCGGAAGCGGCCAAGAAGTAAAACTGCAAATCGGTAAGACTTCAGGCCCTTGCCATGAGCGAAGGGCTTTTTGTTTGGGGATCAGCGGTCACTGACGCGTGAACCGCAACATTTTTTACTTTTGCGCTACTCCCAGTTCTTTCCAAACAACAGGGTCATCCATTATATAAAATATCGGCTCCATTTTTCTATGTTCGATAATTTCAGTTATGCCGTTTACAGTGATTATTTCGTAAGCTGGATAGCCAGGAGGAAATCCGGGTGAGCATTGAAACGTCGGCGCGCGTAAGTCCCGGCGGGAGGGTAATCCATTTCGGCAACCTCGACTCACTCGCTAGTTCAAAGGTTGACTCTGGGAACCACTCGCAGGCTTTCTCCATCGCCAAGCCTGAAATAGCTAGCGCAACAAAAAAGAGCAGCAATTTATCGATGCGCCTAGTTATTCTGAACATTTGCAATCACTTCCAGAGGTAGAGTTATCTGCGGTCAAAATACACCACTCTCCAGTCGAATTGCATAAATGGCATCGGCCACAAGGTAATCCCCCGAGAAATGAACTGAAATTGCAATTGTATTTGGTCCGCTACTCGTCGTCATCGAAGGGCAGGGGTTCTCCGACGCTGTTGTAGACGATCTCCCTGGGCGGCTTCGGCTTTGCGGGTTTTGGTGGCGGAGGGGGCGCCACCGCCTTCGCGGTCGATGATTCAGGCGGAGGCTGATTTGCGACGGGTTGTGGGCCGGATGGAACTCCTGCAGCAACGGCCATCGGGGCAGGGGATGCGCCTTGAGCTGACTCAACCGCTCGCGGAGGCGGAGCAATCGGCTGCACTGGAATTGAAGTTACCCTGACCGGTTTCCTGCGACTAACCTTGGGTTTTCGCTGTATCCACGAATTCAGGATCACGGCGGCAATTCCTGCAAAGCAGAGCTCCAGCACCGAAGTAAACAGGCCGGGGACGTTAAACTGGCCATTGCCTAAGGACAGAGGCGATCTGGCATCCGTACCCATGATTCTCGCCATGAACGGCAGAATGAGGTTGTTGGTAACAGAAACGATAAGGCCCCAGATACCCTCGCCCAGGATCACGGCAATCAGAAGACGGCCTATCCATCTACCGGCATCAGGAGGGGGCGCAGGGGACGTTCTAGAAGTGTCATCCATAGATTGTGTGATGCAAGATTGTGTGATGCAAATTGTGCCACAGCAGCTTAACTTGGGGAAGGCAGTAGAATAGGCGAGTGCGAAAGTATTGGGACAACTCGGGCAGTCTCGCGAGCGAGGACCCCATTGGACCCCGCTCAGGGCAGGTCCGCGGCAAAAAGTCTGCGGTGGTGCCTCAGGCCGTGACTATCGGTGACGTTCGGATTTGTCCGGCGACCGTGCTGGCTCCCATGGCTGGCGTGACTGACACGGTCTTTCGACGATTCATTCGCAATTTGGGCGGATGCGGGCTGATCATGACTGAGTTCACTTCGGCGGATGGAGTGCTTCGCGCCAAAGATAAGAAGGCCAAACGCTATTTGCATTTTTATGAGGACGAGCATCCCATCTCGGCACAGCTTTTTGGCAGCAATCCTCAGGTCATGGCCGATGCGGCGCGGATGGTCGAAGATCTAGGCTTCGATTTGGTTGACCTGAATCTGGGCTGTCCCGCAAAAAAAGTTGTGAAGTGCAACGGCGGGTCGGGCTTGCTGCGGGATTTGCCAGCTATCCGCGAGATTTTTGAGGCGACGCGCGCGGCGGTAAAGATTCCATTCACCGTGAAGTTTCGTGCCGGATGGAACGACGAAAATATCATTTGCGTGGAACTGGCGAAGATGGCAGAAGACTGCGGACTAAACGCCGTCGCATTGCACGCGCGCACACGCGAGCAAGGATACGCGGGTGCGGCGCGCTGGGAATGGATTGCCGCAATTAAAGATGCCGTCAAAATTCCGGTTATCGGCAACGGAGATATTCGAACGCCGCAAGATGCCTGCGCAATGGTTGAACAGACCGGCTGCGATGCCGTGATGATTGGACGGATGGCGCCGTCGAATCCATGGATTTTTCGCCAGATTGCCCAGTACAACGCGTGGGTCGGCGAGATAGCCGAGGGCGGCTGTCCCCACGTGGGCGACGAGATCCCCTACGATCAGCCTACCGAATCAGATCGCTACGAGATGATTCATACTTACTTTCGCATGTTGATTGAGGAAGAATTGCCGGACGCGCAGGGCAAGATGAAGCAGTTCGCCTCGTGGTTCACGCACGGGGTTCCGGGTGGCGCCGCATTGCGCAAGGCAATCTACGAATCGAAGAGCGCGCCGGAAATTTTGCTGCGAGTAGAAGAGTTTTTCGCGCCGGTGCTACAGCCGGCTTAGCTACAGGGCATTTGCTTCGCTTGCGACTCTTTCATGA
>DASYGR010000436.1:0-11696 GCA_035999525.1 Terriglobales bacterium
GGTTTATAATCCCCAAAACATGACTGAAGAAATAACGAAGAAGCTAAGAGAAGAGATTGATCAGCTCGAACACGAGTTGATTCACGACCTTCCCAAGGAAATCAAGAAGGCTGCAGCGCTGGGAGATCTCAGCGAAAATGCCGAATACCACATGGCGAAGCAGCGCCAGGAATTTGTTAAAGCCAGAATCCGCCAATTAGGCAAGCGCCTCGCCGACTTCTCGCTGATTAATATGGCGGACATTCCAAAGGATAAGGTCGGGCTTGGCTCTACCGTCCGCATCTTCGACAACAGCAAGAACGAAGAAATCGAATATAAACTGGTGACCAGCGAAGAGTCCGACTTCGCTGCGGGGAAGATCTCGACTACTTCGCCGATCGGGCGTGCTCTGTTGAACAAGAAAGTCGGGGATACGGTTCAGGTTGTTACGCCCAACGGCAAGCGCGAGATGGAAATTCTCACTCTGAGTACGATGTACGATCTGGCCCAGGCAGCCGAGTAATCAGCCATTCCATGGAAACCAGAATTAGCGAAAATCGCGACCAGATAACTTGGACCAGAGCATTCGGCCGAGCCTGCGGCGTCCTCCTTGACGCTATCGTGCGGTGGCTGGCGCTGGCGCGGATCAATCCTAACGTCCTGACATTTATGGGATTGGTGGTGAACGTAATTGCAGCGGTGCTTTTCGGATATGCGAACGCCGATAACCAGGCCCGTTTGTTCCGCTACGCCGGATTGGTAATTATTGGTTCCGGATTTTTTGATCTAGTGGACGGACGAGTTGCGCGCGCGAGCAATCGGGTGACGAAGTTCGGCGGATTCTTCGACTCGGTGGTGGATCGTTATAGCGATGCCACCCAGTTTCTAGGCTTGCTAGTTTTTTACGGCCGCGGCGACCGCTTCTTCTACGTAATACTCACCGCCATCGTCATGATCAGCGCAATTATGGTGAGCTACACGCGCGCCCGGGCTGAGTCTCTGATCGGTTCTTGCCGCGTCGGATTTATGGAGCGTCCCGAACGCCTGGTTTTGGTGATTATCGGGGCGCTATTCAATCGCATGGCGCCCGTGCTTTGGATTATCGCCGTGCTGTCCACCATCACCGTAATTCACCGTATCCGTTATACCTGGACTCGCACTCAAGGGGTTGACGCGCTCAACGCAAACGCAGGACAAGCAGCTTGATGCCGCATAGCTCCTCGACCTAGACACTCCATGCCGAACCCTCCAGTTCTTCTTGTTCACGGTGGTGCCTGGGCTATTCCGGACGATATGGTTGAAGCGCATATCAATGGCGTTCGCAATGCCATGTCCGCTGGCTGGAAAATTTTAGAACGCGGCGGATCCGCTCTTGATGCAGTCGAAGAGGCCGTCGTCATCATGGAAGATGACGAGACTTTCGACGCCGGCCGGGGAAGTTTTCTTAATCGTGATGGCAGAGTGCAGCTCGACGCCCTAATCATGGACGGTAGCACTCTGCGAACCGGTGGCGTGGGGTGCGTTGAGCGCCTTCGCAATCCGGTTCGGGCGGCTCGCAAGATTCTTAGCGAGAGTCCCCACGTCTATTTCGTAGCCGAGGGTGCCGAAAAGTTCGCTGCGGAGCACGGAATTCTGCTTTGCGAAAATACTGATCTCATCGTCCCCCGCGAGATCGAACGACTGCGAGAATTTCAATCCCGTCTCACCAGTGGTTCTCAGGAGGACGCACGCGATCTGTTTGCGCCAACCATTTCGCACGACACGGTCGGAGCCGTCGCTCTAGACTCCAGCGGCAACATCGCCGCTGCTACATCAACCGGAGGAACACTGAACAAAGCTCCAGGCCGCCTCGGCGATTCGTCGCTGATCGGCTGCGGCTGCTACGCCGATAACAAGTCCGCCGCCGCTTCCACAACTGGATGGGGAGAGCCAATCATGAAGCTGGTGTTGGCCAAGTGGGCCGCAGATCGCGTTCTTGCCGGGAACCTTCCAGAATGGGCCGCTGCCGAGGCCATCAATTATCTGGAATCGCGCCTCAATGGCCACGGCGGGATGATTCTTCTCGATGCCCGCGGTCACTACGGCGTCGCCCATAACACGCCGCGAATGGCATGGGCGGTGAAAACTACCAGCCGGGAACACGTTGCGATAGAACACCGCAAGTAGACGACGGTCACACAATTGTCATTCTGAGCGAAGCGTTCTTCTTCGGTCGCGAAGAAGAACCGAGTCGAAGGACCCCTACTTCCTCAAGCGCGCTGGGATGGGGATGCTTAGACTCTTTGAGATTTCGCACGCGGAAGCTCCACCTCGCTCAGCATGACAATCTTCTTTTTTACTTAATCTGGATAATTCAAAGCCGGAAGACTTGCTTCCCGTAATTGCTGGTTAAGAAGGGCCAATCTCGTCTGCTTAAATTTTTTCCACTCCGCAATACCCGCCTTCACTTGCGGGCTCGCTTCTTTGTAAAGGGCAATTGCTTGCGGAGGGATTGCGCGATCGCTGGCCTCGACAACCAGAAGCGCCGACGCCAATCGCCTGTAAGCAATTTGCAAGCCCAGATTTTGTTCCTCGAGTGGGGCATCTTTATTTGTCAGAAGCCCATCCATTGCAGATTGCGCGCCAGCCACCTCTGATTTGATCTGCTGATTTTCCGGGCCGAGCTTTGCCTCGATTTCGGCGAGCTGCTTTTTTACCGAGTCAATTTCAGCCAACGCTTCGCGAGGTTCAATCGTTTCGGCAAATATCTTCCGTCCTAGTTCTTGTTGCTGCGCCAGGTCTTCGCCAGTCGCAGACGATCGCGGGTCCATCGTTACCTGCAAAGCTTGGTTCTTCACCTGACCGTCCACGGTGAGGCGAACCTGGTACGTCCCCGGTGCGACTTTCGGGCCGCTGGGATTGTTAAACCATGCATCTTCATCTGCGACTGGGCCTCCAGAACTCTTCCACTTGAGATCCCAGACGAACCTGTGCATTCCGGAAGTTTTGTCGAGAGCCTCGGGCTTTGGGAACCAACGCTCCGCAACGGGCAGCGGCAGGTGTTTCTGCGCATCCTGACTTTCTGAAGAAAACTTCCGGACTAGATTTCCCGTCGTGTCGAAGACTTCCAAAACTACGTTGCTGGCCGGCGCCGGCAGAAAATAATCAATGATCGCTCCATTGGGCGGATTCTCTGCGGTCGGCTCTTCGGGGGGAAGCGGCGTGCCGGGGAATTCGTCATTATCAATGCGAACAGCGACTGCTGGACGATACAGCCATTCGGGCTTGGCTCTAGATTCCGCGTTTCTGTCTTCAACGATCTCCCGCAGAGGTGAAATGTCATCCAGAATCCAAAAAGAACGCCCGTGCGTCGCTACGATCAAATCATCGCCATGAATAGCGAGGTCGCGAACCGAAGTGACCGGCAAATTCAATTGCAGAGATTGCCAGTGATCACCGTCGTCGAAAGAAACATAAATACCGAACTCGGTTCCGGCAAAAAGTAATCCCTTAGTCCTGGGGTCTTCGCTAATAGCGCGCAAGAAACACGGTGCGGCAATGCCGTTCGTAATTAATTGCCAGGTAGCTCCATAATCTCGCGTTCGATAGAGGTACGGTGTCTGATCATCGAGTCGGCTACCATCAACAGCAGCGTAGGCAACCGCGGGATCGAAGTGAGAAGCCTCGATCAAGGAAATGGCGCTCCAATCGCGGAGCCGGGGAGGCGTGACATCTTTCCAGGTTTTTCCGCCGTCACGTGTCAGCTGAATCATGCCGGAATTGCTTCCTGTCCAGATCAAATCGCGATTGAGGCTTGATGGCGCGATGGTTGAGATAATGCCGTATCCCAAGCTCTTCGCATTGTCATTGCTGGCGACTATCGGTGATGCCTCCCTGTCACGGTGACTCGATCCGGTCAGGTCCGGACTGATCGTCTCCCAATGCAAACCACCATCCACGGTCTTCATCACGTATTGCGAACCGAAGTAGAGCGACTTCGAATCCGCAGGAGAAAAGAGAAGAACCGGACTCCATGGCGCGCGATACTTTCGCTGGTTGACGTCAGTCTCCGGCAGAACCACCGGCCACGGAGAAATATCCTGGCTAAGCCCGGTGCGGCGGTCAAAGCGGTCAACCCTTCCGTAAGCTTCGCTCACATAGATAATGTTGGAATCGTTCGGATCGAGGGCCATGTATCCGCTCTCGCTTGGACCCGCGGGGAACCAGTCTCTCGGCGTGATCTGTCCATGGTCAGTGCGGCTGAAAACGGCGGCGGTTCCGCTATCCTGCTGCGCACCATACACCGCGTATGGAAATTTGCTGTCGGTGATTACGTGATACAGCTGCGCAGTGGGCTGGTTGTACCAACTGCTCCAAGTCTTGCCGCGATCGAGACTGATCGTCGTTCCCTGGTCGGTTCCCAATACCATGCTGCTGGAATTCTGGGGATCAATCCAAATCTGGTGGTAGTCGTCTCCACCGGGTGCGCCGCGGAGCACCGAAATTGTTTTCCCGCCATCTTCCGACCGGTAAAGTGCGACGTTCGGGACATAAATCACATCGCGATTCTGTGGGTCCACAGTGATGCCATTGAAGTACCAGGGACGGCTGGTAAGGCGCGTGTCATCGTTTTCGAGCACCCATGTATTCCCCCCGTCATCGGAGCGGTAAAGACCCGGCTTTTTCGCCTGAATTAGCGCGTAAACGCGCCTGCCATCGGATGCGACGGCGACGCCGATGCGTCCCCAATCCCCTTCGGGTAGCCCGTTTCCGTTGAGCCGCGACCAAGTCTTGCCCGCATCTTTCGAGCGGTAAAGACCGCCTCCGGGACCATCAATCGGAGCGTACACGCTCCATGGCGGCCGACGTGTGTGCCAGGTTCCGGCAAATAAGACTCGAGGATTTTCAGAACAAATCGCAAGATCTGACACACCAATTTCCGGCCCCTGATCGAGTGTTTTGGTCCAATGAGTTCCACCATCCACGGATTTGTAAACGCCACGCTGATCGTTGGGACCATAAGCGTGACCGAGCGCCCCGACATAAACGATATTCGGGTCGTTGCCATCAACAACAATTCTGCTGATCTGCCGGGTGTCCTCTAGGCCAATGTGTGCCCATGTTCGCCCGCCATCAGCAGACTTGTACACGCCATTGCCAGAGGCAAGATCAGAGCGTATATCGGATTCGCCTGTCCCGGCATATACGATCTTCGGATCGGAGGGAGCGACCGCAATCGCCCCAATGGAAGGTACATTTTGCCCGTCGAAGATCGGGTTCCACACGACGCCGGCATCGGTTGTTTTCCAGATGCCGCCATCCACCGCGCCAAAGTAAAAGGTCGTTGAGTCGCCCGGCACTCCTGCAACGGCGACCGACCGCCCGCCGCGAAACGGACCAATCAACCGCCACTGAAGGCCATTGAAAAATTCCGCAGGCACAGCCTGGCCAAACATAGAAATCGCAGAGGCGAGAAAAACGGATACCACAAGGGTGCGTCGGTAAAAATTAAATGTGAACTTTTGCAATTGAGAGAGTCCTTTAATTTGGACACTCAGTTTAATGGAATAGAATGATTTCTAGAAGCGGACCCTGGATTTGAATTCCGCCGGGCATGACACGCCAATCTGTAATAGGGACGTGCTACAATGAGCCGCGCCCAAACGTTCTGCGAGAAGCGAAAATCCAGCAATTTCCCACATTTTTGAACACGGACTCAGCACCGGTGCCTGAAAATCCTCCGAATACCGCAACCGTCACCTACGCTGACGCAGGTGTGGATATTGATCGCGCCAATCGCACCAAAAAGCGAATTAAATATCTTGCTCACAAGACTTTCAATCGGGGTGTGCTTAGCGAGATTGGGGGCTTTGGCGCGCTGTTTGCGATTGACAAGAAATATGTCAGTCCAGTGTTGGTTTCGAGCGTGGACGGCGTCGGCACCAAACTGAAAGTCGCCTTTGAGATGAAGGTGCATCACACCATCGGCGCCGACCTCGTCAACCATTGCGTCAACGATATCGCCGTGCAGGGAGCAACTCCTCTTTTCTTCATGGACTACCTTGCGACGGGAACGCTGGAGCCCGAGGTGGCGGAAAAGGTCGTTGAAGGATTGGCGGAAGCCTGCAAGCACAATGGCTGTGCGCTGATTGGCGGAGAAACGGCCGAGATGCCAGGCTTTTATCCCGAGGGAGAATACGATCTCGCCGGCTTTATCGTGGGCGTGGTCGAACGCGAGAAAATTATTACCGGCAAGACTGTCGAAGTGGGCGACGTGATTCTGGGCTTGGCGTCGAATGGTCTTCATACCAACGGATATTCGCTGGCACGCAAACTCCTGTTTGAAGTCGGCGGTTATACCCCTGAATCGTATGTAAACGAGTTAAAAGGGAAAGTCGGAAATGAGTTGATGCGCACTCACAAGAGCTATTGGCCGGCGATTAAGCGGCTCGTAGAAGGTGATTGCGTTACCGCGATGGCTCACATCACCGGCGGAGGCATCACCGACAATCTTCCGAGAATGTTGCCACGAGGCATGGCCGCCATCATCGAAATGGGATCATGGCCCGTCCTACCGATTTTCGAGCACCTGCAAAAGCTTGGGAATGTGCCTCCCGAGGAAATGCTACGAACCTTCAATATGGGATTAGGAATGTTGCTGGTCGTCCCCTCGGCTAAATTCAAGAAGGCTCAAACCGTCATTGAGCGTGCCGGAGAGAAAGCATTCACCGTTGGCAGGATCGTAAAGGGCGAGCGCAAGGTCATCTACAACTAGGCGGGGACGCACGCAAGATCCTGCCATCACTAATCAACGTACTGGCGGCACTTTGATCACGTTGGCGCGGCAATCCCTAATATTGCCGCAGGACGTCGGTTCCAGATTCTTGGTCATGCAGATATAGACGCCAGTCAGATAATTGTTTCCACAACTGATCGCGACGCTGTCGCGGCTGAGCCTCGAATTCGCGCTCAGAAATTCCTCCTTCAATTCATCCGGCGCAATCGAAAAGCCTTCGGAGGGGCTCACCAGCCGGGCAGGAATCTTGACTGATGCATATGCCTTTCTGATTAGCGCGAAATATTCGCCGGCACTCAGACCGCTGCAAGTCCCGTGCGTTACCCATTCATGTTGGACGAGACTCACGTCGGGCATAATGTCGAGCATTTCAGATGGGTTAGAAGGGCCAAGCGCGTCCGAGCAGTTTTCTGGATATCCCGTGGTGAACTGCGGCCAAAGCCCATGCACAATAAAACCATGATCACCGCTCTGGCATTCTGAGCTGTAGCTGTGTCCGTGGCAGAATTCCGGTGACCACGAGAGCGTGAGCAGATAAAAATCAAAGACGCCGGGCTGACCGCTTTCCCGCTGACGCTGCCGGTGACCCTTCGCCAATGTAAAACAGATGAAAACGCAAATGATGAGTACCTGAAAAAGAACCGTCCACGCTCTCTTCATATGTTTGGTAAGCCGCGCTTTCTCGCCACCTCATACAGCATAATGCTGGCGGCAACCCCTGCGTTTAGCGATTCCACGTTTGCCGAATGCGGAATCGCGATCATTTCGTCCATTTCCGAAATTAATTCACGCGGCAATCCCGCGCCTTCGCTGCCTATAAAAATCGCGGTAGGACCATCAAACTTGGCTTCGTGCACATCAACGCCTTTATGCGACGAGGTCGCGAACAAATGCAAACCGTGCTCCCGCAGCGCCGATAAAACTCCCGGCAAATTTGCGCGAACCTGCGGCAGCCGGAAAACCGAACCTGCCGACGCCCGCACTACTTTCGAGTTGAACGGATTCGCCGTGCCGTCCCCAAGAATTACCCCGCACGCCCCAAAAGCTTCGGCGGAACGCAGCATGGTGCCGAGATTCCCTGGGTCCTGGACCCCGGCGATAGCCAGCAGCGGCCCGGTGGGGATCTTTGCCAAAATATCATCCAACGTGAACTGCCGGCATTTCACCAGGGCGGCCACTCCTTGCGGGCTCTCGCTGGGAACAGCGCTGGCGAACAGCTTGTCAGGGAGCAGCAAAGTCTCTACGTATGCCGCTAGTTGCGGGAGAAGCCTTTCAGCTTTGTTTTCTCCGGACTTGCTAAAAAAGACCGCCTTGAATTTGAGGCCGCTGCGAATCGCCTCCTCGACGATGCGAACGCCCTCAATGGCGCAATGGCCATCTGCAGTCAATTCGCCGCGGGAGAAAGCGGCACGAAGTTCCTTGACCAACGCATTGTGCGTGCCCTCAATCGTGCGCAAGCGTGCGCGACTACCGCCGGATTGGCGGAGAGCCTTCCCTGGATGGCTGCTCATGCTGGCCAAATCATACCTGTTTTGCTCGGTTTAGAACGCGTCCCGTGTTATCTTAAGTTTCTTAATTCCACAACATGCAGGAAGGGAGTTTGGTGCGCGCCGAAATCGTCAAAATTAACAGCGATACGCCGGAGGCCTCTCTGGTGCGGTACGCGGCGGACCAGATTCGAGCCGGCGAAGTCCTGGGAATGCCTACCGACACGTTCTACGGTCTCGCTGCCGATCCGTTTAATCTCCGTGCCGTTGATCGTGTTTATGAGATTAAGTCGCGGTCGCGCCACAAGCCGCTGTCTCTGTTGATTGAGAGCGTAGAACAGGCCGAAGAACTAGCCAAGCCGCTGCCGGAAGAGTTCCACGCCCTCGCGCGGAAATTTTGGCCCGGGCCGCTCACGATTATCGTCCGCGCCGCGTCGCGACTTCCATTAAAAGTCACCGCCAACACCGGTAACGTGGCTTTGCGTATCCCGAGTTCTGCGATTCCTTTGGCAGTGGTTCAGGCAGCGAGAATTGCCATTACCGCGACATCGGCAAATCTCAGCGGCGAATCCGAATGCACGACGGCCGAAGCGGTGCGCGACCAGTTGCAGGATCGCATTTCCATCATCGTGGACGGCGGCCCTTCGCCGCGCGAAGTTTCTTCGACAATTATTGACTTGACCGACGAAGAGGCGCGCTGGAAGGTCATGCGCGAAGGCGCAATTCCGTCCCAGGAGATTTCAGAGTTTTTTGCAAGAGGATGAGCACTCCCCCATCCAAACGTCAGAGTCATTGGATAATTCGCACTCTCCTCGTCGCCGCAATCGGCGTGGCTACCTACTTGGTTTTCATCTCATCGCAGATTGTCGCAGACTCCCACAAGTTGGAAATGCATCCCGCCGACGCCATCGTAGTCTTCGGCGCAGCTCAATATGATGGGCATCCTTCACCTGTTTTTCGAGCCCGGCTTGATCACGCGTTCGAACTTTTTCAGCAAGGCCTTGCGCCCACAGTTCTGACGACCGGAGGTTCGGGCGCGGACCCTTCCTATAGCGAAGGTGGGGTTGGGCACGAATATCTAGTCCACCGGGGAATTCCTGAATCCAGAGTCATCGCTGAAACTCAAGGGTCAGATACCGCGCAGTCCGCGGAAAGACTAGCGGTCATTATGCGCGAAAATCATATGAGTAGCTGCATCGCCGTCAGTGATGCGTATCACGTTTTCCGAATCCGCAATTTGCTAGAACATGAAGGGATCCGCGTGTACGTCTCCCCACGTCCCGATTCGCGTCCTCATTCTGTGTGGCAGCGGGGAGTCGCTTTGCTGCGGGAGAGCGCGAGCTTCATGCTCTGGAAGCTCGATATCATTGGATGAGCAGCCTATTTAGTGTGGCAAGTAGCCAGCCCACGTTTTTCCAGATATTGCTGATGGTAATCTTCCGCTTCGTAGAATTTCACCGCGGGAACAATCTGGGTCATGATTGGCTTGCTGTAGCGTCGTGATTTCTCCAACACCTCCTTCGAAGCCTTCGCAGCCGCTTCTTGCGCAGAATCGTGAAAGAAAATTGCGGTTCTATATTGCTTTCCAAAGTCGGGACCTTGCCGGTTCAATTGCGTGGGGTCATGATTCTCCCAGAAGACCTCCAGCAGCTTGTCATAAGAAAGTTTCGCCGGGTCGTAGTCCACTTCGACTGCTTCCGCGTGGCCGGTGGTATCGGTGCAAACATCTTTATAAGTGGGATTCTCCAGGCTTCCACCTGTGTATCCCACGCGCGTGGACGACACTCCCGGAAGTTGCCGGAACGTAGCCTCCACTCCCCAAAAACATCCGGCCGCAAACGTAGCTTTGGCCATAATTTCCTCCGCTGAAAAATTGATTTTAATTGGATGCGGCCGGCACCATGAAAGGAGCGCGGCTTTCTTCTCCCAAAACAATTTCTCGTGCAAGCGAATCTGCATTTACTATAGCCCGGTGATTTTATCTTTGCTATCGAGGAACGGTCATGGGCCGTTACAAATGTTGAAATTCTGCCAGCTACTTCTCCTAATATGCGGCTTTGCATTGCCTGCATGCGCACAAGCGCACCAACCTATTCTCGCCCCCACGCCTCCGATGGGATGGAATAGCTGGGATTCTTATGGAACTACCATTGACGAGGCTCAATTCAAAGCTACGACGGATTGGTTTGCCCAGCACTTGAAGCCTTATGGATGGGAATACGTCGTAGTTGACGAAGGTTGGACGATTCCAAAGGGCGGCGCTGACGGGCAGGGAAAAAATCGCCAATTCACCCTGGATGAAAATGGACGCTATATACCTGCGCCAAGCCGTTTCCCGTCAGCCGCGGGCGATGCGGGATTCAAGCGTCTCGCTGCGTATGTGCATTCGTTGGGCCTGAAGTTCGGCTTCCATATTTTGCGCGGTATCCCGAAGCAAGCCGTCGCAACTGACTCTCCCATCGCTGGTTCCACATTTAAGGCGTCCGATGCAGCCGATCCTTCCGCGCCTTGCCCGTGGAATTCCGACAACTATGGGCTGAAAGACTCGCCCGCTGGGCAGGCTTATTACGATTCCATCGCAAAACTCTATGCCAGCTGGGACGTGGATTTCATTAAAGTTGACTGCATCAGCAGCCGTCCTTATGCCGGCGCCGATATTCGCATGCTGGCTTCTGCCCTAAAGAAAACGGGACGTCCCATCGTCTTGAGTCTTTCTCCGGGCGCAACGCCAATTGAAAAAGTGGATGAGATGCGCCAGTACGCGCAAATGTGGCGGATTTCGGATGACGTATGGGACGTCTGGCGAAGCAATACTGATTTTCCTCAAGGCGTGGGTAACCAATTCGAACGTGCCGCAAAGTGGGCGTCACTAACCGAGCCTGGTCACTGGCCGGATGCAGACATGCTTCCCATTGGTCACCTTGGGCCGTCGCCTGGATGGGGCAAGCCGCGAGATTCAGGGTTGACCCATGACGAGCAGCGAACTCTCTTCACCCTTTGGAGTATGTTCCGGTCTCCTCTCATCATGGGCGGCAGCCTGCTTTCAAGCGACGAACGGACGATTGCGTTGCTTACCAATCCGGAAGTTATCGCCGTTGATCAGCACTCCACCGGGGAGCGTGCGGTGATTAGTACAGACAAGGCGGTTGTCTGGACTTCGCGGCCGGATCACGGAAATGGAAACTATGTCGCCATTTTCAACACAAGCGACAGTCCCCAAACGCCTCGCTATTCGTGGAAGGAGTTGGGTTTGAGCGGGTCGAATTACCAAGTGAGGGATTTGTGGGAGCACAAGAATCTGGGAACGGCGAAAGGAATCAATGTAACCTTGCAATCCCACGCATGCATGTTGTACCGGGTACATAAACAGTGAGTGTCCTTTAGTGAAATTTGTCTTGCCGCTCGGGACTTCAGTCGCCTGTTAAAATGCGACTGTGATCCGAAACGAAATTGCC
>DASYGR010000008.1:0-7677 GCA_035999525.1 Terriglobales bacterium
TGTTTACTTCGGCTTCGACCTTCTGTTCCAGCACTGGCATGTTGGAGCTCCCCGGCCACGGGGGGTCGGGCCTGCCGATAGTATGCCCTGAAATTCGCCGGAAGGCCAGTAAGAAAAGTTGTTACTTTAGAGGCTCCGCGAACGCCCGCCTGGTGCCCCGGGTTCGTGTCTGCCCTCAAAAAACGTCGCTCCGCAAGCGTGTACGGGAGATTCAGGCAGGCAAGCTCTCTAAATTGTCCAATTTTCGATCACTAACCTGGAGGCTCGCCCAAACTCTCTTGTGTTGTTGGTAACCAGCGTCAAGCCGAGGCTACGGGCGTGAGCCGCAATGAACAGGTCGTTCGCTCCGATCATAATGCCGAGCCTCTTTAGGTCAGCGCGAATGTGGGCGGCAGATCTTCGACATTTTCCATGAACTTCGCGGAGGCGACCGGACCCTCAGCTAGATAGGAAGTCCAATCAAAAGGTCGCGCGGAAAGTACAACTTCGCTTCCTTCTTTCCGCATAGATACCTCCTCGGCGCTGAACTGAAACTCTTTGGGCAAGCGCACTGCTTGACTGCGGTTATTCATAGAGATTTTAGCCTTGCGTTGCGTGCGGCCTCCAGGCGTCCGTGGCGTGTACATAGGTATATGCCTTCTTAACTAAGTTGAACGGTTTTCGCAAGGGGGAAAACCCGCCTAGGCTCGTGCCGACTTCACATCCGTTCGCGAGAAGTCGCGGCCTTTAAACAAGAGAGGCTCTGCTTTGAATTTCGCCAGCGCGTAGGAGAAGCAGTCTCCAAAATTCAGTTTAGCGGGGTGGCCGCTCGTTTTTCCGAAGTCGCGATAGGCCTGGCGCGCAATGTGAGCCTGCGCTTCGGTGACTGGCTCAATCGCGATTCGCGCCGCTTCGATCAACTCATCAAAACGGCGGCTGGCAATCGGATCTTTGCTGCCATCAATAACCGCTGCTGATTCCACATAACTCACGGCTGAGATACGCGGCTGCACGGCCATTTCGATGATTCTTGCGAACTCTGGCGCTTCCTCTTCAAAGCGGAGGATCGCGATCAGGGCGGAACTGTCAAGAATCATTTCGGCAGACCTTTCTCATCATAGAGAAGGTCGCCATGATCAGCCGAGCGAAAGGGCTCTTTCAAGCGCGTCGCGCAGTCCTGGCCGATTTCCAGAAGACGGTCGGAGAGCTTGGCAGTATGTTTTTCTTTGTCCTGTACCCTCCTGAGGCGTTCGCGGACCGCTTCGGTGACTGCTTCGGTTAAGCTCTCCCCAGTAAGTCTCGACAACTGGCGGGCGAGCTTGTGGGCGTCTTTGTTCTTGATGTTCAGGCTCATATGGTGGACATTCTACCCCGTCTAGCTGCCATTCTACCATAGTGCAGATATGTCCCAACATCTCTAACGCCTCAAGAATACAGCGACCATCCTCATCTTCGAAATATCCCAACCTCCCCGGCACGCATGAGAGGAGCGTGCCCATTTGATAACCGACGACCTTTTTAAGCGCGGTGTCGAGGTCCGTCTCTTGTCCGTCTAATTCAGGATTTTCAGATATAACGTAGCAATTAGAGCCAGCACCCTTTGCTCTGAGTATTTTTGCCAATGCAGAGGGATTCTGTTGGTTCGGCGGAATCGATACCATGAACTTCGGATGAAGGGCTTTGAAATGGGAAAGCTCCGCGAGGAGTTTCGCCCTTTTCTTAGGCTTCCGCACGATCTCGAGAAAGCGCTCCTGACGGTGAACAGGTATGAACGCTCTAACTAAGGCCTCTTCGTGAGCGATCGGGGTGGTCATAGGTAAGCCCGCAGTCGCCGGATAATATGGGCGGGAGTTGCCTAGCAGGCTAACTGTTCCCGCGTGAGCTTCAGCCCATTGAGGTTCCCAAGGACGGTTACGGCAATCGAATCGGTGTGGAAAAACTCGTTTGCCAATTCTTTCAATTCTTCCGACGTCACGCTCTCGATTTTTTCAATGAGTTCATCCAAACCATAGAAATGGTCGAAGTACATTTCCTGGCGAGCCAGGTTCGACATGCGGGCGGTGGATGATTCCAGCGAAAGCATAAGGCTGCCCTTCAACTGATCCTTTGCCCGCCGGAGTTCATCGGGGGGTACTTCCTCGACCTTCAGTTTGTGAAATTCCGAAACAATGGACTGCACCACTTTCGCGGCCGATTCACGCGACGTTCCCGCATAGACGGAAAGGCACCCGGTATCGCGGTACGGAGTCAGATCGCTGTAGATGGCATAGGCGAGACCCTGCCGCTCGCGAATGTTCTGGAACAGGCGGGAACTCATCCCGCCTCCGAGCAATGTGTTCAGTATGTACGAGGCGTGGCGCCGCTCGTGGGTGATGGGATGAGAAGGTACACCCACACAAATCTGGACTTGCTCCAATGCCTTCTTGTTCCGCATGATGATTCGCGGAACGATCTTTGGCTGTGGACTGTGGAAGCCATTCTTCATGGGCTTCATCTGCTCAAAGTGCTTGGCTACCAGATCCACAAATTGCTGATGCTTCAAATGGCCGGCGGCGCAAATGATGAGATTCCCGGGCGCGAAACGCTGGCCGTAGAAATCCATCACCGGATCGCGTTCGAATTTTCGGACTGTGTCTTTGGTGCCAAGAATGGGCTTGCCCAAAGGATGGTCTTTCCAGAAATTCTGGGTAAAAATCTCGTGAACGAGGTAATCTGGACTGTCCTCGTCCATTTTGATTTCTTCCAGAATCACACCACGTTCACGGCCAATGTCGTTGGCATCAAAAACAGGGTTGAGCACCAGATCGCTCAGAACGTCCATCGCAATTGGCAGATGCTCGTCGAGCACTTTGACGTTGAAGCTGATACATTCTTTGGCAGTGAAGGCGTCCATATTGCCGCCGATGGAATCAACCTGGCGGGCAATATCTTCGGCGGTGCGATGCTTGGTCCCTTTGAAGACCATGTGCTCAACGAAATGGGATATGCCATTCCATTGCAGATCTTCATCCCGCGAGCCGGTTTTGATCCATATTCCGATGGAAACCGAGCGAATGTGCTCCATCTCCTCGGTAATAATGGACAGTCCATTGGGCAGGACTTCGCGGTGGATATTTCGGACCTCTTCAACCATGAATTTTCACCAAACGGCTTCGGCAGAATCGCAAAAGCCAACGACTTAACTATTGTTACACACGATGAGCAGGGACGCTAACCACATATAAACGGTTTGTTTTAATGTAGTTATAGATAATTCTTAGGCCTTCGCTTCCGATTCCTTGTCGCTTTGCGTCTGGCCGGATAACTGTTAGATGCATGAACGATAACAAACGAATCGAGCTCGTGGGTTTCAGTCTAGAGGAGCTTACCGAGCTCACAGATGAGTGGGGAGAGCCTGCTTTCCGCGCTCGTCAAATCTTTGAGGCCCTTTACCGCCAGCGACTGAATTCCATTGAGAGTATTTCCACTTTGCCTCTCAGGTTGCGGGAGGTCTTGAGTCAGTCTGGCCTCCTGGTCGGATTGCCCGCAATTCAAAAGAAATTCGTTTCCGGCGATGGCACCGTACGTTATTTGATTGCTCTAAGCGATGGGCAAACGGTCGAAACGGTGTGGATGCCTGATGGGGATGACGGCGAAGCCGGAGACGGGTCCGATGCAGGAGACGACGTCGAGGGGCGACACCGGGGTCGGGCAACCATTTGCGTCTCCAGCCAGGTCGGCTGCGCGGTAGCGTGCCAGTTCTGTCTGACAGCGTTGCTTGGAGTCAAGCGCAACCTTACGGCGGGGGAAATCGTTGGACAGGTTTGTGCAGTACTCAATGACCAGCATGCTGCGCCTCCAAATGATCGCGTGAACTTGGTTTTTATGGGAATGGGCGAGCCTTTCCTGAATTACGACAACTTCATAAAGGGAGTCAGACTGTTGAAAGACGGTGTTGGAATTCCGGAGTCGCGAATGACTGTCTCAACCGCCGGCATCGTTCCACGGATTCATGATCTCGGATCGGAAGCAGTGCGCCCTAAACTGGCGATCTCATTGAACGCTTCAAATGACGATCTGCGCAGCAAGCTAATGCCGATCAATCGCAAATGGAATTTGGAGAAGTTGATTGCTGCGGCTCGGGATTTTCCGCTGCGATCCCGCGAGAAGCTCACGTTCGAGTACGTTCTGCTCAAAGAAGTAAATGACTCGGCGACGAATGCGCGCGAAGTGGTGGAATTGATTCGGGGCACCCGTGCCAAAGTGAATTTGATCGCCCTGAATCCCGGGCCAGGAATTGACTTTGAAACGCCGCCTCACGACCGCGTTCTTCAATTTCAGGGCATATTGGTTGGCGCCGGTATTCCCGCATTTATTCGTCGCCCAAGAGGCCGCGACATCTACGCCGCATGCGGGCAATTAAAACGAACCTTCGAGTGACATGTTCGCCGGGCTGCCGGAAGGTCCCGATTTCTCTCGTTTCGAAAGCTACAACGACCCCTCCTTAGGTTGACCAAGTGCCCTGATGATGTCAATATATGGCTCGTTTGCGCAGCCTACAAATATAAGTTCGAATACTGTGCACGCTTTTGTCGTCCGCGTCTAAGCGCGGTCCCAGAACTTACGGTGAAAGGAACCTCGATGACTATATTCAACAGAAAGCAAATAGCAAAGTTCGCAGGAGCGCTGTGTTTGGTTTTTGTAGTTGGGACTTTCCAAGCATTCGCTCACGCCCAGACAAGTACGTCCACTGATCAGACCAGTTCGACCACCACGACCAAGAAGAAATCGAAAAAGAGCAAGAGTGCTCAGGCTACTTCCGATCAATCTACCGCTGCCACACCTCCCACAACGGCCGCTACCAGCGACACTGGCACCGCAACCGCCAAGAAAACTCGAAAAAGCCGTAAATCTGACGCCGCTAGCGGAGCCTCGACATCCGCCGGATCAAGCATGAGTTCGAGCGGCGGAGCTATGGCGCCCAGTACCCCGCCAGCAACCAAGTCCGCTCCAGCGGCCAGCGCACCCGCAGCCAATGGCGCTTCGACTGCAACCTCCTCGAACACCGCCAGGCCGCAATCGAAGTCCGTTAAAAGTGCGGGAGGGGCTACGGCTTCGACTCCCGAGATTATGGCGGCCAAATCGAGCGGAAAAGTCTGGGTAAATACCGAAACTGGTGTTTATCACAAAGAGGGCCGGTGGTACGGTAAGACGAAACAAGGGAAGTTCATGACTGAGAGTGAAGCCCAGTCCGCCGGGTACAAAGAAGCCAAGAAGGAATAACTGAAAGGAGAAAAACATGAATCGCAAAAATTTAATGACAAAGATCGTGATCGCATTTTTTGCTGTCGCAATGCTGACGGGAATGGGTTTTGCGCAGACGTCGAAAGCTCCCAGCAAGAGCACCGACAAAACCGCAATGGCCAGCAATGCTGACCTGGTTGATATTAATTCCGCCAGCAAGGAACAACTCGACGCCCTGCCAGGAATCGGTGAGAAGTATGCTCAGAAGATTATTGACGGACGTCCTTACGCCAAGAAAACCGACTTGACGAAAAAGAAAGTTATTCCGGCGGCGACTTACGCGAAGATTAAAGATCAGATCATCGCGAAACAGAAGTAGTCTAGATTTTTTTCGATGGAGCGACGGGCGTCCCAGCCCGTCATGCCGGGCGGAGACGCCCGGCTCTCCACGAACGTTCCCCCCGTCAAACCTCAAACGTCAACTGGAATCCGATTCGTGCCGCGAAGGGAATTCTGACGTTCGTGGCAGGCCAAAAAGTCGCTAAGTGGTCTAACGCCGTTTCTCCGTCAATTCTTGGGAAGTAATTCGCGATGCTTCATTTCAGTTCTGAGCCGCATGCACGAAATGAAGCTTTTGCAGCGGATTATACCGAGTACGAGACACCCTCGTCCGCGGCGATCTCGGCGACTCCCGAATTTATGGAAGGAGCAGCCACAGTTCCCTTGTTCCCGCGACGCATGGCTACGATTCCTGTGCGCACCATTTCCAGAACGCCGTAGGGGCGAAGCACTTCGAGCAGTCCATCAATTTTATCTTCGGTGCCGGTAATTTCGATGGTGAGGGATTCGGGGGCGACATCCACTACGCGCGCGCGGAACACGCTCGCCAGTTCCAGTACGTGAGAACGTGCATCGTGCGTGGCAGCGACTTTGATCATGGCTAGATCGCGGATGATCGCGGGCGACTCTGTAATATTTTCGACCAACAACACATTTACCAGCTTGTACAGATTCGCTTCGATGCGACGAGCCTGGTCGTAGTCGGCATCTACGGTGATCGTCATTCGCGAAACTTCCGGCTTTTCGGTGCGGCCGACGGTTAGCGAATCAATGTTGAACGCGCGGCGGCGAAAGAGAGATGCGACCCGCGTCAGGACTCCTGGTTTATTTTCGACGTATACGACGTATGTGTTCATCATGAGGGTTTCACCAACATCCGTGTGGAGCGGACACCCTGTCCGCTGCCTGACTTCAACATTTCAATCGAAAAAAAATCAAAACCAACTGCGGCGGACAAGAGTGTCCGCCCCACATAAATCATTACTCATCGTCGGCGGTTTCCACTAGCGGCGTGGGCCGCCGAATCATGTCATGCAGCGCCGCTCCGGCGGCGACCATCGGATATACGGTGTCCTCCTGCTCGACCCGGAAATCAATCACGGCAGGACCGGCATGTTCGCGAACGGATCTTACTGTCGGAATCACTTGCGACCGCTCTTTCACGGTGACACCCCTCATGCCATAAGCCTCGGCGAGTTTCGCGAAGTCCGGATTCAGCAAGGGTGTCGCAGCATAGTTCCGCTCATAGAAAAACTCTTGCCACTGGCGAACCATTCCAAGATATCCGTTGTTGATGATGGCGACATTGACCTTGATCTTTTCTTGCATGATCGTAGCCAGCTCGCAGAGGGTCATCTGGAAGCCACCATCGCCGACGATCACCCACACCTCGGCATCGGGACGCGCTACCTTTGCTCCGATTGCTGCGGGTAGAGCGAATCCCATAGTTCCGAGGCCACCGGACGTAATCAGCGAACGCGGTTGCTCGTGCTTGTAATACTGAGCCTCCCACATCTGGTGCTGGCCCACGTCTGTGACCACGATCGTGTTGCTCTCGCGAGTCTCGCGCCAGAGATCGTTAATCACGTGGGCAGCGTAGAGGTGACCATTGTCCGGAAGATTCTGGATATCGCGAACCGCGGCATCGCCCTTCAATTCGTCTATGTGATGCAGCCATTCTCCTCGATCTGGAGATTCGATCTTAGGCAGCAGTTCATGCAGAACTTCGCGAAGATCGCCAACTAAAGCAACATCCACTTTCACGTTTTTATTGACTTCTGCCGGATCAACCTCCACGTGAATTTTCTTGGCGTTCGGCGCGTAGGTTTTCAGATTTCCGGTGACCCGGTCGTCGAAACGCATGCCGAGGGCGATGAGAAGGTCGGCCTCCTGAATGGTGTGGTTCACCCAGGCTTCGCCGTGCATGCCCATCATTCCGAGATTTAACGGATGAGAAGCAGGGAAGACCCCGAGCCCAAGAAGCGTAAGGGCAACCGGAATTCCACCGCGTTCTGCGAGCGTGATTACCTCGCGCATGGCGCCGGAAATCAAAATGCCGTGTCCCGCGAGGATCACGGGACGTTTGGCAGAATGAATCAAATCGAGCGCCTTCTTGTATTCCTCGGGAGCAGGCGA
>DASYGR010000033.1:0-9669 GCA_035999525.1 Terriglobales bacterium
GCGAGAACTACGAAAATCGCGTCAATCACTTTCAGCGGCTTTTTGAGCTTCAAGAAGAAACTGGAGGCTTCACCGCTTTCATCCCCTGGAGTTTCCAGCCGGCAAACACTGCTTTGGGTGGACGGCATTGGAACGAAGCGACGTCCGTCGAGTATCTGAAAACGCTGGCCATTTCGCGTCTCTATCTTTCGAACTTCCTCAATGTGCAATCGAGTTGGGTTACGCAAGGACTGAAAGTCTGCCAGATGGGCCTGCGTTTCGGCGGCAATGACGTAGGTTCAGTGATGTTAGAAGAGAACGTTGTGCGCGCAGCGGGAGTAAATAATTGCACGACGGAAGAAGAGTTGCGGCACATCATTCGCGACGCGGGGTTCAGACCGGTGCAGCGGGATACGCTGTATCGGACGTACTTCTTGAATTAGGAATCAAATGAAAATGGCGTCAGATCTCGAGGCCATTTCCAAAGTCGCGATACCCCATCAAGGTCAGAATAATTCTCAGCCTGGGCTAAACCTAAATCAAGTCAATCAGGGTAGAGCCGCGCACTCCATCAAGCCGACCCTCCCGTTTTGGCACTTTGAGGCCAACCCCCAATAATCGAGGGGAGTGAACCTGGCGGGACTCGGACCCGTACCTGCAACCTTGATGGGGTTCCGTGCCGCCGTTACACCACAGGCCCACGGATCGGAGGCTATACTGTGATGAAAACGAATGCATGGTCATCCGTCACATGTCGGCTGCCTGCTGTCACGATTTGGGAGGGCGCCCCTACAAATCGTGCTTACAGGTGAGGACACCCATTGCTACGCGATCAAATGGCGGGGTATTTGAATTTCGACCGGACAGGCCTCTTTAGGCTCGAGGCTTTCCTTCAGTTACAATAAACCTTCGGAAGACCCTCAGCAGGAACCGAGCGTTCGCCAGCCACCATGGAAGTTCCTTCCCAGTTTGCCGTCATTTTCGCATCGCGCGGCATGGGTCCATATATTCGCCAGCATTTTCTGGACACGACTTTCAAAGGCTTGTATCAGCTCAACGGATTCGACCTTGCGTTGCTTATCCCATACTTCGTCATATTGACGCTCTTAGCTTCTTATGGCGCGCATCGTTACTTGCTGGTCTATCTTTATTATAGGAACAGAAAAAATCATACTAGCGAGCCTGCCAGCCGCTTTTCAGACCTGCCTCGGATAACGGTCCAACTTCCGGTCTTCAACGAACAATTCGTCATTGACAGGCTGCTCGAAGCTATTTGCGGGCTGGATTATCCGGCGGAAAAACTCGACATACAGGTGCTCGACGATTCGACGGACGAAACTGTCGCGGTCGCGCGCGGCTTGGTAGCACATTATGCGGCACTGGGACTTCCCATTTCTTATCTTCACCGGACGAATCGGGAAGGCTTCAAGGCTGGGGCGCTGGCGGAAGGGATGAAGACAGCCAAAGGCGAATTTATCGCGATCTTCGACGCTGATTTTGTTCCGCCGAAAAACTTCCTGCTGCGCACTGTCCACTATATGACGAATCCGAAAGTCGGCATGGTGCAGACGCGTTGGACTCATATCAACCGGCATTATTCTTTGTTGACCGAAGTTGAGGCCATCCTGCTGGACGGACATTTCGTGCTGGAACATTCCGGACGCGCTCGCAGCAGTGTTTTTTTTAATTTCAACGGGACCGCAGGCCTATGGCGGCGCACTGCTATCGAAGAAGCCGGCGGATGGCAGCACGATACTCTCACCGAGGACACTGATCTGTCTTACCGAGCGCAGCTCAAGGGATGGAAATTTATTTACCTTCAGGACGTGGAATGTCCCGCTGAACTTCCGGTTGAAATGACCGCATTTAAGACGCAGCAAGCTCGCTGGGCGAAGGGTCTGATTCAAACAGCTAAGAAAGTACTGCCTCGTGTGTTGAAGAGTGATCAACCATTTCACGTCAAATTTGAAGCCTGGTACCACCTGACTGCGAATGTCAGTTATCCGCTGATGATTATGCTGTCGGTGCTTTTGTTGCCGGCAATGATAATCAGGTTCTATCAGGGCTGGTTTCAAATGATGTACATTGACTTGCCGCTTTTCCTGGTTTCGACATTTTCAATTTCGAGTTTTTATCTGGTCTCGCAGCGCGAACTTTTTCCCAGGAAATGGCCACGCGCGTTGCTCTATATTCCCTTTCTGATGGCGTTGGGAATTGGACTGACGGTGACCAACGCGCGGGCAGTACTCGAAGCGCTGGTCGGCAGAGAGACCGCATTCGCCCGGACACCCAAGTACAACCTGGGTTCCAAGAAAGATAAGGTTCGTTCAAACGCGTATCGTCGGAGGCTGGGATGGGTTCCTTGGGTGGAGTTACTGATCGGGACTTACTTTGCGATGACGGTTTATTATGCGATTGAAAATGAGAATTACATCACGGTGCCATTCTTGATTTTATTTGTCGTGGGATATTGGTACACCGGCCTGATGTCGTTGCTGCAAGGTCGTTTCGCAGGATTGTCGCTCGCTGGCGAGAGAGAGACGAAGCCGTTCCCGGTGGGTGTGTGAGTTGCGTAGGGACAACCGCCCCGGCTGTCCCTACGTGACTCAGAAGATTTTTAAATACTTTGCCTATGAAAAAGCTTGCGGTTCTCAGTTCTCTGTTGATTACGCTTTCCATTGGAACTGTTGCCTTCCCCCTTGAGCGGCAACCGAATTCCGATTACCGCGCCAGGCGTCAAGCCCTGAGCGGCAAAATTAAAGATGGATACGTGCTTCTTTTTGCTCCGCCAGAGGCAGAAGGCCCAAACGATCTCTATGGCTATCGTCCTTATGACAACTTTTTTTACCTGACGGGATGGACCGAACCCGGTGCCGCGCTGCTGATCGCTGCTGCCGATGAGGCGCAGGCCGGCTCGACGGCGCGGCGATATACGGAAATACTCTTTCTTCCAAGTCGCAATCCTTCGCAGGAACAATGGACTGGCCCCAAACTTGGCCCTGACAATCCGGATGCACCTCGAGTTACAGGGTTCGATCATGTTGAGGCGCTTGATAATTTGCGGAACGAATTGCTGCATCTGCTTGGGCAGAGACCGACTGTCTACACCGATGTACCCGGGTATGGAGAAACGCCAAATTCCACAGCTCCGCTCGAGTGGTTGAAGCAGGCCAATGCATTTCCGGTGGGCATCTCATTTCAGGATGTCCGGCCAATGCTTTCCTCCCTGCGAACCTTTAAAGACGCCGGCGAAATTGAACTCATCCGCAAAGCGACAAATGCGTCAATCGCTGCGCAACTAGCGGCGATGCACGCAATGAAACCTGGCATTAGCGAACGTGAAATTTCAGCGTTGGTGCAATATGAGTGGGGAAAACGCGGATGTGAGCGTCCCGCGTACGCCCCGATTGTGGGAGCGGGAGCGAATTCCACGGTGCTTCACTACTCTGACGATTCTGGGTCGATCAATGCCGGAGACCTTGTGGTGATTGACGCAGCCGGCGAGTATTCCATGTATGCGTCCGACATTACCCGAACGCTGCCAGCCTCAGGGACATTTACTCCGCGGCAACGTGAGATTTATAACATCGTGCTAGGCGCCCAACAGGCTGCGATCGCCGCGTTTCAGTCCGGCAAATCCACACTGCGGCGGGACACTCCGGATTCACTTCATAAAATCGCCTTTGATTACATTAATTCTCACGGTCAAGACCTGCACGGCAACTCGCTGGGCAAGTATTTTGTTCATGGACTAAGCCACTATGTTGGCCTGAATGTGCACGATCCTGGAGACTACGCCGTGAAGCTTGGTCCGGGAGCTGTCTTCACTATTGAGCCGGGAATTTATATCCCGGAAGAGAAGCTGGGCGTACGCATTGAGGACATTTTCTATGTTGATCCCAATGGCAAACTTATCAATCTCACCGAATCGCTGCCGCACACAGCGGAGGACGTTGAACGAACCATGGCAGGAAAATAGTTTACGGACTTCAAGTCCGCCGCATGTTCGTTTGATATGCTAGGACATCGTGCGGATGATGTGGTGGTTTTTGATCCTGGGCTGCGGCATTGCGGCAATTGCCTGGGCGGGCATATCTCTCTACCTGCGCATACGCCGCCACATGAAAGGTCCAAAAGGAACTTTGCAAACTGCTTCCGGAGAAATTGAAATCGAACACGAGGACTGAATAGTGTTTGGAGAAGATATGACAAGAACAGCGACGCACACTCTTGAACGTGGCAGTCGAACTCTCGATCTGGCGCAACAAGGAGCCATCATTATTGGAGCGAGTTTGTTCGTTGCGGTCTGCGCGCGTGTTTCTTTGCCACTTCCTGGCACCCCGGTCCCCCTGACTTTGCAAAATTTTGGAGTGCTACTGGTCGGCCTCATGCTGGGCAGCCGTCGCGGCTTTGCTGCTCTTCTTCTTTATTTGGCTGAAGGCGCTGCGGGACTCCCCGTATTCAGCATCGGAGGCCTGGGAGGTATCGCACAGTTGCTCGGTCCCACCGGAGGGTATTTGTTCGCTTATCCACTTGCAGCGGGCTTAGCGGGGCTGATCATGGAGCGCCGCGCAAGAACCTTCGCTCGAGCGGCCGTAGGCAGCATATTGGGAGACGTCGTGCTGTTCGCCGGTGGCATCACGTGGTTGACGGTGTACACACATTCTTTCGCGCTAGCGATTCGATTTGGCCTTTATTGGTTTATTTTTGCTGAAGTAATTAAAGTGATGTGCGCTTCCGCGATTGCGAGTGGCTGGCAACGCTTCTTCAAACAACACTGATTTTTCCATCACTCTAAATTCTTGTGCTTGCCCCGCCGGGGATGTTAAAGGATTTGCAATGTCTAGCAGTACCGCCTCTGGAATTCGAGAGATTACCGTTGCGCACAGTCCTGACTCCGATGATGCATTCATGTTTTACGGGCTCGCGACTAATAAAGTACGTGTGCCCGGACTTCGATTCACCCACACTCTCTGTGACATCGAGACCCTGAATCAGAATGCACGGCAGGGAGAAGGCGTCTATGACGTGACCGCGATTTCATTTCACGCCTATCCCTACATTCAAGATCATTATGCGTTGCTCCCGAGCGGGGGCAGCGTCGGGGATGGTTATGGTCCCATGATCGTAGCTAACAAGACCTACACCCAGAGCGAGATTAAGCGGAAGAAAATCGCGGTGCCGGGCAATTTGACGACGGCTTATCTGGTGCTCAGGCTTTTTGCTCCGGGCATTGATACTGATGTGGTTCCATTCGATCAGATTATTCCTGAGGTGCTGGAAGGAAAGCAGGAAGCGGGGCTGATTATTCACGAGGGTCAATTGACATACGGCAAGGCAGGATTACATCGGATTGTGGATCTGGGCAAGTGGTGGCAGACCGTAACTGGATTACCTCTGCCGCTTGGCGGAAATGCCATCCGCCGCAGCCTCGGACCTGAGATGATCGCAAGCGTCTCTAACGCGCTGCGTGAGAGCATCCAATATGCTCTCGACCACCGTGAAGAGGCGCTGGCGTATGCCATGCAATTCGCGCGTGATCTCGACACGCAGCTTGCAGATAAATTCGTAGGGATGTACGTCAACGAACGCACACTGGATTACGGCGCCGACGGACGGGAAGCAGTCCGGCGCCTGCTGGACATGGGTCATACGGCAGGAATCATTCCGATCGCGGCGAGAGTGGATTTCGTCGGGTAGGGCCGGCTTCTATTGCCCCATCTGTCTACCTTTGCATCTTATTGGAGTGATTCGTCTTAGGTCAGCAGGCATATTCGTGTCCGTGCCTGGTTCAGTCCCGTCACCCAATCAACATTCTGCCAACCTTGTAGGAACTTTCTAGCATTTCAAGGCATTACCAAGAGTGCAAAGCTCAGACGGCTTATCCAAGAAGTGTTGCCGGGCTTGTTCTAAACTTTGTCGCGACACGCGAAACGCTATGAACGTTGGGCTCAACAACGCGGACGACGAACTGTTTAGACGATACAAACAACCACTGTTTGGATTCTTCCGGCGCCTCGTTCCCGATCCAGATCAAGGGGAAGAATTAGCGCAAGAGACTTTTCTAGCACTGATTCGCGCGTCGTCACGCTACGAGCCGCGAGCACTTTTTCGAACTTATCTCTATGCTATCGGCTTCAAGATTTTGCGCGCTCATCGCCGAAAAGCGGCGTTCCGAGCGACGTTCTTGGGCGGAGAAGTTGGGCTTCGTGAGCCTGCCTCTCAAAACACGACAGAGGCCGAGTTGTGTCTGCGCCAAGCAGTGGGGAAACTGGAGCGCATAGATCGGGAAATTTTGTTGCTACGGGAATTTGAACTGCTTACCTACGCCGATATCGCAGAGCTGCTGAGTTTGCCCGTCAACACGGTGCGCTCGCGCCTTTTCCGCGCTCGGATCGCTCTGCGTCACATCCTCTCGGCCCCACATCTTAAACCATTCGCCGCAAAACTCGCGGAATCCGAGGGACATTCATGAATACTTCCACACACCCAGTAGCCCCTGAAGAGGTCATGGCGTTTCTCGACAATGAACTTTCGGTCACGGACGCCCAAGCCGTCTCGTCGCATTTGGAAGACTGCGCCGAATGCAAGAGCCTCGCTGAAGAGTTCCGCAGGACGTCGCAGTCACTTGCAAGCTGGAACATCCCCGGTGTTCCAGCGAGGTTGGAAAATCTCCTTATGAATCGGGTAGCCGAGATTGATTCAGGATTCAAGGGCGGGAAGAGAGGCGTATTCACTCGAGCCAATTCTTGGAGTTGGAAGCGGTGGGCAATTGCGAGCGGAACCACGGTGGCAGCGCTCTTGATGGTGATGGCAATTTCCGTGCCGAACCTGCTCCGGTCCCACCTGACACGTGATGAAATGGAGCAGTTTTCCCAAAGGCAGGGTTACGATAGAGACAGCCGCGGTATTGAGGCTGATGGCCCCCCGATCGCCAACTCGCGGAGTATCGCCGTCGCAACTGCGCTCGTCCCCATGATTGCGCGCACGGTCTCTGTTTCGATCGTGGTGAAAGACCTCGCTACTTCCCGCTCCTCGCTCGATATTATCCTTGCCCGGCATCACGGGTATTCCGCACAACTGACTGTTAGCACCCCACAGAACGCTCCACAGAGTCTTCAGGCCTCCCTCCGGATTCCAGTGTCCGAACTGCCGTCGGCTGTTGCCGATCTCAAGACACTTGGGCGTGTCGAAAACGAATCGCAGTCGGGCGAGGAGGTCACTCAGCAGCACACAGATCTGGTCGCTCGCTTGAAAAACGCCCGAGATACCGAACAGCAGCTCCGCACGATCCTTCAGGAGCGCACTGGAAAAGTCGCAGAGGTCCTTCAAGTGGAGGAGGAAATCGCGCGCGTGCGTGGGGACATTGAAAGCATGGAAGCAGAGCAAAAGACTCTCGAACACCGCGTAGACTTTGGCACCGTAGAACTGCAGATCACGGAGGAGTACAAGGCTCAGCTATACCCACCGTCTGCTTCCGTTTCCACCCGCATTCTTAACGCGTTGGTGGTTGGCTATCGCAATGGGTCTGAAACGCTACTCGGCCTCTTCGTGTTCGTCGCAGAGTACGGTCCCACGCTGCTCATCTGTCTGGTGATTTTCGCGTTGCCGGTCATTTTCGTGTGGCGGCGATATCGGAGGATGATGAACTCGCTCTAGGGAGCTGTCTCACAACCTACAGTGCGATGCGGTACAATCCGTCCGCATGGTCACCTGCTCCGGCTGCGGGGCCGTATCTTCCGAAAGCGTCCGCTTCTGTTCTTCATGCGGGCGTGGCTTACCCATCCTTGACACCCCGACTCTTGATAACACCAAGGATCTGCGGGGGACAGTTCCCGCAAGTTCGCGTCCGTCGCAAAACGGTGGCTTCGCTCCTGGCACTGTTCTCGCAGAGCGGTACCGGATAGTTGCTCTGCTCGGGCGAGGCGGCATGGGAGAAGTCTATCGCGCCGAGGATCTCAAACTTGGGAATGTTGTAGCGCTCAAATTTCTTCCCGCCTCCCTCCAGAGCGACACCGCGGCTCTCGCCGGATTTCATGCGGAAGTGCGTAACGCACGCCAGGTCTCGCACCCGAATGTCTGTCGCGTTTACGATATTGGAGAAGTGGACGGCAAGCACTTTCTCACCATGGAGTACATAGACGGCGAGGACCTTGCGTCGCTGTTGCGCCGAATCGGCCGCCTGCCTGCCGACAAAGCTCTGGAAACAGCGCACCAAATCTGTGCTGGCCTTGCGGCAGCGCATGACTGCGGGTTGCTGCATCGTGATCTGAAGCCCGCCAACATCATGCTCGATGGACGAGGCCGGGTGCATCACGGACTTCGGGCTGGCCCTAAGTAACGAAGAGGCAACGGGCCGAAGCGAGACTGCGGGTACGCCCGCCTACATGGCTCCCGAGCAGATCGGAAAAGGCGAGGCCAGTGTTCGCAGCGATATTTACTCGCTGGGACTGGTCTTTTACGAGCTGTTCACTGGGCGCCTTCCGTATCAGGCCACCACTCCCATTGAATGGCAGCGGGCGCATCTGGAGTCTTCTCCCAGGACGCCGTCGTCGGTGGTCAAGGATCTTGATCCGGTTGTGGAAACGGCAATCATGCGTTGTCTGCAAAAAGATCCCGCGCTCCGGCCGTCTTCCGTACGGCAGGTAGCGGCCGCGTTTCCGGGAGGCGACCCTCTGGCCGCGGCGCTTGCCGCAGGTGAAACTCCGTCGCCCGAGATGGTCGCCGCCTCGGGAGAGACGGAAGGCCTGCGTCCCGCAGTGGCTTGGACCGTGCTGGCAGCGGTCGTTGTGTCAGTCGCAGTCGCCATTCTGTTGAGCGCACAAACCAAGCTCTACCGGCGCGTTCCGCTCGAAAAACCTCCCGAGGCGCTTGCCGAACGAGCGCGGGATATTTTGCAAAGCGTCGGTTACTCCGAGCCGCCGGTGGACACGGCGATGGGGTTTTACCAAGGAACCCGCTTCCTGAGTTACATCGCAGCCCACGACAAGTCTAAGACGCGCTGGGATAACCTCGAGAATGGCGCGTTCGTTTTTTGGTACCGCGGTTGTCCGATACCCATGCCGGCTTTGCGGGCGTTCTTCTTCTCGGATGCACCTATTTATGGAGCCGTGTGGGTGGACGACCCACCGGTAGCAGTGTCGGGGTGTAGCCTGGTCAGACTTACACCGCGCGGTCATCTTATTCAGCTCATCGAAGTTCCTCCGCAGATTGAGAAGGCGGAAGGCGGTGTGTCGCCCCTAGACTGGCTGCCGCTATTTTCTGCCGCAGGCCTTGATCAGTCGAAGTGGACGCCAGCGCAGCCAACATGGACCCCTCCTGTAGATAGCGATGCGCGAGCCGCATGGACGGGATCGTTGGCCGAGCGCCCTGACATTCGGATGCGGATTGAGGCAGCGGCTTATCGGGGTAAGCCCGTTTACTTCGAACTGATTGGTCCCTGGACGCCGGCTGAGCGCGTGAATCCCCATCCGGTAAGCGCTGCGGACTGGGTATTTCTCGTGATCTTCATGGTTTTGTTTCTTACGGTGTTGGTGGTCGGAGCTCTGCTCGCTCGACGGAACTTGCGGCTGGGCCGCGGTGATAGGCGCGGGGCATATCGTACGGCGGGTTTTGTTTTTGCCGCGTGGACAGTGGCCTGGTTTTTTGGCGCCCATCACGTCGCGGAGGTCGCGGAATTCCCAATTTTCA
>DASYGR010000044.1:0-3679 GCA_035999525.1 Terriglobales bacterium
ATTGCCTTCCGGCACGGACTTCAGCGCATCGAGAATGGCGTGGATGTTTACATTGTCGGCTCTGAAATTGCCGATTTGCACCTTACCGTTTCGAAGCTGGCCATGGTTGATTGCAGGGATCACCTTCTCCGCCAGGGTAAGCGGAACGTTGACGCGAACCAGTTCGTGGCTAGCCGGATTACTGACCCTAACGTGCAGATAGCGCGTAGTGGTCGCGGAGATCGCGAAAGCGGCCAGCGACAGGGCAGAAAATCCTGCCACCAACAAGAGGGATCTGTTCTTCAGGCTCATAAGACTTCCTTTCGAGGCAGGCGCATTTAAATCCAGCGAGGTTGTGCCGCGCCATGTTCGTTTGCAATAGAGTTACGGAAGATAGAAGAAAAAAGTTCCCGAAATCCGGTCGGGTCGGATTTTCAGATCTTCACAATCCTGCCATCCCGACCGAACACAACGGAGGGACCTCGTGTTTCGCGGACTGGCGGCCCATTCATTTCGTGTTCTTTGCGAAATTTAGAATGGGATGTTTGAGCTGGCTCACTACGGAACTGGCTGTGAAGGATGAGTCGAGATCAAGTCAGAATGCGGCACGAAATGCGCACGAAGACCTTGTCCCGAGGCACAAATTGCCCCACTCAAATCAGAACCAGTGTTGAATGGCCACCCGCCCTGTACCGCCCTTCATTGCGTTTGGGAACCGCGTTGAGTGCGTGGGATTTCAAGAGGTGCTCGCCAGTCGCGAGCTGAGACATGCCCGGCGTGGACCCAGCCGATGCGGGTAAGAAGCGATCCGGCGATGGCAGAGGAGGCGGCCATTCTCCGCAACTTTTTCGAGTGGCGGCTACCGGTCATGATGCTGGCAAGTCGCAAAGCTAGAGGAAGCGGGCCGGAAAGCAGTCCACCAGTCCGAACGATGGCTCCGCTGAGACCGCGCTTTACCGGTCCGAGGTTGGGTTCTGCTTTGCTCTCGAGGCGAAAACCTTCCCAACACTCGACCATTGCCGCACCCACGCCGAGGGCTTGAAGAGCACGGCTCTTTTCGTTGCCCATTAATTCCAACATGCCTACGGCGGAGCTTAGTCCCGAAGCACCAAAGTGAATTGGCAGATTGCCGACATTTTCGTTCCATACCGGAATCGCCGTCGCGCCGATCAGGACGCCGGTGTAGTTGGAGAATGGCAGGCCGAAAGTCATGGAAACGGCCTGACCGGCATTTTCAACAATCCGGAGCGGCAGAGATGGGCCGTAGCGATCTTGCAGGAATCCGGCGAAGACAGCGACAGACGCCCCGGCGGAGAATCCTACAAGGGTCCAGACTCCAACTGACATGGCGCTTTGCGGTTTGAAGACGCGCAGCATATTCAGGAAGCGCGAAGGCTTGCCAAGATCGGCAACGAGCAATGCTGGAGAGAGAACGGTGCCGGCGGCAGCAATCCATTGCGCATCGCGTACCAGTTTGCGGTCCGCTCCGGTGTAGCTCGCGATCGCGCCAACGACGGCAGCTGCGCCAGCCGCGCCGCCGACGAAGAAGTAAAGCGGGATTTCCCACGTCCACGCAGGTTCTTTGAGCAAGGGAATGCCGTAATATCCCGTTTCTTCAGATGCCACAGGGAACGGAGCGCCAGGGGGATGAATGCCGTCGGCCTTGACTGCGCCATGTAGTTCCGCTTCCCGCCGGATATCGGATAATCTCTGTTCGCTGCTCATGTCGGGAATGCGGCTGGCGGGCGTAGCGCGAGTCTGACGATCGGTCACGCGCCGCTCCTCTGCGAATCCGCCAGGAAAGCGAGGAGTGTGCCGCCGAGAAGCATCGCGGCGGCGATGGCGGAGGACGTCCATCCTTTTTTCAGGTAGATGGTTGGCACTTCGGGCTTTGGCGGCAAGTTGTATGTGCGAGGATCGCCACGCACGATAAACATCGCGTGAGTCCCTCCGACGCTGGTATCGGCAGAGTCGTAAAGATTCGCGTCCTGCATTCCGCGGCTGTGAAGTTCTTCCACGCGTTCTTTGGCGCGCAACTTCAGGCTTTCGATTTCTCCGAACTTAATGGATTCGGTGGGGCAGGCTTTTGCGCAGGCCGGAATGAGTCCCGCTTTTTGGCGGTCGTAGCAGAAAGTGCATTTGAATGCGCGACCGTCATCAGGATTGCGTTGCACCACGCCGAAGGGGCAAGAGACGACGCAGTAGGCGCATCCATTACAAATGTCGGGCTGGATATAAACGCCCCCAAATTCAGTGCGCACGATTGAGCCAGTGGGACAGGCCTCAAGGCAACCGGCATTTTCGCAGTGCTTGCAAACGTCGGACGAGAACGCCCATGTATTGAGTTCAGGCGCATTTCCGCCGAAACCCGCCTCGGGCATCTGCTCCACGAATTTCACGTGCCGCCAGGTCGAGTGGCCGAGCGCGCCGGTATTGTCGTAAGAGTTGCCACTCCAATTCAGACCGTCTTCGCCGACGCCGTTCCATTCTTTGCAGGCAACTTCACAGGCTTTGCAGCCGATACACAAAGTTGAGTCGGTAAGGAATGCAGTGATGCTCATGACTGCTTCACTCCCGTTTGCTGTAACGACTGTTCGGATCGTGGCCTGCGGCCCGGGGCAATGGCGCACACGAGTGCCTTAGTTTCCATAATTCTCACGTTGGGCTCTTCGCTGATTGAGAGCAGATCGTTAACCACGTCGCCTTTGGCGCGGCCTTTGTATCCCCAATGATAAGGAAGACCGACTTGATGAATACGGTTTCCGTTAATCCACAAAGGACGTAAACGCTTCGTTATCATTACGCGAGCTTCTATCGTCGCACGAGGAGTGCGGATTGTAGCCCACTGTCCATGCTCAAGGCCAATTTCCGCCGCCAGTTCGGGAGAAACTTCGGTGAACAGTTCAGGCTGAAGCTCGGCGAGGTGGGACAACGTGCGTGACATGCCTCCGGCAGTATGATGCTCAGTCAGCCGATATGTCGAAAGGACGTAGGGGAATCTCGGATCGCCGGGTGAAGCTGCATATGGATTATCCGGTCGTTGCTTCTTGTTGGCCGCCGGATTCGTATCCTGGTCATACAGCGGATTCGGAATCAGTGATTCAAGCGCCTCGTAGTGCGTGGGAAGAGGACCGTCTTTCAATCCGCTGGCGACGTAAAGCCAACCTACGCCATCGGGATGAAGCGTAAAAGGCTTGGCCCCGCCGAGTGCTTCAACTCCACGACCATTTTGCAGATCGTCGGGAGTGTCAGGAGGCATGTCTTTTTTGTAATCGGGATTATCGAGACCGCCCCATTGCTTTTTTTCTTCGTCCCACCAAAGCAACTTCTTGCGCTCGCTCCACGGCTTTCCATCGGGACGGGCCGAAGCGCGGTTGTAAATGATGCGGCAATCATTGGGCCAGGCGAAGCCCCAGCCGTGGCCAAGCAGGTCTTTTGGATCGCGTTCATTGGCGCGGTTTCTTCCTTCTTCGGGATAGACGCCGCAATAAATCCACGCACCACACGCGGTAGATCCGTCATCTTTAAGATCGGGAATCTGCTTCAGTTGTTTCCGGTCAGCGACGGTCCAGCCATTAATTTCTTTGAGGATCTCCTCAACTTTGGGCTCGGCATGTTTCCCCTCGACTGGATAATTCCAAGTGAGGGCGTTCAGGCCGGCGTTCCGGGGACGCTGGTCGCCTTTGGCTTTTTCTTTCAT
>DASYGR010000052.1:0-6279 GCA_035999525.1 Terriglobales bacterium
GTGGAGGGTGACCGCTATCCGGAACATTTGCAGCGAATGACTGGGCTTTAGGGAGCCCACCAAACCTGTAATTTTGTCTACATGGCAGAACCTACCTTTCCGAGGTATCTCGTCCACTCGGAGAAAAAAATCGCACTTAGCATCATCGCAGGGTTGTGAGTGTAGTCGCCTGTCTGCAACAGCTGCTAAGCATCGACACGTTGAAAAAACTGCAAGCTCCGTAAAGACCGAGCGTTCTTAGACTGGCAGCGAAAGAAGGTGGGTGCGTGGCAAGAAAGACTGCACTCGTTGCACTGGGTCTTATTGCGCTGATGTTGATTGCAGCCATGTTGTTGTTGCCCAGCTACGCGCCCAGTCCTCGTCAAGCGCGGGAACGCGTCCTCCGGCAAGATTTGCGGATGATGAATGCCGTCACCACCCAATACACTCTCGACAAGCAAAAGCCTCCTCATTCACTCGACGACCTTGTGGTAGCCGGATATCTCAAGGAAGTGCCTATAGACCCGATGACCGGACGAAAAGACACGTGGGTTGTAAGGTGCTCTGGCGATCGGTTTGCAAAAGGGATCGTGGGAATCGACAGTGGCTATGGAAACACTCCCAACAAAGGAACTCTTCATTGCGACTAGTGAGACACAATGACTGGCGATAAATTGCATCTGCCTGGCGAAAATGCTTCCACCGCTAAGTTTTCGCTTACTTCAGGGTGACAGATTATAAGGGTTTTCCGATTTCCAGAATCCTGGAGACCGGTGCTTGCCCACCCAGACGAGGACATCTGGGTCTACGCCACTGGTTTTCGTTGAAAATAAGGTCCTCGATGGAACTCAAAAGACGCAGGCAAGTGGGTCTCTACCCTTGATTCTGGCGTTTCCATACCTCCCCTTTACCCTATAATTCCTGCTTACTCTCTTGTCTTTGGCACGTCTAAAACTACGCAACGGGAGAACGGCTAAGGCGCCCGGTTTGCGATGAACTTTAGGCGAGGATCAGGACAATTATGCCGGCCGATGCGTGGGCCATTCCAATTACGATGGGCAGGTGCTCCCTTCCAAATACACTCGGCGACCGGGAGGGGGGAAAGAGCAAAACAACGTGGGAGCCCCGAACGCGGGGGCAAATGGCTGGACAAAGTCTAAGCCGCATTGACGATACGCAACTGGTCCGCGAGGCGCAACGTGGCAATCGCGCGGCGTTCGAGGAACTGGTGCGGCACTACGATCAGGCGGTGCTGCGCCTGGCAATGCACCTGACCGGGTCGGACCACGAGGCCCAGGATATATATCAGGAGGCCTTTCTCAAGGCCTATAAGAGCGTCGGCAACTTCCGGTTCGAATGCTCGTTCTATACCTGGATTTATCGCATCGTGACCAATCTTTGCCTCGATCATTTGCGCAAGAGGCAGGTGCGAAAGGAAGATGCGCCGGTTGCCACGGATTCGAGCGGAGAGCAGTATGACGTTCTCGACAGGGTGGCGGACGGGCGGTCCGGAGCGAATCCCGAACAGGATCTGATGCGGCGTGAGCTTGGCGGGCGCATCAATCGCGCGCTCGATAAATTGACTCCGCGCGAGCGCATGGTTTTTGAGCTGAAGCACTATCAAGGACTGAAATTAAGAACCGTAGGCGAGATGTTGAACACGACGGAAGAGACGGCTAAGAACACTCTGTTTCGTGCGACGCAGAAATTGCGGGGGGCGCTGACAGATTTGCGGTGAAGAGGGAAGCGAACTATGAAATGCGAATGGGTTAAAGAAAACATTCTGCTCTACGTTTACGACGAAGTGGCAGACGATACCCGCTACGAATTGGAGCAACACGTAGCGCGCTGCACGAATTGCGCGGCTGAGCTCGAAAGCGTCCGGCTCTTCCGGACTTCGGTCTCGCAACCTGTGGTAGCTGAGCCGTCACCTAATCTGCTTGCCTCGTCGCGCATGAAGCTTCAGGAAGCGCTGGAAACCACCGAACAGAACCGGTTTTGGCGGCGCTTTATTATTGATCCCACTGCGTGGCTTCAGCAGATGCGATTTTCTCCAGCCCTTGCGGCCATGCTTCTGATCGTTGGTTTCGCGGGTGGCATCGGGGCAACTTACAAAATCAGTAGCGATAATCGTGCGAACCTTTCCAATTCCCCAGTTGTTACAAGCCAGTCCCCATCCGAATCTTCTATCAGCGGGATCCGTTCTATCACCCAGCAACCGGGAAGCAAACAGGTCAGCATTCAGTACGACACGGTTTCGACCCAGCAAACACAGGGGTCGCTGAACGACGAGCGCATACAGCAATTGCTGCTTTATGCTGCGCGCAACAATTACAACTCTGGCGTTCGCATGGATTCGGTGGATTTGCTTACGCAGCAACCCAGCGATCCTCATGTTCGCGAAGCTCTGATATACGCCTTGCGCTATGACTCGAATCCAGGCGTGCGGCTGAAGGCGCTGGATGGACTAGGGCCGTTCGTGAAGGATGACCTTCGGGTGCGCGACGCGGTGCTCGAAGGATTGATGTCAGATTCGAATCCCGGCGTCCGTACCGAGGCATTGCGCTTAGTCGAACCGGTCCGTGCGGACAGCAGCGTGCGCATTGTTCTGCAAAAGCTGGCAGCCGGTGACCACAACCAGTACATCCGGTCTCAGGCGCGGACACTATTGGCGCAAATGCCGGAGATAGATTGAAATGGGAATGCTTGAAGGGAAATGCTTTGAAGGGAAAACACTCACATGTTGAATAGGCTCACAAAAATCGTTGCGGCATTTCTGATTTGCTTGCCGCTCTTACACGCGCAGGAAACCCGGGTTTACCGGGACGGCGCGAATTGGACTCGCGAAATGACCGGAACGTTGTCGGCTGCGCGCAACCTCCGCGTCATGGTGGATATTGGATCAGTCCGGATAGAGGGCGGCTCGCAGCAAGGGATCACCTACTCGATTCGCAATCGCGCCCATACTTCATCGGAAGAAACAGCGCGTCACGAGTTTGATTTGTACAAGATCAGTGCCTCGGTAAAGGGAGACACAGCATGGATCGTTGGTGAATGTCATGGAACAGACTCACACAAATTTTCCGGCGAGTTCGTGGTCAAAGTTCCGCGGGATATGGATGCAGTCAAAATAGAAACCCAGGGCGGCGGCGTGGTTGCGACTGGTATCGCAGGGCGGCTCGACACGGAAAGCGGCGGAGGCAGCATCCATCTCGATGATTTGGGAGGCGCCGTCAATGCCGAAACTGGCGGCGGAAACATTGATGTCGGAAGTGTTGGCGGAGACGTCAGGCTGCAAACGGGCGGTGGGAGCATTCGCGTCGCATCGGCGAAGGGAAAGATTAACGCTGAAACAGGAGGCGGCAGTGTGGTGATTGTCTCCGGCCTGCAAGGGGCAGTGCTCGAAACAGGCGCTGGCAGCATACAGGTGCAGCATTGCGATGGAAATTTGAAAGCAACCACCGGCGGAGGCAGCATTGATCTCGGGGACCTAAGCGGTCCGGTGGAGATCGAAAGCGGTGGAGGCGGCATCCATCTGGCTTCAGCGAAAGGCACAGTCAACGCCGACACTGGTAGCGGCAGTGTTGAACTCGATGGCGTTCCCTCAGCCCGAGTCGAGACTGGATCTGGCGGAATTATTGCCAAGTTCGTTTCGTCTAACGGCGTGCGCTCCGATTCGATATTGCAAACGGCGGTTGGCGACATCACGGTTTACCTGTCACCAAGCATGAACATTACGATTCGCGCATCGATTGACGTTGCCAACGGTCACACCATTCGTTCTGATTTTCCGGAGATTCGGGTCGCGAGCAACGGCGGAGAATGGGGAGCAAAAAGCGTGAGCGCCGAAGGCTCTCTGAACGGCGGGGGTCCGGTGTTGAAGATTAGAACCAGCGTTGGCAATATCGTGCTCCGGCGCGCCGAGCAGTAATTGTGAAACGCGCTTTGATGTACTGGTTTCGAAACACCCATTTTAAAAACTGGTTTTGAAAAATTGGTTTGAGAAATTGGTTTTGAAAACTAAAGATAAAAGCGAAGAGGGTACACCGATGCGAAAATTTATGATCATCAAGAAATCGCTGATTTTGCCGGTGGTTGCAATCGCAATGATGGCGTGGGGATCCGATTTTCTTTATGCGTCGGAGGATACGGTCCTAGGGTTTTCATCTGAAGGAGCCAGCGCCGAATCCTATCTGGGCGTGGACACCCGCGACATCACTCCCGACCGCCTTGGTCCGCTTCAACTGAAAGACGAGAAGGGTGTCGAAGTGACTATGGTTGACCAGGACGCGCCGGCGGGAAAAGCCGGCCTTAAAGATCATGACGTGATTCTCAGCGTCAATGGAACCGAAGTTGAGAGCGTTGAGCAATTGCGCCGCCTGATTCATGAAATTCCCGCCGGCCGGGTGGTCGCGCTCGGCGTCAGCCGCAACGGCCAGCCTCTCATCCTAAAGGCGCAGTTGGCAGCACGCAAGAGTGGAGTTGCTATGGTGTGGCCTCAGGGAAACTTCAGGGTGAACATGCCTGCGATTCCACCGATACCACCAATTCCGCAAATTTCTGAGATGGATATTCCTGTGTCCATCGTTGTTGTTCATTCCTCCACCCGTAGCGGATTGATGGTGGAAAATCTGACTCCGCAACTGGGAGACTTTTTCGGAGTGAAGAATGGCGCCGGCATTCTGGTGCGATCCGTCGAGAAAGGCAGCCGGGCGGAAGCGGCGGGATTTCATGCCGGAGATGTGATCGTCCGCGTGAACGAGGAGAAGATTGGCGACAGCGGGGACTTTACTCACGCATTGAATTTGCGGAAAGGAAATAGCGCGAGTGTGTCCATTCTTCGGGACAGAAAGGCGTTAACCCTCACGTTGACGCTTCCAGATCACGGGCCTTCCGGAGTCATCATCAACGAGAGCTCCAATAAGCCGATCAGTGATGCCCGCACACGGGTAGAGATCACGCGGGCCCAATCGGAGATTGCCCAGCTTGAGCCTGAGATTCAATGTGAAATGGCAAAGCATGCGGCGGAACTGCAAAACGTACAAAAAGAAATTCAACTACAAACAGCGGACATAAAGCGCATTCAACCTGAGATTCAACGCGAAATGGAAAAGCATACTGCTGAGCTACAACAAGCGCAAAAGAAAATTGAAATGCGGACAGCTGACATCCAACGGATTCAGCCGGAGATTGAGCATGCGACGGCCGAGGCCCGCGAGAAGTTAAAAGAGGAAATGAAAGATTTGCGACTTCAGATAAACCAGCAGAACTTGAAAATCAGGAAGTCGCTTCAGAACGTATTTCCGAGTCAGGCGGACATTTAATCTAGCGAAATCAGGACGAGGTTAGGTGACCGTGGAGACAATTCTGGGACAGGGGAGATCACAGGATTACCCGCTCATCTCCCACTCTGCGGGTTACGCGTTCGCGATCAAGATATTCGAGTAGGGGGATGGCGTACTTGCGGCTCACGCCTGCCAAGTCTTTGAACCGAGCTACATCTATTGTGGCCGATTTCTTTTTTTCGGCGGCCAAAGATTCCTTAAGTGCCGCCAGCGACGCGGAATGAAATACCAGATCTTCAGAAATCTTCACCAGAATTTTCTCCCGCAGAAGCAGTGTCACTATCTTTTGTGCTCGAACTTTATCAACCTTTAGTCCATTTAAGACATCCTTCATCGCGGGGACCTTCAATCCCGCCGAAGCGAAGGCGGTTTCGATGATGTTTTTGGATTCCGCCTCTTCATCCTTCAAAAGCACGCCGCGACCGGGCAAGCGTACAAGGTCTCCTACAAGCTCAACCTTCTTCGCCTTTGAAGCTTCTTCGATCACTCTCTCGAAGACCAGTGAAGGATGAACGGGCAGACGTTCCCGCAATTCCTCTTTGCTCATTCCTGAGACCAGATGATTCTGTTTGTGAAAATCGTTGAGCGTTGCAACCATTGCGGCACTGATTTGTTGTATCCCAGATGCGCTGATAAACGAATCACCAATTTGAGCGATAGTGGAAATGGCTGATACGGTACTTATAATTTCCCCGCGCGTCGACCCGGTTTGCGCCACGGCGTCAGCGAGGGTAATGCCGAGTGTTTCCGCACGATTCACCCGCGCGCGCAGAACATCTGCTCGCGAACCTGCTTTGAGAATATTTAGAAAATCCAGATGCGCGGCCTTCCTCTTCACCTTGGCAGGAGCGGCATTGTCCATGACGATGCCTCCGCCAATCGTCACTACCGGTGAAAATTGGCGGATGATAAACCGGTCTCCTGGCAAAAGTAATGTCGAGTCTGCCAGTTTCAA
>DASYGR010000290.1:0-9732 GCA_035999525.1 Terriglobales bacterium
GTTTCTCCGTATATCGCGATGTGTTAAAGGATGACGTGTCGACACGCGCGATTTTTGAAGAAATTCTTCGCGATGAGGTCTTTCACATGAACTACTCGCTGATGCAACTGGCTCGAGTCGCGCCGCGGAATCACCGGCGCACGCTGTGGTACGAACGGATGCGGCGCATCTGGAAAAGCTATCTGCGAATGGCGGCCGCACTGGGGGCCATCATCGGCGGCTTCATCCTAACGGTTCAGTATTTCCTCATCCTCCCCTTGTTCGCGTGGCTCGCCAAGCGCGGGGAGCGGCGGGAACATCGCGGCTGGACTCCCATATCCCCGGAGCGCAATCGTTCGCTGCAACGCCAGTATTGAGATCCAATATCGAATGAAAATCCTGGGGATTTCCGCGCATTATCACGATTCGGCAGCAGCACTCGTTATTGACGGTGTTCCGTTCTGCGCAGTGCAGGAAGAGCGTTTGTCACGACGCAAGAACGACGCCTCTTTTCCCTTGCTGGCGATTCAGTGGTGCCTCGATCACGCCGGGATTGAACCGGAGGCGCTTGACGCCGTCGTGTACTACGAGCGCCCGATGCTCAAGTTCGAACGCATCCTTACTTGTTCGTTGCGCGCTTTTCCTCACTCCTGGCGTGCGTTTCCAAAAGCGATGCAGAATTCGCTCGGCGAGAAGGTTTGGGTGCGGGGAATCATCTCATCGCATTTGGGTGTGCCGGGGCGCAAGATCCTGTTTACCGAACATCACCAGTCCCACGCCGCTGCGGCCTTTCTGACCGCTCCAACGAAGCGCGCTGCGATATTAACTACCGACGGAGTGGGCGAATGGGCCACGCTTGCGGTCGGCCACGGCGAGCGGCGGCCAGATGGGTCAACCGCAATCACACTGCTGCGTGAAATACGGTTTCCGCATTCGCTGGGAATGCTTTATTCGACTTTTACGGCTTACCTTGGTTTTGCGGTGAATGAGGACGAATACAAAGTGATGGGGCTGGCTGGCTATGGTACTCCGACCATGGCAGATAAGGTCCGTAAGCTTATCCGCCCGACACCAGACGGCGCTTTCAATCTCGATCTGGACTACTTCGAATTTCATACCACGACAGAGCGCTCCTACTCGGACCGTTTTGTCGAGCTGTTCGGCCCACCTCGGCAGTCCTATCAACCGATTGATCTAGAGACAGCCGAAGGGCAGCGCTTCGCCGATTGCGCCGCCAGTGTGCAGCGAGTGTTAGAGGACACACTGGTGGGGATGGCTCGGGCGTTGCATAAAGAGACCGGCTTGACTGACTTGTGCCTGGGGGGTGGCGTCGCCTTAAATGGTGTAGCCAACGCCCGCATCCTTGCGGAATCGGGATTCGACCGTGTCTTCGTGCCGTCCGCGCCCGGGGACGCCGGTTGCGCGATGGGCGCAGCTCTTTACGCGGATCGGATTTACTTTGGCAATCCAGATCGCGAGGTACCTGATCATCCTTTTTGGGGTCCAGAAGCGGACGGAACGGAATTGGCCCGGCTCGCACGGGAGGATGGGAATCCATTCGAAGAAATGGACGACCAACTGTTGATCGAGCAAACCGCGGACGATCTGGCCGCTGGTCGCGTCGTCGGCTGGATGGACGGGTCGCTTGAAATGGGGCCGCGCGCGCTCGGCCACCGTAGCATTCTCGCGGCACCGCACGACGCGGCAATGCGCGACCGGCTCAATCGTGACATCAAATTTCGCGAGGAGTTTCGCCCATTTGCGCCGGTAGTGCCTATCGAGTCTGCCGATCGCTACTTTAAATTGCCGCCTGGCGGAGCGCGGCTCGCGCGCTTCATGTCGGGGGTCTTTCCGGTCTGTCCAGAGTGGCGCGAGCGCCTGGCTGCGGTCACCCATGTGGACGGCACGGCGCGGGTGCAAACGCTCTCGCGCGACATGGCGCCGCGTCTGCACAAATTGTTAGAAGCATACGGTCAGCGTACGGGCATCCCCGTCCTGCTGAATACTTCTTTCAACCTGGCTGGCGAACCCATCGTCAATCGGGTAGTCGAGGGATATACAACCTTCCGCCGCAGCGGAATTGACGTGCTCGTCGCCGGCCAGACTCGCCTTACGAAGCGCGCTGTGGTAGCGTCGCGGGAAAAAGAGAAAATGTATGCTTAAGAAGCGAGGAGGAATCCAGCGCAAGCTGATCGTCCTCGGCAGTTCGTTCGGATCGGTCACCCAGTTGGCTGGAGGCTTATGGCGAAGCGACTCCGGCAAACGCTGGCTGGTTCCGCTCGCAGTCTTCCTCGCAATGACCGGGATCGTGCTGGCCGTCGCGGCGAGCGTCGAGGCTCTCGCTCCCTTTGTCTATTCAATCTTCTGATCGGCTGCATACCCTCCTGGACTTTCTTGTCTGCCCCGCGTGCCGCGGCACGTTGACGCCGGACTGGTCTTGTCACGGTTGCGGTGCGCGCTACGACGCTGCCGATGGCATTCCCAACCTGCGATTAACGGGCGACTCGACTACCGACCTGGTGCGTCGCTTCTATGAACAGACGCCGTTTCCGGGCTATCCTCCGCACGACAATCTTTCGTCTCTGCGAGCGCGTGCCGGTCGTAGCGAGTTCGCGCGTTTGCTCGACGAAGCAATTCCCGGCGATGCGCGCATCCTGGAAGTTGGATGCGGCACTGGGCAGATGAGCCTTTATCTGGCTCGCGCGGACAGGCTGGTGATAGGCGCGGACATCACGCGCGCCGCCTTACAGCTCGGAGCAGCGGCAGCGAAGCGCTTTGGACTTGAACAGGTGCGATTCGTAGAAACCGATTTGCAGCGCTCCGGCCTTCGCGAGGAGGCCTTTGACGTGGTTTATTCCTCGGGCGTTCTGCATCACACGGCGAATCCACGGTCATCTTTTGCGCGGATTGCCCGGTTTGCCCGTCCCGGTGGAATCCTCATTCTCGGTGTATACAATGCTTTCGCCCGGATACCGCTCCGGCTCCGGCGGGTGGTGGCACATTGGTCGAGATACCGGTGGATTCCGTTCGACCCAGTGCTTCGCGACCGGAAAAATGAGCCGGCGCGAAGGGAGGCCTGGCTTCGCGACCAGTACCAACATCCCGAGGAGCACAGGCATACTCTCGCCGAGGTTCAAAAATGGTTCAAGGAAAATGGAATTGACTATGTGCGGACGTATCCCAGCGCATTAATAGAAGAGGAACCGGGCGATCTTTTGGCCTACGCCGCCGATAACTGGCGGCTGGAATCCTGGCTGGCGCAGTTGACCTGGATTCTCGAGCTTGGGCAAGAGGGTGGACTATTCGTCACGATTGGCGTGCGTCGGCCGTGAACTTTGGTGGATCATTGGAACAAACGTATAATCCTCGAAGGCGGGGGATGGTTTGGACATAAACGTCCGTAGGCATTCGCAGGTGCAGGTAGTTCAGCTTCGGGGACATCTCAGAATGGGCGCGGCCGTGGACAGCTTGCGGCAAACCATTGAGGATGCACTTGGCAGCGGGGATACTCGCATCCTTATCAACCTCTCAGAGGTTCCCATGATTGATTCCAGCGGAATTGGTTTGCTGGTAAAGTTTTTGGTTTCGGCCAAGCAGCGAGGCGGGAACATCAAGCTCGTGGAACCCTCCAAATTCGCTGTGCAGACTTTGCGCATGGTGGGCGTACTCAACCTTTTTGAGATTTACGACAGTGATGACGCGGCGATACAGTCTTTTGGTTTAAATTCCCAATCGTCCGATTCGAAGGCGAAATGAGCTTTCATGCCGGCTGAGTTTAGCAGTGGCCCTGAAAACACGGCACTCACTGAATTGCTCGACCGCAGCATGCCTGCGGATTCCGAGGCGATCGCTACTGTCGTGGATGCCATATCTGAAATCCTGGACCAGCAGGGAATCCCTGAGCAGAAGCGATTTGAGGTGGTGTTGGCAGTTCAAGAGGCATTGGCCAATGCAGTTGTGCACGGATGCAATAATGATCCGTCAAAGCAGGTCCGGTGCCAGATGAAATCCGATCCGCAGGGCCGAATCGTAATTACCGTAACCGATCCGGGACCGGGGTTCAGTCCGGATCTTATCTCCGATCCAAAACGCGGTGAGAACTTGCATGCCGATCATGGCCGCGGGGTTTACCTGATCCGCCAACTGATGGACGAAGTTCATTTCGAGCGCGGTGCAAACGAAATCAGGATGTGGAAGTACTAATTAAACATTTCTCTTGATGCTCGTCAGCCTAATTGGGCAAAGATCATTGCACCGTTTGGTTTGATTCTTTTTTCTCTGGGTCTTGCGCCACTGCCTGCGCGCTGATCTCGGTTTCGTCTTGAGCTAATCCTTCGGACGTCGCAATAACCTGTATTTTTCCTGATTGGCCGGGCTGTGAACGGACGATCAATAAAGCCAAACCGTTAAACGCCTTGCGATGGTCCGCCTGAAATGGTTCTACGGTGGCGGGATTGCCATTGTCCACGGCCTCAATTTTCGCGGCGCCGGTTACAGCGAAATGCACAAGATTATCTGCCCCCGGGCACAGAGTCCCATCCTTATCCTCCACACGTACGGTTATAAAGGAAAGGTCGTCGCCGTCAGCCTGAATGACGCTACGATCGGGAAGCAACTTAATTCTCGCCGGAACATCGGCGGTTCGCATTTCTTCCTCGGCCACCTGCTTGCCATTTTGGTAAGCGATGGCTTTCAGCGCCCCTGGCTGGTAAGGGACCTCCCACATTCGCCGGTATTTGCTTAAGAACTTTCGATCAGGACTCACGTTCGGTCCTACCGGCAGTTCAACCGGATCCGCGAACTTTGCCTTGCGTCCTAGAGAATGACCGTTCAGAAACAGTTCCACTTCGTCCGCATTGGAATACACCATCACAGGAATGTCTTGCCCTTCTCTACCAGCCCAGTTCCAGTGCGGCAGGATATGCACCATGGGTTTCGTTGTCCAAACGCTTTGATAGAGGTAGAAGCGATCCTTCGGAAATCCGGCTAGATCCACCATGCCGAAATAAGAGCTGCGCGCCGGCCAGTCGTGGCTATTGTCGCCATTCCAACCAAAGTACGGAGTCGGTTCGCCGAGGTAATCGAATCCGGTCCAAACGAATTCGCCTAGAACATTCGGGAAACGGTCCTGGTAGAGAAATTCGACGTCGGGGCAATAAGCCCAGGGTGGAGCGATGATGTCGTAGCTGCTGATCTCGAGCGATGGGTCCTTCCCATATTTAATCAGCGGCAAATGATACGTGCCACGCGAACTGACGCAAGATGCGGTTTCAGATCCGTAAATGACCCACGCCGGGTGCTCTTTCATGATTTGCTCGTAGTGCATGGGCCTGTAGTTGAATCCGGGGATATCCACTTGGTCGGCTAATTTATTCTTAATCGCATCGCTCCAGTTGTTGAAAGCCGAAGTTGTCGGACGAGTCGGATCCTCTTCATGGAAAAATCCGACTAGACGCTTCGCCTCTTTCCATCCGTCGGGCTGCTGTTGTTCTGGGATCTCATTCCCAATGCTCCACAGAATTATGCTGGGATGATTACGGTCGCGCCGGACCATATCGCGAACGTCCCGCTCCGACCATTCGTCAAAATACTTGCTGTAACCGTTCGGTACCTTGGGAATTCGCCACATGTCGAATGCCTCGTCCATTACAAGCAATCCCAAGCGATCGCAATATTCGAGCAACTCGGGCGAAGGCGGATTGTGGCTGGTCCGGATGGCATTCACCCCTGCTTCCTTCAATATCTGCAACTGACGTTCGGTGGCGCGGCGGTTTACCGCGGCGCCGAGTGCGCCGAGATCGTGATGAAGACATACTCCGTGAATCTTCCTGTACCTCCCGTTGAGCAGCAACCCTTTTTCTTTGTCGAAAACGACGGTTCGAATTCCAAACGATGTCGTGTATTTATCCACCACCTCGTGGCCGCTGATGACTTCGCTGAGCAAGGTGTAGAGATAGGGGTCGTCCACATCCCAGCGATGGGGTCGGGAGAGGTTCAGGCTGGTCGCGACACTTTGCGTGCTGTTACCGTCAATGGAGAGGGCTTTTTCGGCGTGACTCACCACTTTTCCGGCTGAATTCACGATTGAGGTGCGAAGTTTGAATTTGCCACCGTGGTTCAAGTGGCTCTGGATGGTGGTATTGACAAGTAACTCGGCATCTTCGTCGGAAATCCTGGGCGTTGTAACGTATGTACCCCAGCGCGCCACGTGCACCGGACCGGTCACATCAAGCCAAACGTTCCGGTAGATGCCTGCTCCTGGATACCAACGAGATGATCGGTCTTCCGGAGACAATCGAACCGCCAATACGTTTTCCTGGCCGTTGAGCAAGAGTAGAGGAGTCAGATCGAAGGCGAAGCCGATGTATCCGTATGGCCGCCCTCCCAATTCGTGACCATTGAGCCACGCGCGCGAGTTGGACATCGCCCCGTCAAATTCCACAGTGACGTAGCGGCCGCTAAAGGTCGCCGGAAATGTGAACGTCTTCCGATACCATCCTGTCCCCGAAATCGGCAGGGCACCAGTATGGGGATTCAAATTTCGGTCGAAGGGACCTTCGATGGCCCAATCGTGAGGCAATCTCACCTGGGGCCACGTCGAATCGTCAAAGCGGGGCTGCTCGGCCCCGTCGGAATCTCCCTTGAAGAACCGCCAATCGTCGTTAAAACTAATGCGGCGTTTGTCGGGGTGAATCATGCTCGCAGATGCCCCTGCGTAGAGGGCTGACGAGCACGAGAGGGCGCAAGCAATAGAAATCAGCAGGTATCGAACAATTCGTCGCATAGCATCCTTACAAACGCTAAGTTTGCTTGCGCATGATACAGGTTGCGATTAACAATTGCATCCGACTTAAGTAGCAGTGCCATTTTTGCAGGTATCAGATCCCTACATGAAGTCAAGGTCGAAACCGTTAAGCGCCGGTCGCTGCCATCACCACCGCACAAAACCATACGAAGCAACCAAAAAATGGCTGGAGCCCGGAAATGCCTGGAAACCTGAACGCCAGATGAGGTTATTATTTCTGGCTGTTTGTTCACAACCGCTCACACGTCACCTAGTATCAGATGTCCTCGGAGACACTTGTTTATGACGAAAGCATGGAAGCTATTCTGTATCGCCGCGGTGATTTTTTCCAGCCTAGCGGGGGCCGTTGTTGCACAGAGTTCTGCGGACCCGTTGTGGCAGGGTTTCGAAAATCCGCCGAGTTCTGCCCGGCCGCGCGTGTGGTGGCACTGGATGAATGGCAACATCACCAAAGAAGGCATCAAGCTCGACCTGGAGTGGATGCACCGCTCCGGGATCGTGGGTTTCCAAAACTTCGATGCAGCCCTTTCCACGCCGCAGGTTGTCGAGAAACGTCTTGCTTATATGACGCCAGAGTGGAAAGACGCATTCAAGTACGCGATTGGTCTGGGCGACCAATTCGGAATGGAAATGGCGATTGCGGGCTCACCGGGATGGAGCGAATCGGGTGGACCCTGGGTCCCTCCGCCGCACGGGATGAAGAAGTATGTATGGAGCGAAACAGTGATGCAGGGCGGCAAACCGTTCGGAGGGAAGATCTCCCCCCCGCCGAGCGTTACCGGGCCATTCCTGAACATCGGTTTGCCGCCATCCGCTTCGCAGGCAAGTGCAACGTTTTATGCCGATGCGGCGGTCGTGGCATTCCGTCAGCCCACAGACGAGTCCGCGGAAAATGCAGCGCAGGTGAAGATTACCTCCAGCGGTGATGGACTCGACGTCACGATGCTGAGTGATGGAGATCTGACGAAGACTACGAACCTGCCGATCCCCGAACCGGGATCGGAGTCGTGGATTCAATTTGAATACCCGAGTCCACAAACGATTCGTTCCGTTACCTACGTGACGAAAGACCCATCGCGGGTCGAAGAGGCGGTTACTGGGATTGGGGTTCCGGAGAAAACACTCGAGGCTAGCGACGATGGGCGGAATTTCCGAAAAATCATTGGCTTGAGCGGGGGTGGAGCGCCCCAACATACGATTTCTTTTCCCGCAGTCAAAGCAAAGTATTTCCGGGTTACCTTCAATCGTACCCCTCCTCCACCGATGCCGGCATGGGCGGTGGGGATTGATCCTGCGGTATTCGGTCTGAGTGCATCCGCGAAACCGACCTCCTACAAGATTGCGGAATTGGTTCTTCATCCCGACCCGCGGGTGAATCATTTTGAAGAGAAGGCAGCGTTTGTGCCGGAGGCGGATCTTTATCAGTTCGCGACTGCGGAAATCGATCCGTCGGTTGTGATCAAGAGTGCGGACGTGGTTGACCTCACCTCGAAAATGCATCCGGACGGGACCCTCGACTGGACGCCAGGGGAAGGCACGTGGGTTGTTCTTCGCATCGGATACTCGCTGTTGGGCATCACGAACCATCCGGCAACACCGGAAGCTACTGGGCTAGAAGTGGACAAGCTCGACCACCGATTCGTGAAGGACTATTTCGAAAAGTACCTGGACAGCTACAAGGAAACGGTCGGCGCTGACGAAATGGGGAAGAAGGGCATTCAGTACGTCATCAACGACAGCTGGGAAGCAGGCTCACAGAACTGGACTGACAACATGCTGGCGCAATTCAAAAAACTGCGCGGCTACGATGCGACTCCATGGCTGCCCGTATTGACTGGGCGAGTTGTGGATAGCGCCGAAGCCAGCGATCGCTTCCTCTGGGATTTCCGTAAAACCATCGCCGACCTGATTGCCAATGAGCATTACGGACAACTGGAGGAGACGCTGCATGAGCGCGGCATGGGACATTACGGAGAGTCGCACGAAAGCGGCCGTGCATTTGTGGCAGACGGGGTGGAAGTGAAAAAGTTCAATGAAGTGCCGATGAGCGCAATGTGGACGCAGGCACCGGGGGTTAACAAGGTGCAGTACGGTTACAACGCCGATGATCGCGAGTCAGCATCTGTGGCTCATATTTATGGACAGAACATCGCGGCCGCGGAATCCATGACGGCATCAGCCGCACCTTGGGCATGGTCACCTGCCACTCTGAAACCAACCGCTGATCAGGAGTTGTTGAACGGGATCAACCGCTTCGTCATTCATGAATCCGCGCACCAACCGTTAATCGGGAAGCCTCCGGGGCTGACGCTCGGGCCTTACGGGCAATGGTTCAATCGTAACGAGACGTGGGCGGAGCAATCCGCTCCCTGGATTGATTACATAGCGCGATCGAGTTACCTGTTACAGCAAGGGCATTTTGCCGCGGACCTGGTGTACTTCTATGGCGAAGATTCAAATCTGACAGCCATATTTGCCAAAAATGCGCCGGATATTCCGGCCGGCTACGGCTTCGACTACATCAACGCGGACGCTCTTATCCATGAGCTGAGTGTTGACAACGGCAACATTGTGACGAAGAGCGGGATGCAATATAAGGTTCTGGGCTTGGACCCATATGGCAGGCACATGTCGCTGCCGGTGCTGCGAGCGATTCACATGCTTGTGGAAAATGGCGCCGTTGTGGCGGGACCGAAGCCCACCGATGATCCGAGTCTGGCCGATGACCAGGATGAGTTCAAGAAGCTCTCATTGAAGCTGTTCGGCGATGGCACCGGCATACACCAGGTGGGCAAAGGCACGGTGTATGCAGGGCAGAATCTGGGCGAAGTCTTGAACGCTCTGCGGCTGCAGCCGGACTTTGACGACTCGAGACCTGATCACAATTCCGACTTGGAATTCGTGCACCGCAAACTTGATCATGGCGATATCTACTTCGTGGATAACCG
>DASYGR010000122.1:0-4721 GCA_035999525.1 Terriglobales bacterium
GGAAAATTAGCGTCCCTTGTCGGCTGCCTGTGGCTTCTTTGAATTTTCTCTCTCCCTTTTCGCGGCTAGCGCGACTCCGAGAGGCGCGTCTGGTTTTTTCTTGAATCCGCGGCGCTGGCTGTCTGTGACCCTTGTCTTGACCACAAACTCGGCTTCTGTTGCTTCGTCTTCTTGAACGTTCCCTTTTAAATGGCCGAGCACCTCGCCAACAGTCCTCCGCGCGTCCATGTGTCGGCGTTGCTTCCCACGTTGAATGCTCTTGCGGCTGGACTTACTGTTCTCGCCGTATCTATTGCGGCGATCTCGCTTGAGACTCAAGTGTTTTTTCTCTTCAGGATTCTTAATCGTGCTCACGTCGCGCTCGCTCCTCTTCGTAGGCTAAACAGTTAAATGCGGGGGCAGCAGCCGGGTCCCTTAGGTGGCATGACCAAGCCATCGCACACGGCAGGTCCACCCCACGCAAGATCCTTCGCAAGCTCAGGATGACGCCTCCTGATTAAGGCCGAGCTCAACCGAGCCATTTATTGCCAAAATAACTTACTGGCCACGGCTTGCGGGTGGAACAATGCCATTCATCCGCAGATATTCCACCATCTGTCCATAGTGATCAAATGGATGAGCGATCGAGAGGGTAGCCAGTCCAAGTCTGCTGGCCTTGTCGCCTCCAAAGGGCGCCTTGACCGTTCCCACCAGATTCGCATCGGTGAGCGAGTTCATCGCTTTGTGCAGATAGGCGAACGAATCCTTTAAGAACTTCACGATATCCGCCTTGGATTTTATGGAATCAGGTCCATTTTCCCCGCCCAGTTCGACCGGAGGCTTTTCTTCGAGAATCGCCGCGGCGACGATGTAATTGACTGCGGCAACGTGCTTAACCTGTTGGCCAAAAGTACGCACTCCCTTAAATTCCCCGTTGGTTGGCGCAAATGAATACTTATCCTCAGGCATGGCTTCCGCGGCAGACGTAAATTCGTTTTCTACATTGTCCACAGAGTGATCAAGTATTTGGCTTGCGGTACGCCGGACATCCGGTTTGGAGGCTGGGGTTTGGGCCGCTGCGATACCACACGCCGCGAGTAACAACAGAGATACACAACACGAAGTCAGCAGTTTCATAGTTTCTCCTTAAGGTGTAGAGACGTAGCGTGCTACGTCTTTATTGGTATTGCAGACGCAGCAAGCTGCGTCTCTACAGCTGAATTTATTAATCACGAATCATAGATGAAGCCAAGTCCAATTCTCGCTCTGAAAGCCTGAAGCGTTTCACAGTAAACAATCCAGCGATGAGAGCGATTGCGGAACAAAACAAAGTCCATGGGATTCCGACCTTTGTCGCCAACGCGCCCCAGGCAGCGCTACCGATCGCCATTCCGCCTTGCAGTACGAGCAAGTATAAAGAAAGCGCCCGTGCCCGCAGCCACGGAGGAGACATGGTTTGCGCGGCGACATTCAAACAAGCCAGAATTCCTATCCATGCTGTTCCGCTTGTGAACAATACCAGACAAAGCCAACTAAATGTTTGGACGCGTCCCGCAGCGAATGTCATTACTGCAAATATTACGATTGCGACCGCGACCACACCGTCCACGGAAAGGCGATTACGCAGACGTGGCAGCGCCGCGGCTCCCGCAAGCGCACCCAATCCGAAAGAACCTAGCAGCAGCCCATAGCCGGTTGGTCCGTGCGGTCGCGCCAGAATCGGAAGCAGCGCGAGCAGGGAACTGGCTGCGAGGCTGAAAGCCCCGGTACGAATCAGAACGCAACGCACCACCGGAGCGCCCAATCCATAGCGAATGCCCGTGTGAATTGCTGCCATGACATGCCCTGTTTCAACGTGCTCGATCGCAGGACGCCGCCAGCGATACAGAAAGAAAATCACTCCAAAAAAGGAAAGGGCGTTAAGCAGAAACGCCACTCCGGAATTGGTGGCGGCGATCACCATTCCTCCCAGTGCAGGGCCAACCGCGCGAGCAACATTAAATCCAACTGAATTTAGCGCAACTGCGGATGCGTGGCGTTTTCTGGAAACGATCTCCGGCGTGATTGCCTGCCATGCGGGATCGTTCATCACCGCGCCCAGCCCGAGGATGAATGTAAACCCGAGGAGCACCCAGGGCGTGATGTGATGCATCAGGCTTAGAACGCCCAATGCAGCCGAAGCCATTACCATCCATCCCTGGGTGATCAGCAAGAAACGCCTGCGATCCACCATGTCCGCCAGCGCTCCCGCCGGGATGATGACCAAAAATACCGGCAGGGTGGTTGCGGCTTGCACCAGGCCCACCATCAGGGGAGACATCGTGAGCTGCGTCATCAGCCAGCCCGCGCCCACGTTCTGCATCCATGTGCCCGTGTATGAAATTACCGCCGCGATCCAGAGGGACCGAAAGAGTGGTTCGCCCAGCGGCGACCAAGGCGATTCTCCCTGCGAGGCTGTCTGGAGATTTTCCGGTAATGGACTATTTAGCGAATCAGCCATAACTTATTCGCCAATACCTTGAGGCACCGAGCCCGGAAGTCCGCGTTCAAATGGCCATTCTTTCTCATGCCAGGCTCGCGCGACAAAGATACCGACGCCGACAAGGAGAATCAGCAAAGCGTACCGAAGTTGAACAAGAGATCCTGTGCGCGAAATCAGAATGAAGACGAATCCAATGATAGCCGCGAGTGCCGGCAATGGATAGAGCCACATGCGAAAGGGACGGGCCAGGTTCGGCTCCCTGATTCGGAGAATAATCAATCCAATCGCCTGCACCAGGAACTGAAGCGTGATGCGAATGACAACCAGCGCTGCAATCACGTCAATTAACGGCACGAAACAGAACAATAATGCCACGCCACCCAGCGCTAGAAGTGAGACATGTGGAAAACGATATTTGGGGTGCACCTTCGCAAAGCTGCGGAAATAATTTCCGTCGAGAGCAGCGGCGTATGGAACCCGCGAATATCCCAATAGAAGAGAAAACACAGAAGCGAATGCAGTCCACATCACCAAAGCAGTAACGAGCTTAGCCGCCCAGGGGCCATAGATTCTCTGCATGAAGAGTGACACTACATAGAATCCACTCTGAGAATGCGCCGGGTGAACGATCTCCTGCCACGGAATGACTCCGAGTATGCAGATATTCATCACTATGTATAGACATGCGGTAAACAGAATAGATAGCAATAGCGCCCGCGGAATCGTCTTTCCCGGATCTTTTACTTCATCGCCAAGAAAACAAACATTGTAATAACCCCAGTAATCGTAAGTCGCAATGAGCATCGCCGATCCCAGCCCCAAAAAGAAATTGTGCGAGAGCCCGAATGCACCTGCCGGAAAGCTGAATGCGCGCGACCGGTCAAAGTGGGTTAGCCCTGCGAAAATTATCCAGCCGATCGTGACCATTACACCAAGCCACAGCGCTTTCGATAACCATCCGATACTAGTTATTTTGCGATAGAGAAGAAATACAGCCACTGCCACGACCCCTACAGACAACAACGTTGCCCCAGAAATGACCCAATGAAGATGCAGCGGACCTAATAGCGGAAGTTGCGCACTCCAATTGCGAGTCAGGTATTCACGTTCGAGACTAGGCCAATAGTACGAGGCATATCCAGCCAGTCCGATCGAGCCGGAAGCAATCGAGAGCGGGGCGCTGAAAGAGAGTTGCCATATGAAAAGAAAAGAGACCAATTTTCCCAGCCGGTTTCTTCCATAAATCTCCCGCAGATAATGATACGATCCGCCCGACCCGGGCATGGCAGCGCCTAACTCTGCCCATATCAAGCCATCACACATGGCGAAAATCGCGCCAGCGATCCAGCCTAGCATCGCTTGCGGGCCTCCCATGGCAGCCACGATGAAAGGCAAGGTGATGAATGGACCGACGCCAATCATGTCGGTCATGTTGAGGGCGATTGCGCTGCTTAAGCCGATACCACGAATCAGCTTGGGGCGGTCATCTGCGGCTGTAGGAGAGACAGGAATCATTAGGATTGCGTAGGGACGGCCACCCCCGGCTGTCCAGTTGAGCGAAGCTCAACGGCGCGTCTTAGCCCGGAAAGCAAGAACCGACTTTTACCTGAACTCACGGTGCAGCCGCACGAGCATTTATCTCCCCGGCCGCTGCTTCGTGCCCAGCGCTTAGCAGATTCACAAACAGTCGAACCGCTCCGGGAACCCCATCGGGCAATTGCCTGAAAAACGCGTATCCGGTGTAGATGTAAACGCCCTTCCCGTACTGTGCGCGGAGGAGGCCGCCCTTCTGAGGCTCTTGCCCCGGATCATGGCAGGCAAGCAGTGCTTTGAAATGGTCATCCCACTGATCCATAAAATAAAGCCCGCGCTCCTGTACCCATCCGTCAAAATCGCTTGTCCGAATCTGATTTGGATAATGAAAAATACTGTCCTGCGGTGCAAGAATATCCACCGGAGCCTCTTCGACTGTTACCCGCTGCCGGCTTACTTCGGCGGGGAAGGGAGTGAGATTCTCTCTATTAAAATCGCCAGTACCCGCGTTGTACTGCACCACCAGCGTTCCACCATCCGAAACGTATTTCAGCAGTCTCGCATTGTTCGTGACCAAATCCGGTTGCGTGTCATACGCCCGGATGCCAAGCACGACTGTGCCATATTTAGATAAGTCTTCTTTGGCGAGACCTTCTGCCGGAATCATCGTCACGTTCATGCCAATTTGCTTCAGCACGGTGGGAATATCATCGCCTGCTCCCATGAT
>DASYGR010000156.1:0-7958 GCA_035999525.1 Terriglobales bacterium
TAGACTAACAAGAAGGCGAATCTTCGTCTAAAGTTTAGATGCAGTTAACCTCGCCAAGTTGCTGCAATTAGTTTTAGCGGGGTTGAAAGCGTCATGGGATATCCACAATGTCCGCCATGGTGAACTCTGAATTGCCCGAGGTTGTGCCGGAAGTCACCTTGGAGATCGTTCGTCTTGTCGGCCTGCGGAGAGTGCGCTCAGCTTGTGAATGGTTTCGCATTCACGAGTCGCAGTTATGCGACTGGCAGCTTGAGTTGGCGAGGATTTCCGCTCCTCCTTTCGGAGAATCAGCGCGCGCGGAATGGCTGACTCAACGATTCACTGAGTTTGACCTTGAAGATGTGCACACTGACGAAGTTGGGAATGTCCTCGGGTTGCGTCCGGGATCCAGCAAGGAATGCATTACCATCAGCGCCCACATTGATACCGTATTTCCGGCAGGCACACCGTTGGACATCCGCAAGGAGGGGAGCAGACTATATGGACCGGGGGTATCCGACAATGGCGCCGGGGTATCCGCTCTACTCGGGATCGCGGGCGCACTGCGGTCGGCCGGCATTTCCAACCAATCACCAATCCTGTTCGTGGGGAATGTTGGCGAGGAAGGAGAAGGTGACCTCCGCGGCATACGGCACATCTTCTCGGATTCGCCATGCAAAGGCTCCATTGCTTACAGTTTGATACTGGACGGGGCGGGCTGTGACACGATCGTATCGGAAGCTTTAGGAAGCAGGCGCTTCGAAGTCATCGTGCGCGGGCCCGGAGGACACTCCTGGAGCGATTTCGGTATCGCAAATCCTATTCCCGTGTTGGCTCGCGCCATTCATGCATTTACGCAGGTAAGCGTTCCTGCTTCCCCTAAAACAACATTTAACATCGGCGTAATTCGCGGCGGCACTTCGGTGAATTCCATTCCAGAATCTGCCAGCATGCGAGTGGATATCCGCTCCTCTTCGCCGTCCGAAATGGAAAGGCTCGAGTCAGCTTTGCGAAGCAGCATCGCAAGAGCGGTGGACGAAGAGTGTCAAATCATAGAGAAGCGCGGGTCGCAACAAAAGCCTCCCTACGGATTAAGTTTTGAAGTGATCGGCATCGGCGATCGCCCCGCGGGAGACCTGAATCCCAATGCCCGCATTCTCCATGTAATCCGGGCCGTGGACGCGGAGCTCGGCAACGTGGCGACAGTACAACGAGCGTCCACGGACGCCAACATTCCACTCTCCCTCGGCCTGGAAGCAATCGCTATTGGCGGAGGCGGCAGCGGCGGAGGCGCGCATACGTTGCAGGAGTGGTTTGACTGCAATGGACGCGAACTGGGTCTTAAGCGGATAATGCTTGCTCTATTGGCCTTGGCGGGGGTCGGCGGTTGATTGGAATTGAACGACGCGCCCCACCCGCGAACTCGAGGGCGAACGCGAACTCAAAATCAGGGAATTTGTGAATAGACTCTTCATAGTTGCACTTATTTTTTCCAGTTCGATGTTGGCGCAAACTGCGCCTGGCGCGAACGGCGCCAAACCATCTCTGCCGGACTACTCCGGCATGTATAGCTTCCTTCAGGAAGGCGAATTCGTGCAACTGACGGTCGAAGATGATGGACTAGTCACCGGTTTGGTATCCCGCTACAGCGATTCGAGTAGCGATCCGAAGACATTCGTTGAGCACTTCTTCAAAACCGGCAAGATGGACGGGGAGAGTCTTTCTTTCACAACCAAAATCGCTCAAAACATTTCTTACGAGTTCAGCGGAGCCGTCGACCGCGGTGAAGGCAAGACACCACAGGATGAGGGCTATTACGTGCTAAAGGGAACTCTCACAGAAAATAAGGTTGGTAGCGACAAAAAGACGACGTCCGAATCGCAGCAAGTCGAGTTCAAATCGTTTCCGCGAGACGCGAATACCGACGCGCCCAAGTGAGCCGCAACCGCTTCCAACCGCCGCCTATACCCAATCGTCAATCAGGCATTAGAATGAAATAGCTATTCACTGAGAAACTTTATGATTCATTTTCCGGTACCAGAGGCTCTCACTTTCGACGACGTGTTGCTGTTGCCGGCGCGTTCTGACGTTGTCCCTGCTCTCGCTAATACGCAGACTCACCTCACCCGCAATATTCGGCTGAACATTCCGATCGTGAGTGCAGCAATGGACACGGTCACCGAATCGCATATGGCCATTGCCCTGGCTCAACAGGGCGGCCTCGGAATCATTCACCGGAACCTCACGATCGAACAGCAAGCCAACGAAGTGGACAAAGTGAAGCGATCTGAGAGCGGGATGATCGTCGACCCTGTCACGATGTCCCCGGACGACAAGGTTTCCGACGCCCTCGAGGTAATGCGCAAATACAAGATTTCCGGCGTGCCCATTACCAAGAACAAGAAACTGGTGGGCATTCTCACCAATCGCGATCTTCGCTTCGAAACCCGTTTCGACATCCCTATCAGCCAAGTCATGACCAAGGAAAATTTGATTACGGTCGCCGTCGGCACGACGTTGGAAGAGGCGGAAAAAATTCTGCACGAGCATCGCGTCGAAAAATTGCTGGTAGTGGATGACAACTACAATTTGAAAGGGCTGATTACCGTCAAGGATATTCAGAAAAAATTGAAATATCCGAATGCGGCGAAAGATTCTCACGGGCGCTTACGTGTCGGAGCCGCGATCGGCGCGACTGGGGATTTCCTCGAGCGGGCCCAGGAATTAGCCGCCACCAAAGCTGACCTGCTTGCAATTGACAGCGCACATGGACACTCCAGCCGCGTGCTGGACGCGATCCGCGCGATAAAGGCAAAGCTGCCGGAAGTAGACTTAATTGCCGGTAATGTCGCAACCTTCGACGGAGCCTGCGAACTGGCGAAGGCTGGAGCCGACGGCATCAAAGTTGGAATAGGCCCAGGCTCGATTTGTACCACCCGCGTTGTCACCGGAGCCGGAGTGCCGCAGATTACGGCCATTGCCGAGGCTCACCGGGCGACCAAAGACGCCAACATTCCGATCGTCGCCGACGGAGGCATCAAGTTCTCCGGCGACATCACCAAAGCGTTAGCCGCGGGCGCGAGCGCAGTCATGATTGGATCCATGTTCGCGGGAACCGACGAAAGCCCGGGCGAATTGATCCTTTATCAAGGACGCACATTCAAGTCCTATCGGGGCATGGGATCTCTGGGCGCAATGGCTGCGGGTTCCAGCGAACGCTATTTTCAGAACGTTGAAGGAGAAGCCTCCGCTGCCATTTCGGGTACCGGCGAAGAACCCAATCGCATGCCGAAACTCGTACCTGAGGGTGTCGAGGGCCGCGTTCCTTATCGCGGTTCAGTCTCGATGATTGTTCACCAGATGGTGGGCGGCCTGAAATCGGGCATGGGGTATTGCGGATGCTCTACTATCGCTGAGTTGCTGCAAAAGACGCGTTTCGTCCGCATCAGCGTGGCAGGTCTTCGCGAGAGCCATGTCCACGATGTCATGATCACACGCGAGGCTCCCAACTACGCGGCGGAATAAGACCAGCCATTGAAGGACGCGACCCGGCAAATTTGGAAGGCGTGGATCCCGGCCATCATCTGGCTGTGCATTATCACGTTCGAATCCACCGACTATCTTTCTTCCGACCATACAAGCCGCATTCTTTATCCCGTTCTGCACTACTTGCTTGGATTGGATTTAGTCCGGTTCGAAGTGTGGCATCACTACATTCGCAAAACCGGACATTTTGTCGGGTACTTCACTCTGAGCTGTCTGTTGTTTCGGGCGTGGAAAGCCAGTCTTCCGGTTGCCGCAGCAAAACGGTGGGTTATGCGTTGGGCAAATGTTTCCTTCTTGATGACTGTTCTGGTTGCAAGTTTAGACGAGTGGCATCAGACGTTCATTCCCTCACGCACAGGAACCGTTCGCGACGCGATTCTTGACAGCGCCGCCGCGCTGACAGCTCAGATCGTAACCTTCCTGCTGCTAAGAGGAACACGGCCACAGGCTTCTAAGAGAAGCTCTAGCGTGGTGCCGTGAGACCGGATTCAGTACATGGCGTCGTATTTTGTAACCACCCAATCGCCACCGCTTTTATCCATAGTTACCGAAAGCAGCTCTTCGTACGTGCCTTTGCGGGATGAATCGCTAAACCGCTTGCCGCGATATTGCAATATGCGTAGAGGAGGCTGGTCTTCCCAATCCACGAGCGTCCATGAAACCAATGGGTGCTCGGTCTCCGACTGGCAGATGAAGTTTGCATATTTTCTTCGGTAATCCTTTTCCATATTCGCTAATTGGGACTGGCAATTGCCATCGCGCATCGTCCGCAGATACTTCGCGGCGACATGCTCTGACGTGCGGTCTCGCAATGGATTGAGGGAAACGGAGTTTGGAACTCCCGACAGCGGGTCTCGCTCTTCCGAGCGCGAGAGAACAGGCCCTTGCCCATTCAGGTGAAGCAAATATCCAAAGAAGATGAGCAGCAGCAGTGCGCCCGCCCCTGCGGCAATTGCAACCTGTTTGCGGGACTCATCCATATTGCCACTAGTGTATAGCGCTTAGGACGCGGCGAAGATTACGCTAGTAAGACGCGGTTTGCCGGGAGTACAGGTACCGACGGATGCCGGACTAGTGACTGGAAGAAGATGATGAAGATGAGGAACTGGACCGCTGCGAGATGACACCGATTGCGAAGCCTCCCGCCACTCCTGCCAGGATGCCAAGTAATGCGAGAATCAGGACATTTTCAATTAGTTTTGATTTGTGGTGCTTTTGCATTCGTCACCTTGACAGAGTCGAACATATACAGAGAGTGGAGTTGTCGTCAAGGTTACTGGGAAGGGTTGTCTTTCGTTTACTGGTTTCAACATCAGAATTATATGATCCGGCACTAGTGTTGGCGTTTATCGCCGGAATGAGGGCCGTCCATACCGTGGTTACTGTATATTCGGCCGGAAGAACCCTCGATTATGACCCTTTTCTTGTGCGAATGTTGTTGAAACTGTGATATTTGGCTCTATTGCTGTTAAAGCTGCTCCATGATCCTTTGCAACTCCTCCGCACTCTGCTCGGGATTTTCATCTCGATACGTAACAGGCGCGCCGACGTGAACCTGAATGCGGCCCGGGGTTGCGAATTTCTTCCCCGATTGCTTGATCTCAAATAGTCCATGAATGCGCATTGGAACAACTGGAATTTTAAGATTATTGGCCAGTAACCCGATCCCGGCGCGGAATGGCCTAAGGTTGCCGTCCACCGTGTGCCCACCCTCGGGAAAGACCAAAATGCTATATCCGCGATCGGCGGATTCTCCAGCATACGAAAAGCTTTCCCGAAATCCAGCTTGGCGGGGCAAGGGGAACAGGTCCAGCAGCGAAACAGCCAGGAACCATTTGAGGCGATCATAAATTCGGGCCAAGGCGCCGCGGCCGGACGGAGGAGTACGCAATGCTTCCAATTCTTCTCCGGCGGTTGCGATGGCGAGTCGGTTTCCCAAATGCGCGGGCAGCGCTGCGAGGACAAATCCCAAGTCAACATCTGTGATGTGATTGCAAATGACGAGCACGGGACCACGCACGCCAGCCAACTTTTCGTCGCCGATGATTCGCGGGCGCGCCATCAGAAAAACCGAGGGCCGCAAGAGAAGATACTGCGCCAAAAAGCGAATCCATGTGACCGGCCACCGTTGCACCCAGTCGGGGAAATGATATTGGATACGCGGGGCAGGTTTCCCTTGTAGCATTCGCTCTACATCGCCAATTGTCTTTACCGATGCCAGAGCGGCGTCCCCCAAGTCCAGCTGATACCGGTCTTCGAGAGCGCTCGTCAGAGCAACTCGGTCGAGCGAACTCAGACCGAGGTCGGCGTCGAGATTGGTGTTCGACGATAGCTTGGGTGATCTTCCGCTGACTCGCTCGATCAACTCCGAGAGCGGGCTCGACGAACTTTTAGCATTCTCAAGGCGATGGGCAAGCACAAATTCCCGAATCAAATTCCTGCGCGGTTTCTGGCTCGCTGTACGCGGAAAATCCTCATCCGGCCAAACATACCACCGCATCCGTTGATATTCGGCCAATGACTGATTCGCACGGTTCACAATCTCCCCGGCATTGTTGTTTCTATCCCTCAGGATGAGAACCGCACACGGTTCGGCGTTCCCTTCGAGCGGCAATGCGATCACGGCGCAATCTTTGACTTCTGGTTGAGACCGGAGCGCCGCTTCAAGATCATCCGGATAAACTTTCATCCCCGCCGGGGTGACGATCACATCTTTGCTCCGTCCCTTGAAATGGAGATTTCCGTTTGCATCGAATTCCCCTATGTCGCCTGTTCGGTACCATCCTTGTTCGGCGGTGAGTGGCCGTAGTTTTTCCCCCTCCCAATAATTTGCAGCCACGCCGCCGCCGCGCACCATAATCTCTCCATCGGATGCGAGCTTGACCTCGCGCCCAGCCATCACTCTTCCGATAGACCCTTCGCTTGGACGGAACGGGTGGTTAAGGCTGATCAGCGAGGTAGTTTCGGTAAGGCCGTAGCCCTGGATCACGGCATATCCGAGCCGATGCCAGAAGGTCTCGGTTTCGGCGTCGAGAGTAGCGCCGCCGCAGATGAAGGCCCAAAACTTCCATCCGAACTGCTTACGGATCTGCCGAAAAATCCACCAACGCCGCAGGAAGTGCTTGTCCTTTGCGCTTTGAAATCGCATTTGGAATTTCTGCGAAGCCCGATCATTGCCGAGATCGCGCTCGATTTTTTCCTTCAGGGATTGCAAAATCCGCGGCACGGCAACCAGCACTGACACGCGCTCGCGCCGGATCGTTTCAAAAACTTCCGACGGTTTCAGCGTGTCCTGAAAAACCACCGTACCGCCCATTAACTGCGGAAGAAATATTCCCAGAAATTGTCCGAAGACATGGCTCAGCGGCAGCAGATTGAGGAAGCGAATCGGATGGACAATGCGTTCATACTTCAAATATTTCCGGATTTCAGCCTCGAGTGGCGCGATGTTGGCCAAAACGTTGCCGTGAGTGATGACTACGCCCTTAGGTTCTGCAGTGGTGCCGGAAGTGAAGATGATTTCGAGAGGATCATTAACGCCGACCTCAGTCGGTTGATATCGGTCGGCTGGATGTCGGGAAAGTGTGTCTCGAAAATCATCCAGCAGAAGCGAAATGCTCCCGACCTTCAATGCAGCGTGCTCGCGGGAGCAGAGCAATAACTTCGCGGTAACATTCTTGAATACCGCCGCCGCGAAATCAGGTGTAGAGATGTCGTCAATCGGAACTGCAACGACTCCGGTCAGTGCGCAGCCGTAGAATGCGGCGACCCATTCGGCGGAGTTCGGCCCCCAGATAAGGACACGGTCGCCCTTGTCAATTCCCCGGGATCGAAGCTCGCGCGCAAATTGGACTGCGGTATTGGCGACATCGCGGTAGCTCCATCTGACGGTTCGATACCCAAGCCGCTGTACGTACGCGCACTCTCTGCCCAGAGCCCGGAAGTTGTCGAGGTAATCGCCTAGGACCCGGTCTGCCACAAGAAAGAGAGTAGCGCATGAACGAGAAAGAAGCAGGTGCCCTGCCGCGCGCCCAGTCGCGCGAAGTTCGGCAGTTCACTGTGCCGGGACCATTGGCACAATCAACGCGGAAGGATGGTTGCGATCGTGATAGATCGTGTTGGTCGCCGAGATATATTTACTGCCTGCCTCAGGATCCTCGACGGTATTGAGATTCCGGTCGAATCGCGGGAAATTACTGCTGGAAATCTCCAGTCGCAACGAATGTCCCTGGCGGAAGACATTGCTGGTGGCCCATAGATCAATCGTCAATTTATAAACCTGTCCGGGAACCATCAGGGTCGGCTTCTCCTGGGAATCGCGATATCGTGCGCGAAGAATTCCCTCAGTCAGATTTTGCGCGAATCCATCCGGACCAACGTCTACAAGCTTGGCTGTGAAGTCGGTGTCTACAGCCGAAGACTTAACATAGAGC
>DASYGR010000190.1:0-13334 GCA_035999525.1 Terriglobales bacterium
TGTCGTGAACCTGAATGCCCACCATCTCCGAATTGCGAATTCCGCAGCCATAGAGCAATTCGAACATCAAGCGATCTCGCTCCGCGAACGCCGCGACCTCGGGCATCTCTCCATCGAGCACAGAGTTCATTTCCTCGACCGTAGGCACCCGCGGAAGTTTCTTAGGAAGCCGCGGCGTGGACACCAATGCCGCCGGATTCTGCTCCACTATGCCTTCCTGCGCTAACCAGTGATAGAGCGAACGCACCGCCGCCAATGCCCGCGCCACCGACGTTTTATCAAGCCCCTGATCATACAAGTGAGACAGAAATCCTCGGATGGTCAAGTGGTCGATTTCGCGCCAGGAACATGGTCCAACGTGTTCAGCAAATTTATCGAGATCCGAAGCGTATGCCTTCAGCGTGTGCGCCGACGCATTCCTTTGCCCCAACGTTCGCAGGAAACGGTCTACGGCTTTTTGAACTTCACTTCGTCCATTCTTTGCTGCCAAGGATTTCATCCCGCCTTAGCTCTTTCTTTCGCTCTCGCCTTCGCTCGCGGATGGTGATTCTGATAAACAGTCTTCAGCCGGTCCAGAGCCAGATGCGTGTAAACCTGCGTCGTCGAAATATCGGCGTGTCCCAGAATCGTCTGCACTGTTCTTAAGTCCGCGCCATTCTCCACCATGTGAGTCGCGCAACTGTGACGAAGCATGTGCGGACTCGCGTTGCGTCCGATATTTGTTGAAGCCCGCCGCACGATTTGCCAGACTCGTTGGCGTGTCAGCTTGCGTGCCCGACGCCCCAGGAACAGCGACGGAGGATTTCCGCATCCCGCCAAAATCATCCGCGATTCTGCGATGTACTCGGTCAGGGCATCCTGCGCCGATTTCCCAAGAGGCACAATCCGCTCTTTGTCCCCTTTGCCGCGCACCAGAATGTACCCCGCGTCCAGCTTCAGGTCCTCAAGCTTTATTCCGACGATCTCAGAAACGCGAAGCGCACCCGCGTAGAAAACTTCCAGCATCGCGCGGTCTCGCACCGCGATGGCCGCTGCTTCCCTTCCCGCCGGTGCTTCCGACGAAGCCCTGAGCATGATCTCCATCTCATCGCGCGCAAGTGCTTTGGGCAGCACCTTCCATTGCTTCGGCGAATCAATATTCAGGGTAGGGTCGGCGTGGACGATCTTGTCAAGAAGCAGATAACGATAAAAGTGGCGAAGCGCCGAAAGTTTGCGTCCCACCGAGCGTCCGTCCACACCGTTCGCAAATAATTGCTGGATGAAATTTCGCACGTCGTCGCGTGCCGCCCTTGCCAAACTGCGTTTTCTGGATTCCAGAAAGCCAGCGAATTGGCCCAGGTCGGTGTCATAGGCCGCAATGGTGAGTGGCCGAAGTCCCTTTTCAACTTTCAGATAATCAAGAAAATCGGAAAGAATACGAGAATCAGCTCGCAGCGGCATTCCAAATAAGTATGCTCATTATCGGACGTAGCTAAAAGTGCCGAATAGGATGCGTGCGTAGGGACAGCTGAGCGAGCTGCGTAGGGACAGCCGCCCTCGGCTGTCCAGCCGAGCAAAGCTCGGCCGCCGCTACTCTCTCAAAATTGCCTTTTCGAACTTAACTCTCTCAAAATTGTCATTCCGAACCGGCTTCAGCCGGTGAGGAATCTGCTGTCTCGTAAGCACGCGTCAGCTACCTTAATGTCCGCCTCGCACTTCATTGAACACTTCAAGCGCATACAACGCTCCCTGTGGCGTTTCTTCATGCTTGAAATATGCGAATACATCTCGCCCGTCCCGCAAATGCTCGCGGACCCGATTCACCATCGAGCCACGTTCTTCCGAAGTGTATTCAGGCTTTCGATAACGGTAATAACAGAAGTCCGCTGTGATCACGTCCGGCGTGACTCTCTCTTCGGTTTCGGCAACACATAGCGCGCGGTTATGCGCCTTGAGCAGATTAAAAGTCTCATCCGTGAACCAGGATTCATGACGAAACTCAAACACCGACGGAAGTGTGCGCGGCAAAGCGACGAGAAATTCTCTCAGCACTTCAATATCGGCCTTCATGTTAGGCGGGAGTTGAAATAGAAGTGGCCCGAGTTTACCGGCTCGGGCCAGCGGTTCGATCGTACTCAAGAAGCGTGGAACAAAATCTTCAGTTTTCTTAAGCCGCTTTATGTGCGTGATGACCTGATGAGCTTTAATGCCAAAGCGGAATCCCTCAGGGCTTTCGGCAATCCACTTCTGGGCAGTCGTTTCCTTCAATAATTGACGAAAAGTAAAATTCACTTCGACAGTATTCAGTTGGCTGGCATAGTACTGAAGAAAATTCTTCTGCGGCAGTTTGGCTGGATAAAAATCCGGCTTCCAACTGGGATACGCCCATCCCGAAGTACCCACGTAAAGTTGCGCCATGGTAACGGCCCATTCCTGTCTCAGCCCGAACCTGCGGTTGGGAAGGGTGGCCCAATTATACTTTCCGAGCTTTTTTCTTCGCCGCTGCGCGCTTCCGTGCGGTTCGTCGCCTTGGGCTTCGCACTTCCTCCGCCTGCGCCGCAAGATCTATCCCCGTCGAAATCGCTTCTGGTTGCGCCTCTTCGATGCCGGGCAGCTTCGGCAATTTCTGTTTTAGCGTAAGCACAGGCTCAAAAAGATCTCCCATCTTCTCGACGCGCTTGATAACCTGATCGGCTTCGAAGACTAGCAACTTGGCATCCTTCTTCTTGAAAGCCTGTTCGACTTCTTCCCATTTCACCGGCGTAGAAACCGTGGGACGCTCTCTCGCCCGCAGCGAATAAACGCTCACCGTCGTCTTATGCTCATCATTCTGGCTCCAATCCACCAGCACTTTCCCCACGCGCAATTGTTTCTTCATATCGGACACGACCAGGTCTTTGTGGTCCGTCTCCAATAAGCGGGCTAGCGCGTGCGCGAACGGTTTCGTCACGTCATAGCTCGTAGGCGTGTGCAGCGGGACGTATATTTGCAATCCCTTCGACCCCGACGTTTTCGGAAAACTTTGCAGTCCAAAATGTTCAAAGATTTCGCGCAACCAGAAACCCACCTGGCAGCATTGCACAATATTCGCGGGAGGCCCCGGATCAAGATCAAAAACCATCATTCGCGGACAAGTAATTTTGCTCGCCAATGACAGCGAAGGATGCAATTCAATAGCCGCCAGATTTGCCACCCAGATCAGCGTAGGCAGATTATTCGCCAAAATATAATTGACGTTGCGCTGATTGCCCCCACTCCAAATCGGCGCCGTCTTCACCCAATCGGGGCGATGCTTCGTGGCATTCTTCTCGAAGAAGAATTCCTTATCCACCCCGCCGGGATAGCGCTTTAACGTCAGCGGCCGCCCGGCCAGTTGAGGTACCAACACCGGCGCGATGCGGGCGTAGTAATCAATGACCTGCCCTTTAGTAAATCCGGTCGCCGGATAAAGGACCTTATCTAAATTCGTGAGGGTTAGCGTTTTGCCTTCGACTTCGATTGTTTGTGAATTGCCCATGCCGGTTCTATCTTAAATCTCGTCGTTGGATGCAGATTTGAGGAATCTAGAATAATAGTCTCATCTGTCAGGCCCACCGGCGAAGTCAGTCCAAAAGGCAATATCTGGAAGTATTGACATCCCCCGCTGGTTTGACAACCTCCCCTTAGGACAAGTAATTTCAGACATTCCACTCTCTTCTTAGCCTTAGCCGTCAATGCCGTGGAGGTTCAATGACATCTCGTATTCATAGCTATGCCGCCAATTTTCTCCTGCTCTTGTTGATCGGTTTCGCGACCTTGGCCTCCGCCCAGGACCTCGCCTCGTTCGAGAAGCGAGTCACCGTCAAGACTCTGCCAAACGGCCTGACCGTCATTATTTGCGAGCGCCCTGAAGCGCCGGTATTTTCATTCTTTACGCTGGTAGACGCGGGCTCCGCGCAAGATCCCCAAGGCTCGACTGGATTGGCGCATATGTTCGAACACATCGCATTCAAGGGGACGGACAAAATCGGCACCAAAAATTATCCCGCTGAGAAAGTGGCCCTGGCCAAGGTTGAAACTGCCTATGTCGCCTACATTGCCGAGCGCGACAAAACCATCGGTCACGATGATGCCAAGGTCAAAGCCCTCGAAAAGGCCTGGCAAGACGCCATTAAAGATGCGAACCAATACGTCGTTGTCAACCAGTTCGGTCAAATCGTCGAGAACAATGGCGGGGAGGACCTGAATGCTTTCACCGCCGATGACGAGACCGGCTATCACTATTCGTTTCCGGAGAACCGGCTTGAACTGTGGGCTTATCTCGAGTCAGAGCGCTTTCTGCATCCGGTGATGCGCGAATTTTACAAGGAGCGCAATGTAGTCATTGAAGAGCGTCGCATGCGTGTGGATAGCGAGCCGTTTGGCCGCCTGCTTGAACAATTCACCACGGCCGCCTTTCAGGCGAGCGAATACCACCGCCCGACGGTCGGCTGGATGTCAGACCTGAACACTTTTTCCGCCACCGACGCATTGCAATTTTTCCACGAGTATTACATCCCTTCCAACATGACGGTCGCCGTGGTCGGCGATTTAAAAGCTTCCGAGGCAATGCCCATCATCGAAAAATACTTCGGACGAATTCCCTCTCATCCAAAACCAGACGAGCGCATTACCACCGAGCCTCCGCAGAATGCCGAGCGGCGTGTGATCCTGCATGAAAAATCGCAGCCCATTTATCTTGAGGGCTATCATCGGCCCGATTATCACAGTCCCGACGATGTAGTCTTCGACGCGATCGCTGATCTAATGTCTGACGGGCGCACCTCGCGACTCTATCGCTCTCTGGTGCGCGATAAGAAGATCGCATCCGATTCGGAGGGTTTCACTGATTATCCTGGCGTGAAATATCCGCATCTGTTTGCTTTTTATGCGGTACCGTTGCCCGGCCACAAACCGGAGGAGATGGGGCCGGCTATTCACGCCGAACTCGAACGGCTGAAGAACGAAGATATCAGCGACGACGAGCTGAAAATGATTCGCACACGAGCCAAAGCTGGCGTGATTCGCGGGCTTGATAGCAACGAAGGATTAGCCTCGCAACTCGCAACATACCAGGCGCGCTTCGGAGACTGGCGTGAGCTGTTTCACTGGGTTGACCAGATCAGTAATGTGAGCAAAGCGGACATCCGGCGTGTCGCCAATCAAATTTTCGTGGAGGGCAATCGCACCGTCGGAATGATTGAAACCGCTCCGCCATCTGCGCCAGCCGCAGATAAAGGAGGTGCGCAATGAAGACGCGCTTACTGATGGTTCTCGCTTGCGTCTTAGCTGCACTCGTCGCCGCTCCACAGTCTTCCGCACAAGCCACCGATTGGCAGAAGATCAAAATCCCCACGCTCCCAGCTTTTCACCCTGCCGAACCGAAACGCATCGAGCTGCCCAATGGCATGGTGATCTTTCTTCAGGAAGATCACGAACTGCCACTGATTGACGGCGTGGCCCGCATTCGCGGCGGTTCCCGTTCCGTACCAGCTGACAAAACCGGCTTGATGGATATCTACGGCGAAGTCTGGCGAACCGGTGGAACCAAGTCGCAGACCGGCGACCAGATGGACGACTACCTCGAAGTTCGTGCCGCAAAGGTAGAAACCGGCCCGGAGATTGATTCCTCGATCATTTCGTTGTCGTGCTTGAAAGGTGATTTTGACGATGTTTTCAAAGCATTCGATGACCTGCTGCGCAATCCTGAATTTCGGCAGGACAAAATTGATCTTGCTAAAGGCGAACTGTTCGACGCCATCTCGCGCCGCAACGACGATGTCGGCGACATTGCAGGCCGCGAAGCCGCCAAGCTCGCCTATGGCGACGATAATCCTTACGCGAGGAATCCGGAATACGCCAGCGTCGCTGCGGTAACCAGAGAAGATTTAGTAAGTTGGTACCAGCAGCACGTACAGCCGAATAACATCATTTTAGGCGTCGTCGGAGACTTCGATTCCGCCGCCATGGAAGCCAAGCTGCGCGCGGCTTTCGGAGACTGGCCGAAAGGAACCGAAGAGCAGAAGCCGGAAATCGAATTCCATCCTGAAAAGCCGGGCTACTACCTCGTCTCGAAAGAGGACGTGAATCAAAGCACCATTGAGATGGTCGAACTCGGTGTTACGCGCGACAATCCGGACTATTACGCGATTAACGTTTTCAATGAGGCTTTCGGTGGCGGCTTCGCTTCCCGCCTCTTCAAGAGCATTCGCACCGAGCAGGGCCTCGCCTATTCGGTCGGCGGAGGTATCAGCGCCCGATACGATCATCCTGGAATTCTGCGGCTCGCAATGGGCACCAAGAGCGCGACCACCATTGAATCTATCCGCGCACTTTATGGGCAGATAGACGAGCTGCAAACCAATCCCATCTCTCCGGAAGAAGTACAGCGCGCCAAAGATTCGATTTTGAATTCGTTCGTTTTCAACTTCGATTCACCGGACAAAGTTTTGCGCGAGCGCATGGGGTACGAGTTTTACGGATACCCGCAGGATTTCCTCGAGCGTTTTCGCGCCGGAATAGAAAAAGTTACAGCGGCCGACGTGGCTCGCATCATTCCCAAATATTTGCACAAAGATCAACTCAAGGTGCTGGTCGTGGGCAACACATCCGAATTCGACAAACCTTTATCGTCTCTCGGACCCGTTACCAACGTGGATATCACTATCCCGCCTCCGCCAGGAGCGAAATCCGAGGAACCGGCCGAGAAGCCATCGGCCTCCAATCCCGAAGGCAAAACCCTGGCCGCAAAAGTCGTAGATGCGATGGGTGGGTTAACCAAACTTAAATCCGTCAAATCGCTTCGATCCGATTTAACCCTGACAAGAAAAACTCCTCAGGGAGATATGGCTCTTACCGTTCAAAGCACAATTGTCTTTCCCGATCACATGCGCGCCGAAGTACAGGCGCCGCAAGGGACCATGACAATTGTTGTGACGCCCGACACGGGATTCATGTCCGCCGAAGGCATGGGCGTGCGCGATATGCCGGCTTCGCAAAAAGCCGAAACCATGCAGCAAATCCATCGTGATCTTGTTTTCATCGGACAACATCTGAACGATCCAGCGTTCATATTTTCGGCCGCACAGTCGGAGAAATCCGGCGAGGCAGTGCTTGATATTAGTGGCGATGGAGTCAGTATCCGGTGGTTCGTTGATCCTCAAACCGGACGCCTCTTGCGTGAAACTTACGAGTCCACCGGCCCCGCCGGACCCTCGCATGATGAAACCAGTTTCGAAGACTGGAAGACCGTGGACGGCCTAACCCTTCCCTACCTCCGTAAAAATAAGCAAAACGGTCAGGATTCGAGCGCGGCGCAGCTCAACAAAATAGAGATCAATCCTAAAATAGATTCACGCTTGTTCGAGAAACCCGCCACCGAGGCCAAGACCTCACAGTAGTGTCTCAATATCCGTTGTCATCCTGAGGCTGCGGATTCGGTCGCCCCGACCGAATCCCAACGAAGGACCTATGCATTTCCTCTACGGACCGACCGCCGCAGTACCCCAGCCCACTAGACCCTCGACAAACTAAGTTGACCTTCCCGCCGTACTATAATATTCTACAGAAGCGAATAAAAAGCGAACATCGTTATGGCTTCACTTCTTCTTCTGGATGCACCAGCCCGCCTCGTCGGCATCGCCCGCCTTGCAACCCAAGGCGAATCCCTTCGTCAAGGCCATGACGTCGAATACTTCACTCTTCCCACTCGCTCATTACTGAATCGCTGCTCCGGCACCAGAATGCCTTTCGCATGGACCATCAATCCTTACCGGGGCTGCGAATTTGCCTGCAAATACTGCTATGCCCGTTACACCCACGAATTTATGGAAATGCGCGATGGCGTGGATTTCGAACGAAAAATCTACGTCAAGCAGCACACCGCGAATTTGCTGCGCCAGGAATTAAAAAAAGTAAAACTAGGCGAGGACATCGCCATCGGCACCGCGACGGATCCTTACCAACCCGCCGAGCGCCGCTTCGAAGTCACACGCGCCATCCTCGAAGAAATTTCGCTTCATTCCGATCTCGACATCGGAATCGTCACCAAATCAAATCTCGTTTTACGAGATATAGATGTTCTACGGGAAGTGGCAAAGAAAAATCGCATCATCGTAAACGTAACCATAACCACGCTGAACACCGATCTCGCCCGCATGTTGGAACCCCGCGCGCCAAGGCCAGACCTTCGCATGGATGCAATGCACAAGCTGAACCAGGCCGGAATCGAAGCCGGCGTTATCTGCGCGCCGGTACTTCCCGGAATCACAGACTCGCCTTGCGACTTGGACGCTTTAGTTCGCGCCACAGCTGAAGCCGGAGGCAAATATATCTACGCCAATTCCCTGTTCTTAAAACCCTGCTCCGCCGCAGTATTCATGCCATTTCTAGATAAGGAGTTCCCCGCTCTGGTGGAAAGTTACCGCCAACGGTTCGCGGAAAAAGCCTTCCTCTCACCCGCGTACCGCAAACGGCTGTCGGAACTGATGGCACAACTGAGGAAAAAATATGGGATTCGTAATCGTGGCAATCGGAGCAGCGCCGCTCCGGCTCGTTGCAGTAATTCAAGCGTTCAACTGACCCTGTTCTAGATTGCCAAATTCAATCTGTCATCCCGAGCGCAGGAGATCGTTCGCTTGCGAACGGTCTCCGCAGTCGAGGGACCTGCTCCTGGTCGCCGCTCCGCACGGTATAATCGCTGCTCCGCCCGATGGCATCCACCACACAACCCAATCGCCCGCCGCTCCAGCCCCGGCCGGGCATATGGATCGAACTGGAGAGATTTTGGCAGCGCGTAACCGAGGGACTCGAAATCGGCCAACTCTGGAAGCAGTTCCACGCCGATGCTCGAAGTAGTTACCGGCTCTATCAACGGGACTTCAACGCCCAGGCGCCCCGCGAAACCAGGCGACATAACTTTTTTCACACCGCGCAGGAATTTGCCTGGGCACTCCTCGAAAAATTGACTCCGGCGCGCCGTGTTTTGCTGTTGCTGGGCATCGTGCTCTTAATTTTCCCAGCCGGCGGCTTCAGCTATCACGGCAAAGCAGGTGAGGTTGAAGTCGAGGAATTCGATTTCCATTTTTGTGGCGGCGCGCTCTTATTCATCTTGCTGATGCTTGAGACCGCCGATCGCGTGGTGATGAAGCGTGATCTGGAAATCGCGCGCGACATTCAAAGCTGGTTGTTGCCCGCAACGCCGCCAGTGGTTCCAAATCTTGCGATTGCATTCGCCACCCGCCCCGCGAATACCGTCGCCGGAGATTTCTATGACGTCTTCCCGCGTCCGGTCGAACCGTCGAGCGAAGCCAGGTTCCTGTTAACTGTCTCTGACGTAGCGGGCAAGAGCATTCCCGCCGCGCTGCTCATGGCGACATTTCAGGCCAGTCTCAAAACGCTGTCCGCGACGTCTTGTTCTCTCACTGAGCTCGTGGAAGGCATGAATCGCTACGCCTGCTCCAACAGTCAGAATGGATTGCGCTTCACTACCGCCTTCCTGGGCGAGTTTACTCCCGCCTCGCGGAGCTTGACCTACATCAACGCCGGACATAATGCTCCCATTCTTTTGCGCAGTTCTTCCCAGGTCCTCGAATACCTGTCAAACGGAGGTCTGCCTCTGGGAATCAAGGCGGATGCGCATTATGAGTCAGGAGAAGTTGTCCTTCAGCCCGGCGACTGGCTCGTGATCTTTACCGATGGCCTGGTTGAAGCCATGAATGCCACAGGGGAAGAATATGGTCAGCAACGGCTTCTGAGCGTGCTCCATTCGGGGACCTCGGCAACTCCGGCCGAAATGCTCACCCGAATAATGAGCGACTTGGACACATTTGTCGGGGACACTCCACAGCACGATGACGTCACCTGCATGATAGTAAAAGCCGCGTGACCCATAAGCGTGACGCCTGAAAAGAGAGACATCCCAGATTTTGCCGCAAGACATCCCCTCTATTGACGTTCATTCTAGCGAAGGGGGTGCCATTTTGGGGCTGTCTCAGGCCGTGTCTTAAACTGACACAAGTTGTCAGCCTTCCGACAAAATATGACACAGGCGGACTGAAATCGGCTGCCACCTTCATGCGGGAACAAATACAGAAAAGACAGAAGCTATTCAGAAATAAGGGACTTCCCCGCTTTGGCTGCGCTCCTTCGGTAACCGTTGGAATGGTGGTCGGGGTGCGAAGATAAGCAACAACTGGGTCAACAAGACCAACACATCTAAATAACTGGGAAGAGGGGAAACATAATGCGGAAACAAAAAGGTTTTTCACTTATCGAACTCTTGATCGTGGTTGCGATCATCCTGATCATCGCCGCGATTGCCATTCCAAACTTACTAAGAGCGCGTATTGCAGCCAACGAGTCGGCGGCCGCGAGCGGCATCCGTACCATCAACACCGGTGAAGTTTCTTATAACTCCACCTATCCCACGGTCGGTTATTCGCCCAGTTTAGTGACCCTTGGGCCGGGCGGCGCAGCCGCAGCCTGCCCAGCACCGCCCACACAAGCTACCGCTTGCGTAATTGATGGCGTCCTGGCTTCGGGTGTTAAGCAGGGCTACACCTATAGCTTTGTAGCTAACGCTTCGGTTCCGTCGGTTGGTTATCAGGTGATGGCCAACCCCACGCAGTTGAATCAGACCGGCGTGCGATCATTCTGCTCTTTCGAAGACGCAGTTGTCCGTTATCTGCCAAGTGGTGGTGGTTTGGCTACTTGCACAGGTACCAACCTCGTTCTCGGACAGTAAGCGCCGAAAACCTAAATACCTCTAACTTAGGGGCATCGGAAAGCCGATGCCCTTCTTTTTCGCTCCGATTAAGATAAGTAGATTCGATAGGCCGACCAAGATTTTCACTCGTCAATCATGTAGCGGATTTTTGTGCCGATATTAACCTGTTATTCTTCGATCACGGTATGCCTTCTGATTCTGATGAAATGTTAGTTGCAAGAATTAATTAGGGTAGCGGAAAGCATTAGGAAGGAATTAGAAAATGCGGAAACAAAAGGGTTTCTCACTTATAGAACTTTTGATCGTGGTCGCGATCATCCTGATCATCGCCGCGATTGCCATTCCAAACTTACTGAGAGCGCGCATCGCTGCCAACGAGTCGGCCGCAGCCAGCGGCATTCGTACCATCAATACTGGTGAAGTTTCTTATAACTCCACCTATCCGACCGTCGGCTATTCGCCTAATTTGCTGTCTCTTGGGCCGGGCGGCCCAGCCGCGGCCTGTCCTGCGCCGCCTACCAGCGCGACGGCTTGCGTCATTGATGGCGTCCTGGCTTCGGGTGTTAAGCAGGGCTACACCTATAGCTTCGTAGCTAACGCTTCGGTTCCGTCGGTGGGGTATCAGGTGATGGCCAACCCCACGCAGTTGAATCAGACCGGCGTGCGGTCCTTCTGCTCGTTTGAAGATGCAGTCGTCCGTTACAAGGCTAACGGTGGCGGTTTGGCTACTTGTACCGGCACAAATCTTGTTCTCGGACAGTAAGCGCCAAAGACCTGGTACGACTGCTTTAAGGGAGCATCGGAAAGCCGAGCTCCCTTTTTTGTGGTCTGATTATTGGTCTGATTACCGGTCTGATTACCTAAGATTACCCATTTTTTCGCACCAGCGATGAGAGATCTGAGTCCGATGGAGTCTCGGTTGCAACAGAATAGAGTGAAAGCTTCGGAGACGACTGAGAAAGGAATCAGAAATGCGGAGACAACGGGGTTTTTCACTGATCGAACTCTTGATCGTGGTCGCAATCATCCTGATCATTGCCGCCATCGCGATTCCTAATCTCTTGCGGGCGCGCATCGCCTCAAATGAGTCGGCGGCGGCCAGCGGAATTCGCACTATCACGACCGGCGAAACCGCCTACGCTACCACATATCCACTCACCGGTTACTCCACCACGCTTGCCCAGCTCGGTCCAGGTGGCCCAGCTGCCACCTGTCCGTCACCGCCAACGGTCGTGAATGCTTGTGTAATTGATGGTGTTTTGGCTTCCGGAGTGAAGCAGGGTTACGCATTTACTTACACACCGGGTGCGGGTGTGCCGATGCTGACCTTTACAATCTCGAATGTCCCAACGCAGCCGAATCAGACGGGAGTACGCTCTTTTTGTTCATTCGAAGATGGCGTCGTGCGGTATCAGGCCAGCGGTCCGATTGCGGCCTGCAACAGCACGGTCGCAGTTTTAGGTCAATAATTTTGTTTTTGAATTCGCAGATCAGAAAATAGAATCCCCACTTACTTTCGTCATCCCGTAAATAGAACACAACCTTTCCCGTTCGACTCAATCTGCCTATAATTTAGAAAAACTGATTTCACTCACATGTCATTGCCATGTCCGCAATAGAAACAATAAAGCTGGAAAAAATCTACAGCGTAGGCTTTTGGCGAAAGAAGCCCAAGCACGCATTACGCCCGCTTACCTTAAGCGTCGAAGAGGGCGAAATCTTCGGATTCCTGGGCCCCAATGGCGCCGGCAAGACCACTACTCTCAAATTATTAATGGGCCTTGTTTTTCCCACCTCAGGCACGGCACGAATTCTGGGCTTGGAGATTGACGATCCGCGCATGAAGGCGCAGATTGGCTTTCTCCCCGAACAGCCATATTTCTATGACTACCTTACAGCGTATGAACTGCTCGAGTACTACGCGCAACTTTCCGGTGTAGCCGCGAAAGAACGCTCGCGCAAAGCCGACGAAGTGTTGGCAAGGGTTGGGTTGCCCGATGTCGGCGGATTGCAATTGCGAAAATTTTCCAAAGGCATGTTGCAGCGAGTTGGAATCGCTCAAGCCATTCTCCACGATCCCAAACTTCTCTTCTTCGACGAGCCGATGTCCGGTCTCGATCCCTTAGGCCGGCGAGACGTGCGCGACCTAATGGAGCAACTTAAGCAGGAAGGCAAAACCGTTTTTTTCTCGACCCACATTTTGCCTGATGCCGAGGCCCTCTGTGATCGCGTCGCCATTATTCATAACGGCGAACTGAAGGGCATCGGGGCTGTTGCTGACCTCACTTCGGGCGTTCGCGGCAAACTCGAAATTGTGTGGTCTGGAAAAATCATTCCCGCAGCACTAAGAGGTTTGGGCGCCGAATGCCATGTCACCGGAGATACCGTTCGCGCCATCGTCTCCGAGGAATGTCAGGATGCCGCGCTTGACGCTTTACGGAATGCTCATCTGCGCTTGATTTCCCTGACCCCGGTGAGAAGTTCGCTGGAGGCGTACTACGTCAGCAAATTGCAGCCCGTGAAGGCTGCCGCTGAGGTTCATCCATGAATCGCATCTTTCCTATCGCCGTGAATACGTTTCGAGAGGCGGTTCGCGACCGTGTGCTCTATA
>DASYGR010000255.1:0-12542 GCA_035999525.1 Terriglobales bacterium
TGCCGCGCAGCGCCTCGCGATAGACAAATCGCGGTTAAAAATTCCGCTACTTTTTGGTCTGGATGTAATTCACGGCTACCGCACTATCTTTCCGGTACCGATCGCCACCGCCAGCAGTTTTGATCTCGACTTGATCCAGCAATCTGAGCGCGTGGCCGCCAGGGAAGCGACAGCCGACGGCGTCAAGTGGGTATTCGCACCGATGTTAGATATCGCCCGCGACCCGCGATGGGGACGCATCGTCGAAGGCGCCGGCGAAGATCCCTATCTGGGATCCATGGTCGCCGCGGCCAGAGTGCGTGGATTTCAGGGATCGAATATCGCCGATCCGCAGAGCGTAATTGCCTGCGCGAAGCACTTTGTCGCCTACGGAGCCGTAGAAGGCGGACGCGACTACAACACCGTGGATATTTCTGAAGAGTTGCTGCGCGAAGTTTATCTGCCGCCATTTCACGCTGCGGTCGAAGCCGGAGCTGGCACGCTCATGTCCGCCTTTAATGACCTGAATGGCGTGCCGGCGACTGCCAATCATCACACGTTGACCGACATCCTAAAGGGCGAGTGGGGGTTTAATGGTTTTGTGGTCAGCGACTACACGTCTGTCCACGAGCTCATCGCTCACGGAATTGCACGCGACAGCAGCGAGGCGGTCCGGAAAGCAATTTTGGCTGGTGTGGACATGGATATGGCCGGGGGCGACTATGGAACTCAGCTGCCCGCCCTGGTGAAATCCGGCGCGGTGCCGATGAGCGTTCTCGACGAGGCTGTGCGGCGTGTGCTGCGAGTTAAATTTGAGGCGGGACTATTTGCCAATCCGTACACCGATCCGCGACGGGCGCATGACGACATCCTGTCGTCCGCGAATCTACAGGTTGAACGCAAGATGGCGCAGGAATCCATTGTGCTCTTGAAAAATCAAAACAATCTTTTGCCGCTGGATCTGAATGTGAAGACCATCGCGGTGATCGGACAGCTGGCGGATTCGAAAGCCGATCAACTCGGACCGTGGGCAGGGAACGGAAAAGCCAGCGATGCTGTAACGCCGCTCGAAGGAATCAAGGCGAGGCTTCCAAACTCGAACATTCTGTACGCAAAGGGCGCTGATATTTTATCCATGGAAAAGGTTTACACGAATCACGGCGTCGCGCCCGCTCCCACCACCGCAATGGGAGCAGGAGGCGCCGCTACCGAGGGTGCCCCCGCAGACATGCAAGATGCGATCGCGGCCGCGAACAAAGCTGACGTAGTAGTCATGGTACTTGGTGAACTCGCGCAGATGACAGGCGAAGCCAGTTCACGCGCTAGTCTTGACTTGCCAGGGCAGCAACAGCAACTACTGGAAGCAATTGTCACGACCGGTAAGCCCGTAGTGTTGGTTCTCGAAAGTGGTCGTCCGCTGCACATCACCTGGGCAAACGATCATGTGCCCGCAATCATGCAAGCGTGGTTTCCCGGAGTGCAGGCAGGAAATGCTATCGCCGATTTATTGTTTGGAGACGCTTCGCCGAGCGCACGGCTTCCGATCAGTTGGCCTCGATCCATCGGACAAATCCCGATTTATTACAACCACAAGAGCACGGGACGTCCCGACTCTCCCACTCGCTGGCACACTGGATATCTCGACGAAAGTAGAGAGCCACTATTCCCATTCGGATATGGACTGACCTACACAAATTTCAAGTACAGTAATTTGCACGTAGAACCCTCGACGATCAGTCCTTCCGACACGCTTCATGTCTCGGGAGAAATCGAGAACACAGGGTCGCGCTCCGGAACCGAAGTCGTCCAGCTTTATGTTCATGATCGTGTGGCAAACACATCGCGCCCCGTCCGCGAACTAAAGGGATTCCAGCGGCTCACGCTCGCTCCCGGCGAACATAAGACCGTTGACTTTAGCGTAAAAGCAAATGACTTGGGATCCTACGATCCAGACATGAAATGGGTCGTCCCTCCAGGAACATACGACGTCTGGATCGCCCCAAACTCCGCCGAGGGAATCACCGGAACCTTCGAAGTGAGTGCGAAATAAATGCATGGCGGCAATTGGCTGGCCCAGCCTCTGCGACTGAAGTGACAAAGTGGGCCGGGCGACCCCTTATCCAAAAGATATTGCCGTTGCAGGCGATCGGAAGGATGGAGCGGCATCGGCGCAACAAGAATATATTGTATGCCCAATTTTCCATTGCTATATAACTTCACTTTGCAAATCTGGATCGCGCATCTACTTCTTGATTGGAGAGCGAGAATGTGGACTGGAAGGCGAGTACGTAATACTGCCATTGGGTGGTTGTTCATAGCGGGAAGCTGCTCGGCAAGCTTTGCGGCTTCAACCCCGGGCGCGCTCAGCGTGCGCAAGATGCCTCCGCTGATTGAGCAATTCCAGGCCGACCGCGCCAGTCTTTACCGTGCTTATCCAGTCCCTATTTCGCCTACGCACTTGACGCGACTGGAAAAGTTTTACAACGATGAGTTGGCCGGGCTTTCATCTTTTGATTTCAACCAACTTTCCGAAGACGACAGAGTGGACTATCTCCTGTTGAGAAACCTTATTACAAGGGAGCAGCACCGCCTTGGGATACAGAAGAAACAGGTTGAGGAGATGCAATCGCTGCTTCCATTTTCGGGCACGATCGAAGATATGCTGGATCGCCAGCGGCTGAAGGCGCGTCCCGAAGCTGAGAAGGATGCCGCCGCACTCGCGGAAATGGTCAAGCAGATCGCGGCACTACAAAAGCAGCTTGATCCAAATCCGCATCCGTCGTCTGCCGATGCAAGCCAAAAGAAAGATGCCGCCGAACCCAACCATCAGATGCATAAATCCAAAATCAATCCGGTGATTGCGAATCGAGCGGTTTTAGCAACCCATAGGCTCACTGATGATTTGCGTGATTGGTTTAACCAGAACAACGGCTACGACCCAATTTTTACATGGTGGGTGGCGCAACCCTACAAAGACGCCGACAAAGCGCTGACCGGCTACATAGCCTTCCTCAAAGAAAAAATTATTGGAATCGCGCCCGATGATAAGACCACAATCATCGGTGATCCAGTGGGACGAGAGGCGCTGATGGATGCCCTGGCCGACAACATGATTCCGTACACGCCGGAGGAACTTATAGCCATCGCGCAGACCGAGTATGACTGGTGCATGCGCGAAATGCTGAAGGCATCCAACGAAATGGGATTCGGCAACGATTGGCACGCTGCGGTCGAAAAAGTAAAGCAGATGCACGTGCCTCCGGGCGAGCAACCGGAACTCATTCGCAAACTCGTCGTCGAAGGCAGCGACTTCGTCAAGAAGAACAATCTGGTTACCGTACCGCCGTTGGCGGATGAAACCTGGCGCATGATCATGATGACGCCCGAGCGCCAACTGGTGAATCCGTTTTTTACGGGCGGCGACGAGATCAGCGTGTCCTATCCCACCGACACAATGACTTTTGAACAGCGTGAGATGAGCATGCGAGGTAATAACATCCCGTTTGCGCACGCGACCGCATTCCACGAAATGATACCCGGCCACTTTTTGCAGGGTTATATGTCGGAACGTTACAACCGATACCGGCGCGTATTTGCGACTCCCTTCTGGAGTGAGGGGAATGCGCTGTGGTGGGAGATGCTTTTCTGGGATAAAGGATTTGAGCGGACTCCCGAAGAGCGGGTAGGAGCTTTGGTGTGGCGCATGCATCGTTCGGCGCGCGTGATCTTTACCATGAACTTCCACCTGGGTAAGTGGACGCCGCAACAGTGCGTGCAATTTCTGATAGACGATGTGGGTTTCGAGCCCGATAACTCGACAGCCGAGGTACGACGCTCGTTTGATGGATCGGTCGGCCCCCTCTACCAGAGCGCCTACCTGATGGGAGCACTACAGTTTCGAGCTTTGCATAAAGAACTGGTTGATTCAAAGAAGATGACGGATCGTGAGTTCCACGATGCCATTCTGCACGAAAATGAAATGCCGATTGAGATGTTGCGCGCGGACTTAGAACGGCAGAAGCTTACGAGTGACTTTAAAACAACCTGGAGGTTCTATGGCGACCATCCAAGCCATCCTTAGCGTGTCCGCTGCGTCCGCATCAATGATCAAACTGTAATCGGCCTCCGCAAAAAACGCGAAAAATTGGGCCACCCCGATTTACACATTTTCGGTGGCTAATTGGTCGAGCAGAGTTGCAGCTTTGGATAACTTGTCAACGCCGAAGACGAGCAATATTAAGTTCGATCCGGGATCCATTCCGCAATAGCTGTAGTCAATGTTGATCTGCTCCTCGCCCAGTCGCGCGGCCGCGCGGCCCAACTGGCCCGGACGGTGCGGCAGCCTCACAACCGCGACATCGGTTTCCTCAAAGATCATGCGCAGGCCGCCCAGCACCTTGTTGGCGGTCGCAGTATCATCGGCCACGAACCGGGCCAGGCTCTCGCCGCCCTCTACATAGGATTGAAACGCGAGGAGGTTCACTCCGCGCTCCGCCAGAGCAAGGAAGCACTTCCCCAAAGCGCCAGGTTTGTCTGCGATTGTCACGGTAAACTCTTTCGCCTTCGGCATATGATTTGCGCTCCCTTCCTTTAAGGACTCCCGTTTCAACACTAGCTAGAAAATTCCGAGAGCATTCCGGTGACGTTTATTGCGGTGAGGGATCATGAAATGATTTCGTAAGAATCATACCCAACAAAGGCTTGTGCCTCTCGGACTTTTTTCGCAATTCCGATGGATGGGTGAGCGCGTGAACACGGCGGCATGCCTCCCACTTCTCGCAAAGACGCGAGAAATGGGGCACCCTCATTGGTGTTGTGATTGCGGAGATCAAAATCCCAACACGATCAGGGAGTGGGCAATACGCCCGTGTCGGGTTTCTTAGTGCTGGCTTTTGGTCCGCTGGTTTTTGAATCGGAATCCACTGAAAAAAGCAGGAAATCATGAAATGTGTGGCGCCGGAAGTAGCGGTGCTTTTGGAAGTGGAAGTAAAGCTCGGCAGTTTTGGGCAGCCAAAGTTCAACATTCTTGGTCTTGAAAAGCACCGGCCCGTAGTCCACCGTATAGTGCTCACTGAGAAGCTGGATTTTTGGCATCGGTTTGACGAGTTCGGATTCTATACGCACGATCTGATAGGTGTCCGCCGAAACCCAGGCACGCCCTTTCATGCTGATTGGATAAACCTCGCCCCCAATTTTGTACGACCGCATGCGGTTGGGACGATCGTCGCGCTGCCGGAAATGAAGCAGCCACGTCGCTTTACCGTTCCATTGGCTTAAACCCTCGCAGGTTATTTCGAAGTTGTCACGCATGTCCGGATGGAAGACGAGCGCCAATCCGGGCAGCCCACGGGTGGCAATCTGACCCGGGAAGTCGCCCAGATCGGTGCGTCCGGTTCGGAACTCATCCACGGTGAGATATCCCGGCTTCGGTTCCGATATTGCTGCGACGTAGTTGAATTCCCGAGTTTCCTTGGTAGTTGCGGTGCCCAGCTCATTGAGGTTCTCGTGCAACAGATCCTCAATGGCGTTGAAGCGGCTGAGGTCGTCCACGAATTGCTTTACCGACGCTCCGGTTCCGTCAATCACCTTTTGATAAGGACAGGCAACGTCGGCGGCGACGGATGGCTTGACGTCGTCAATTCCGGGAGGTTCCCAACTCTTGGCGGAAAAACCTGTGTCAGTCGCCGCCAGCAACAAATCGTCAGATTCCACCTTGGCATTCGGCGGAGCCGACACCGTTGGCTTCGCTGCCGGCTGTTCCGCCAGAGGTCCACCGCGCTGCTGCAATTGAGCTATCAAAGCGCGTACTTCCGGGACGGCAGGACTGTCCTGCGCATATTGCAAAAACGTGTTCAGGGCTGCAATCGCCTGTTTGACTTGGCCAAGATTGCCAAGCGCTTCTCCGAGCACGATTTGAGCTGCGTTGCCGCCGCCCTTGCCTTTATCAATTGCTAATTGGGCCTGCTCGCGCGCCTTCTCAAATTCATGCTGCTTGAGATAAGTATCGGCCAAAAGATTATGCGCCATCCAGGATTCGGGATCGGCGGCAACTGCCTGCTCAAGCACGGCTTTTGCCGCAGCATAGTCGTCGCGCTCAAGACGCAGCCGCCCCAACAAAGAGAGCGCTTGAGCGTTGTGGGGGTCGAGAGTAGATGCCTGGCCCAAATAAATCTCTGCCTGTTTCGGATCCTTCTTCAGGTACGAGAGATATCCCAGAAGAAAATCTACATCTGAGTTGTCCGGAGCTGCCTTATGCGCCGCGTCCAGATGCTTCTCAGCTTCTTTCAGGTCGCTGGACTTCAACGCAGTTACACCGCGTTGAGTTTCTTTGCGGGCCTTCGACGGCATCTTCGTAGAAATCGGGGCATTCAATTCGATCGCAGCAGGATCGCGCTTAAGAGTTGATTCGACTTGGTAAGTGTTGATGATACTGCCGACTTTAAGTTCCTGATGAGTGGTCAGATATCCGACTGCGCTTACCTCAATCTCATACAGTCCGACCGTCAAACCGTCAAAATCGGCTTCGCGATTATCTGCTGTCGTCTTCCACGCGATGGTATGGTCAGTTTCGTTGGTAAGCTTCACCACGGCCTGGCGGTCGAGGTGAGCCTTATTCTCGCCAAACACCGTGAGTAGGAGGTTAGACCCTTGACCGCTATAGGTCGCAGGTGTGTCGAGACCATTATCAAGCCTGACTTGCTGGCCAGCCTGCGCGGCGCCCTGCGACGAGCCCCTCATCGGGACCTGCCCAAGCAGGTTGCCGGGAAAGGACAAACACGTCGAGATTATGGTAACGAGGGACCAAACGGTCTTCATCATGGCACTTCTGAACAGTCTCTCATCGCGGCCCAGCGGAATCAACACGTTTTAAGCCTTTTCGCGCGGAAAGCATCCACACATGACCATTCTTGTCAAAAAAAGGGCCCAAGGTTAAGACGTTTGCCCCTGCAAGGGGATGATGGGCAACGCTCCACGTGTCCCGCGAATCGAACCGTCGCGCACTATTAATTGCAGAAGGCGGACTCCATGAAACTTCCATTCTTGCTTGGCCGTGTGATTTTCGGAGGTTACTTCCTCCAGGCCGGGATTCATCACTTCACCCACCGGAAAATGCTTTCCCAATATGCCGGCTCAAAGAACGTTCCGATGCCGAACCTCGCAGTACAAGCAACTGGCACAGCATTGATCATCGGGGGCACGAGCATCCTGTTGGGCATCAAGCCGAAGGTGGGCGCAGCCGCGCTGATCGGTTTCCTGGCCGGAGTTTCCCCGGTTATGCACGACTTCTGGGCACATGAGGATCCAGAAAAGAAAATGAACGAAATGGTGAACTTCACCAAGAACCTGGCGCTAATGGGCGGTGCCATCGCTTTGATGGGTGTCGAGGAGCCCTGGCCGGCGAGCGTCCCTGTAGGGCAACCCTCGCGGATTGAACGTGCGCGAAGATTTGTGAAGCGCCCACGGGCAGCCTAATTCGGGCGGCTCAGCTCGTTTCGGGATCTACTTTACATCTGTGTTTCCACCCGCGCTGGCTTCTACTAATTTCTGAAACGCGGGTGCGACCATGATCAGCACCTGGGCCCTCGGTTGTGAGGCTTGTTGTATGAGAGCAAGCTCCTGCGTTTTCCAATCGTCAGGGGCGCGTTCGCCCTTGTCGAGGTAATCGAGGGCTTGAATTCCTATTTCAGCAAGCTCGCTTAGAGCCTCCGAGGCCGGAACTATTTCTTTAAGCAAAAATGATTGCGCCTCCAGCGGCTCAAGGTTTGCCTGATTGTTCTGCCACAAGACAAGCAATGAACGTATCTGCTGGCTGGTCTCGGCGGAGGCGTGTCCTGAAGCCGTTTGTTCTGCAACCAGAGTATTTACGAGATCCGAAAAATGTCGTGCGACTGCACTCTCAGGCCGCGCGGCATCTATCAGCCGGTTCAAGGGCATCGCGCTGGTAGGTGGGACGGCACTGCTACTCCCGCGCGCATATCCTTTTACTGGTTCTACGACATCTGCCAGCGCCCGCACCGCGGCGATGTCATCGGAGCCCGCGATTCTGCGAAGCATTGGGGAGTAGCTGGAATTGTGCGTCAGCCCAAGCCAATCCAATTTTCCACTCACGACGGCGAGGCGCTGATACATCGCCTTCACGTCCGTGGTTGACTGCGGAGACCAGAACCGTTCTGCAATTGCGGCCATGCGTGGCCAGATGCGCGAATCAATATTCTCGGGCGAAACATATTCCGACCACATGCAGGCTTCGCCGCCGAGAATTTGCTGCTTCTGCTCTGGAGTCAGTTCGGCTGCGCCATCCCCTAAAGGATCCACGGCATAGTGCTGCTCGGCCGATCGACCTAGATCGAGGTAGTACCCGGAGGAGAGCAGTCCGCGATAACCCTGTTTTGCTGCTTCTGCCAATGAAGATTGACCACGCCACGACTGAATCACAATATCCTTGGGCAGATCGGGACGCAGAATCTCGTCCCACCCCTCCATCGTCTTCCCATGCTTCGCGACAATTTTCTGAATTCGAGTATTGAAATAAGCTTGCAAGTCCGCGTTATTTTTCAAACCGTGGACGTGCATAAATGCCTGAATGTTCGGATTTGCATCCCACTGCTTTCCATTTACTTCATCCCCGCCGACGTGAAAGAACTTGTCAGGAAAGAGTTTCGCCATCTCGCCAATGAATTCGTCCAGGAACCTATACGTATGTTCCGAGGTGGGATCCATGGCGGGATCAAACACTCCCCACTTGCGCTCAATCAGATACGGACCCGGCGCGCTGGCGAGTTCCGGATAGCCCACAAACCATGCCGTGCTGTGTCCGGGCATATCGAATTCTGGGACGACACGGATGCCGCGATCCCGCGCATAGGCGATTAAGTCTTTGACTTCATCCTGCGTGTAGTAAAAACCGTCGGATCCCATTTCCTGAAGTTTGGGGAATTTCTTACTCTCCACTCGAAAACCCTGATTGTCGGAAAGGTGCCAATGAAAAACGTTTAGCTTTACCGCCGCCATGCCGTCCAAATTGCGTTTAAGAACGTCGATCGGAATAAAGTGCCGGCTGACGTCAATCATCAATCCGCGCCAGGGAAACCGCGGCTGATCCTGAATAGATATGGCTGGAACATCAAAGCCTTCCGGACCGATTTCGACGAGCTGAAGGAATGTTTGCAATCCGTGCATCGCGCCGAGGGTTGTCGCAGCTTCGAGCTTCGCGCCGGTGGGAGTGATAACCAGCGAGTAAGATTCGTCCTCTCCTAATTCCAAGACTGCTTTCGATTCCTGCGCGGCATGCACGACAAGTACAGCCTCGGCGGCGTCGGTAACCTTCATGTCCAACGCAACCATCCCCGTCTGACGGCGAAGGTCGTCAGGAAAGCGGTCCACCGCCCGTTGGAGCACCGGGTCAGCGTGGCCAGAAATGCCTATCGAAAATGACGGATCAATTCGCAGCCTGCCTGATCCCATCTGGAAACTCGAAGGCATCGGCATGAGATTTAGGCCTGTCGGGAGCATTGGGGCTTGCGCCAACAACGGCGTGAATATGGAACCTATCATTAGAAGAATGAGAATTGATTTCACGGATTTCCTCGAGATCGAAGCGAACTCTACTATGTCCGCGGGAAGAAAGTCCATGAGGCTCCATTGAATCGGCGGATCGAATCGTTGCACAATACTTCGCACAGTTCACATGGCTTTACGCCAAGAGGATCTGCTTTGATGCCAACCCCCGCTATTCTGGTAGCAACCTGGGAAAACGGCCTATTCAGCGTCACTGGGAAAATGGTCCGCCAGGAGCTCGCCAATCAATCGGTTCGTAGTCTGGTGGCCGATGGACAAGGGAGAGTCCTCGCAATTGTTGGCGGGCATTCGCTCTTTCGACGATCCTCCGATGGCCAATGGACCGAGATAACAAGAAGCGAATTCGATCTTTCATGCTGCGTCCCAATTGGAAACGCTGTTTTTGTCGGAACCGACGACGCGCAGATCCTGCGCGTTGATCCTGACGGCGCGCAGCAACGCCTGACGGGTTTTGACGCCGTGGCGGGCCGCGACAAGTGGTACGCAGGATCGGCGATCATAGACGGCAAGCGGGTCGGGCCTCCGCTTGGAATTCGTTCCATGGCTGCGACATGCGATGGCGCCGCGCTTCTGGCCAACGTCCACGTTGGCGGAGTTCCGCGATCAACCGACGCCGGCTTAACCTGGCGGCCGACTATTGATATCAATAGTGATGTTCATCAGGTGTGTGCACATCCAACCCGGCCCGACATCGTGATAGCGGCTGCGGCGGTGGGTCTTTGCATTAGTCGCGATGCGGGAGCGTCATGGACGATCGAACAGCGAGGGCTTCACGCCCATCATTGCTCTGCCGTTGCTTTTGGGAGAAACGACATTTTCGTGTCAGCATCCACCGACCCTTTTTCGGCGCAAGGCGCAGTTTACCGACGGCCAATTGACAGCAACGTTCCACTACAGCCTTTGAGCGGAGGCATGCCGAGGTGGATTGACGGCAAAGCCGATACCGACTGCATCGCGACCCGCGATTCAATCGCGGCTGTGATTGACCGTTCGGGACGCCTTTACGTGTCGCATGACGATGGTGCTACCTGGTCGCGCCCAATTGACCGACTAGCGGTTCCAAGTGGGCTTTACATCTGTTGACCTCGTCACGTCAGGGCAAGCGGCTTAATAGGTCCTGATCCTGGTTCGTCCCGCCGGGACTGGATTGTCGCAGAGTACGTTCCATCCGATAATTGCCAGACGCCCCGATATATTCCAAGAATCATCTTCTAAAAATCGGCGATTCTCCGCTTTTCTATTGACACTTTCTTGATCTCAGAAGATTCTCAATTCAATGACTACGCTCGCTCTCACCGAGGTGTTGGGGCTCCCAGTATTTGACACGACTGGAGCGCGGTGCGGGCGTGTGCACGAAATGGCCCTCCAGCCACAGGAAGACCCTAATCATGTATCCCTGATGATTGTTCGGACGAAGTCGGGCGACCGTATTCTGCCTTTCACTGCGGTTTCCGCCATCAATGGAGAGATTCGTGCTGCCACCACCGCGGCATCGTGGCCCCTCTCGGATGGGTCCGAAGGTCTCTTCCTGGCCCGCGATCTGCTGGATCAGCAAATCATTGATGTTTTTGGACGCAAAGTGGTGCGGGTCAATGACGTTGACATGCATCAGGAGCCGCATTGTGAACACCCAATCCTGAAGGTTGGTTCGGTGGATGTGGGCGCGCGCGGGGCAATTCGACGCCTGTTGAAGGGCGTGGTGCCCGCGGGGGCGCTGCGGGCCCTCCTTTCGCAGATTCCCGCGCGAAGCATTCCGTGGGAATTCGTGGATGTTGTCGAGACCGACCCGGCCCGGCGCGTCAAGCTGAAAATTTCGAACGAGCGGCTCGCCAAACTGCATCCCGCGGACATTGCCGACATTATCGAAGAGCTTGCCCCAAGCGAGCGGTCGGCGGTCTTCGAGACTCTGGACGAAGGCTTGGCCGCCGAGGCTTTGGAAGAGATTGATCCCAAGGTTCAAAAATCAATTGTGGAATCGCTGGAATCCGAGCGCGCCGCAGAAATCGTCGAGGAAATGGATCCCGACGCGGCCGCTGACCTGCTTGCCGATCTGACCGAGCAGCACAGTTCCGACATTCTTCAGGAAATGGCGCCCGCGGAACGAAAGGAAATGGTCGAACTCCTGGAGTTCGGCGAAAACACAGCTGCCGGCCGCATGAACACCGACTACCTCTCGTTGGGCGTGAACGCAACCGTACACGACGCGGTCGAGACGTTGCGCCGATTTGAGGGAGGAATAGAAACTGTCAGCACGATTTACCTCACCGATTCAGCGGGAACCCTTGCAGGCGCTGTGCCTCTCGCAAAATTGGTATTAGCCTCGCCGGATACTCCATTGCTTTCCCTGACTCAGGAGCCTCTGATTTCATGCACCGAAAAGGCCCGCGAAAAAGAAGTAGCGGAATTGTTCGACAAGTACAACCTGGTTACCATGCCAGTGGTAAATCCTGACAAGAAATTAATCGGCGTCATCACATCCGACGACGTGATCAGCATGTTGCGCGCACAACTGTAGGTCTCTGTAGAAGCTCCCCGAATTCTCCCTCTGTTTCTGTCAGATCAACCGAGTCCGAGGGTGCCCCATCTTTGCGCGCTTTTTCGCAAAGGTGGGAGGCAAGGCTGCCCGAACTCCCCTTCCAATAAACAAAAAGGCCGCCAGCTTTTAGCAGACCTACGCGCTCTTCTTTCGACGGTGCCTCGAATGGACCTCTTTCTTCTTCGCTCTCGACGCTACTCCTTCGACCGCGATTTCCAGGGGACGTGCTCGTTTGGCGATGGTCGCAGCTGCATCAGCCTCTGGACCGAACAATCGCGCCAAGTAATCTTCTTTGCAATCTGACGAGCAAAAGTGAACGGCTAGAGGATGAACCGCATTCGGCCTGTCCCATGTCGAGAGGATCGTGACTTCCCGACGCGCAGAGGCGGCGCCAACTGCCTCAGCCGCAAGACCTAAAATCCAAACCTCAGCTGGGTCCTTGACCGCG
>DASYGR010000303.1:0-15033 GCA_035999525.1 Terriglobales bacterium
CAATGGCGGGAGCTGAATCGTGACAAGAAGCAGCTTGTGGACGACGTGTTGGCGCCATCGCGAAACGATGAATATCTGCTCTACCAGACTTTGGTCGGCGCTTGGCCCTTTGAACCGGAACGTGCAACTCGTTCTTGCTTCCGCGACCGCATAAAAGCTTACATGTTAAAGGCAGTGCGAGAGGCTAAAGAAAAGAGCAGTTGGGCAAATCCAAACACAAGTTATGAAACCGCTGTGACGACGTTCGTGGACGCAATATTGTCTCCTCGCGAAGGCGGCAATGACTTTATGGAAAGTTTCGCGGACTTCAGCCACTCTACGACCCGCGCCGGTATGTTTAACAGTCTCTCTCAAACTTTGCTTAAACTTACATGCCCGGGTGTCCCGGACATCTATCAAGGTAACGAGCTTTGGGATTTGAGTTTGGTGGATCCAGACAACCGGCGCGCCGTTGACTATTCGACGCGCCTGAAGATCTTGCAGGAGATGCAGAAGTGGCCCCAATCCGCGGAGCGTCTGAAACCTCATGTGCGGGAGCTAATCAATCACATGAGCGATGGACGCATAAAGATGTACTTGACGTGGAAGGCTTTATGCTTGCGAAAGCAATACCCAGAACTTTTCTTGAGGGGGAACTATCGTTCATTGAATGTACAGGGCCCAAAGGCAAAGCATCTTTTGGCTTTCACCAGAGGGGATGAGAAGAGAGAGTTAATCGTTGCCGTTCCCCGGCTGTGTTCGAAATTATTTAACGGAAATGGTGAATCTTCTGCGATACAAGACTGGTGGAAAGAAACTCGACTTGAACTTCCTCCATCAGCCGAAAGAAGGACCTATCGCAATGTGTTTACCGGGGAGCAAATCAATCTCGAACCCTCCGGCCAGGCATCACATTTACCTGCGAATGCATTGTTCACGGAATTCCCGCTGGCGCTTTTATATAGCACTAGCCGGACTTAAGCGTGTCCCAGGAATCCCCTAATCGCGTTCTGCGATTGGAAATCGAGCACCTCGCCCAATTGACCAAGGTCATCTATTAAGATTTGAGGATCCAAGCGTGCAACGTTCTGGGCCGCTACATGATAGATACAGCGGCGGATGAGATTGTATTCCTCTAGAAGAGTAGTCGGGGTATAACCCTGCTTGCGTCTCTGCTCGCCATGGTGTCTCGCGGCCTTCATCGGCTTTGTTGCAATTTCCTTAAGGCTGAACTTCATGCTGTTCAAAGCTTCGTCCACGATCGGTATTACCGGTTCCAATCGTCTTCGGCTGGAAAGCTTGATGCGCCTGATATTGGGATCAGCTTCGGTATACCGCAGCCATTCCCGGCGCAGAAAACTTCTTCTTTGTCCGACGAAAAAACCGAGCCGCTTATATCTTTGTTCCGGTTTTGATTGCTTGTTCAGAGACCCGCGGGCAACACGAAGTTTCTTTGAGATTTGTCCAATCTCCTGGCCGAGAGCGGATTCCACTTCAGGAGACTGGCGCTCGCCGCGGGCGACCCGGCTGACGTAAGAGGGGTCAACACCCAGCTGACGCGCAACACGTACATATAAGCCGCGATACAGCGTCTGCGGCGACAGTGCAATTAGATCGGAACTTGTGCTAGCATTGTCATGATGCATGACTGCCTTTCGCCGCACCGTCATCGAGGATGTCATCGTCTAACAGGATGAACGGGATTAACAGATTGGTTAATCAATTGGGTTACAGTATAGCAGTTTCATGAGCCGAATAAGAAAAGCCGTACCCGACGTAGAACAAGGAGAATGGGCAGGGCGAATCAATCTTCTCAGGCGGCGTCTTGGGTTAAGTCAAACTGAACTTGGCCGCCAGTTAAATTCTTCGGCAATGGCTGTTTCCCGATGGGAACGCGGCGTGCAAGAACCCCCCGCCAATATCAATATTCAGCTGGGAAACCTGACCGGTGATCCGGAGTGCTGGTATTTTTGGGACCGTGCCGGGCTCCACAGCGAAGATCTGATGCGAGTCCTGCCCGCGGTGCGATCCCGCTTGCAGAGGGACCGCTTGCCGGATTTAAAAATCGTTCAAGCCGGCGCTTCCAGGGCATCCAGAAAGAATCAGCTTGTGGCAATTCCGCTGCTTCCCGTCGTCGTTGCGACCCACGGAGGAAGAGGTGATCCGGCAGTCGCGTTGGAGCAGGCTAAGCCGCAGTCTATGCTCGCTGCGCCAAGTCGCTGGTGTCCCAACCCAGCCCACACCAGTTGCTTGAGAGTGCATGGGCGCTCCATGATGCCGCTGATCCACAGTAGTTACATTTTAGTAGTAGATACCTCTCAGACCAGCCGCTTAAAGCTTCAAGGACAAATTGTGATCGCAGCGCAGAAAGAAGAAGGGCTTATTGTGTCCAGGCTTCAGAGGTTTGACGAAACTGACGTGCTGGTGCCTGAGAACCGCGAGTATGACTCCACTCCAATATCCGCATCCGGCTGGCGGATCATCGCGAAGGTGCTCTGGTGGATAGGTCACCCAAATAACAACGAAGCGTTCGCTTAGCGGAAATGCCTAAAATGGGGAATTAATGCGAAGCCCCGGATAGGGCTTGGGCCGGAAAAAACGTCCCCCCGGCTAGTACTTTCCTGACCGCTTCGACCAGATCGCGAGCCGCCTCTCCTTTACTGACAGCACCCCTGATCCCGCCTCGATGGAAATGACTGGCGTAGTCTGCGGACAGATGGAGTGAAAACAGAATTACCGGAATATCCGGCCGCGAATTTCCAATTTCAGCAGCGGCTTCAAGGCCATTCATTCCCGGCATGGTGATGTCCATAATGATGACATCGGGCAGAAACTGGAATGCCTTTTCTATGGCTTCAATCCCGTTGCTGGCCTCGGCGCAAACGCTCCAGTTAGGGACTGCTTCCAGCAGGTTCCGAATTCCCATTCGCATAACTTCATGATCGTCCACGATCAAGACTCTGACATGCGTAGGAACTGACTGTGATGAGACTACACTTTCCAGGTTCATAGGGTTGCTTTCAATGGTTGGCTGGAATAGAAACAAAAAACAAAGAGCGGAACATTAGCCAGCCTCTTAAGAATCAAAAATCCGCTAAATCGTATAGGTTCACATAAAACAGTGCAATGGCACGATAGTGTAAATGAATGATAGTCAATCGGCAATCAGGACGAGAAGCAAACAACAGTCTAAAAATTCGTGTGGAACTTTCCATCAACCGCAATGCCGCCAGAGGCGTCACGGTTCACGCTCACCGACCAGCGCTTCGTAACCTGGTATTCGCCCTGAATGATTTCGCTCTGGGGTTGAGTAACGTCGGTAGAAAAAGTAAAGAAAAAGTTCTTGGTCAATCGCTGTTGCACCGCAATGCGAGCCGACGGGTTGCTGTTATTGCCGCCCAATAACGGATCAATAGACAGACTGGAAAGTCCTGCAAGCTTCTGCACTCCACTGCTCAGCTGGCTGGCGACTCCCTGCGCAATCAGCGAATTCGCGCTCAGATTAGTAGTGTCCGCTTGTTGCGTGGTTTGGCCGCGCGCGATCAGATTGATAATGTCCACCGTCGAAAGGGGAGGATCGGAAACATAACTGCTTTGTAGCTTGTTAATGGGACCGTTCACATTGATCGTCAAATTGTACTGCGCGATCGTCGTTGTAGCAGCCAGGTTAACCGTCGGCTCTGTTTCAGTTGGATTGTTAAACGTAAAGACTCCCCGCTGCAATTGATAGCGGTTGTTGAGGAAGAAGACGTCTCCTGAATTCAGATCCGCCCTGCCGACAATCACAGGGTCGGCGGCTGTACCAATCGCTCGTAAATTCGCCTGTCCTTGGAGACTGACTTGCGAGCTCGTAGCCTCTAACTGTCCGGTGGATTGAATACTGATATTCAATTTTACGGCGTCGGCGAAGGTCTGACTTGTTGGCGGAATGCTGGGTCCCGTGAATTGGCTCATAAAAGTTGAGATATCGAAGTCAGAAGTAAATGACAGACTGTCAACAAGAACGCGCCCCTCCAAAGTGGCATCGTTGCGATTGCCAGTAAGGTTAAGACTCCCGCCTAATACCGTTCGCAGTCCTTCGGGATAAAGCAGGCGAACAGATTGGGCTTGCATCGCCAGATTGAATTGGATCTGGGGACGATAAGTAATTGTTCCGCCTGCTGAAACTTCTCCCCCTCCCACCTGGCCTGTGAACTGCGTGATTCGTGCCTGATCGGTTCCGATGTCAATGATTGCGTTTGCACGCCCGAGGCCGAGCGGGGCGGACGCGGTATACAAAGAGGCCTCTTTGAGCTGGATCTGGCCTTGCACCGTTGGATGGCTTGCCGTGCCCTGCGTGTTCACGTCAAGCGCGATTGTTCCCGAACTCTTCACATCGGGATCGATGATTTGCAACAGTCGCAAATCAACCGTGCCTTTTGCAAATGCACTCATCGGTTCGGTACCCCCAATGGGGATTCGCCCTCTGAGCTGAAGTGCGGTATCCGTTCCCTTGATCTCGGAGGGCTGGATCACTATCACGGAGTTCGCATAGTCCAGGCGAATGGGTCCCGAGTTGGCAACCTGCAACGTTTGATAAGAAGCAGTTAGCGTCGGAATCACGATGTGTGCTTCGACGTGAGCCTTGTCCTTGAGGGGACCCTTCAATGTGGCATGGAGCTCGGTCGCGCCTTGGAACCCAGTTGGCACACTCGGGGCATAGATTGCTAGAAGCGGCGCGAGGGGAACCCTCGTCGTGTCAATCGTTGCCTCGGTATAGTAATCCCCCATCAAGTTGACAATCGCGTGCGCGCTCACCGTGGATTGAGCCACATCAGATCTAAGGACGAGATTGGCTCGATGATTGGAGACTCTCAGATCGGCCTTGATTCCGGTAATCGAGTTCTCGCGAAACTGAAGTTGAGGCAGCTGAATACTCGCCGTTAGAGCGGGATTTTCTAATGTCCCCTGTCCACTCGCCGACGCCGTTAACGTACCATTCAAACCGAGATTCTTCTCCTGGATCGCTTGTAAGCGGTTCAAGACAATTCCCGGAGTATCCACCTTAAATTTGTATTCCTTGGTCTTCGGAACGAATGTAAGGTCCGCCGAAGCAGATCCGGCAGACAGACTGACATTCAGTGAAGAATTGATAGTTCCGTTTGCGGCATGGAACTGTACGGCCAGATTGCGAACTGGTTCATTGCTCAGGCGAGCCTCGGTCAGTCGCAGAGATCCGCTGCCGATAGGGTTCAGTTCGCTACCGCGCAGACTAATATCTCCGGAAAGATTGCCCTCCACTGGATATTGCAAACGCGCAAGTTGCTCGATCTGTCCAACCGGCAATTGTTTGACCGACACATTTACGGCGATTGGGTAGGAAGCGATATATGACCAATTGCGCAGTCCAACACTAGCTGAGAACGATAGCTGTCCTTGGCGCGCGCTGATCAAGCTGCCATTTTGGATTGATATTTTTGACGGGCTCGCCTGCGCGGTGAGACTGAGCCTGCGCCACTCGCTGCCTTCAACTGCCAAATGTTGAGCATCGAGTTTGGCGCTGACGTGTGGCCTCTGCCATGATCCCGTCACCACCCCGCTCAGATCCGCGGCACCAGATGCGTTAAGTGGCTGCGGCGGCTTAGCGCCAGGTGAGGCTCCTCGGCTTTGCGCGATCGTCGCGAACGCCGCCAGTTCGTGCAAGTCGCTGGTGCTCGCGTGAAGAATCAGGTTTGATTGGTCGCTGATTTGACCCTCAGCCGAAATCGAGGATCGCGGAGTATGAATTGTCGACTGACGAACCGCAAGGATGCGATGAACTCCATCATAGGTTACGTGGGCGGCCCCGCTGACGGGAATCATCCCTCGTCCCGCCGAGTTCGTGGCCATTGGTCGGATTTCCAAGTCGGACCGTGCGCGCAAATTCTGCATACTGCCGGTCCAGGAAACGTCGGCCGTCCCTCGTAAAGCGCCGGCCACCGGAATCGTCTTTGCTCCGCGGTTATTCAGCGAGGCCTTTACGTCTTGCAAAGATATCCCTCTCAACGAAGCATGCAGTTTCGATGACGGCGCTGCGTCCAAATGCTGAATCGTGAGAGCCGCGGCCAGCCGTCCATTTAGCAGCTCAACGGCAAAATCGCTGGTGCGAAAGTTCCCATCGGCAAGTTGATATCCACTGTTGAGCTTTCGTAATTCCATGCGGCCCTGAGGCGAAGCGATGCGGAGGATGTCACTGCTAAGTCGGCCGTCGAGCGCTACATCCCGCAGAAAGGGGTGATCCGGCGTGCTCTGATAGGTAAGCTTGCCCGAAAGTAAAACGTCGCCCGCCGTCGTAGAACCCGGTACAAGCCCCGCGACATCCTGAGAATGAATCAGAATGTTGTAGATGCCCTGGACTTCTGGGTTGTTGTATTGTGTGACATTAGCTTGCAGCGCGATACGCGATGAGCCGACCGTAAGCACTAAAGAAGATAAGTTCAGCGCAGAAGGCGTGGCATCAAATTGTGCGACAAGACCATGGGGGAGGGGAGCCAACCCGGCATATTGGATGTGTCCCCGCTGATATTTGATCTCACCCGCATAGCTCGTTGTTAACGAATTGAAGTGAGTCTCGGCGATAAGGTCACGCACATCGGCGTTCATCGGTGTCTTTCGATCGTTGTAGTCAATTTCGCCATTGGTCAAAAGTACGCGCCCAACTGCAAGATCGAAAATATTCGTCTGAGAGCTTTTGTTTTTAGGCGCAGTCGGAACAGGGATATTGGTTAGTCCGTTTTTATCTACCGCCAGATGTATGACCGGATGTTCAATGAGCAATTCGCTCAGATTCACATGATGATGCAGAACGGAGAGTATCTTCAGGCCGACGGTCAGCTTATCCACTTGAAGAAGTGGTTTTTCGGTATCCGGTTCCGTCCCGTGGATTACGAAACCGTATACATGGGCTGTGAGCGTCGAGACACGGAAATCGAAATTACGGACTTCAACTTTCCCGCCCGTGGCCTCGTTGCCTTGCTGCACAATTTTCGCGAGTACGTATTGGTGAAACCCCTCGCTCTTTACAGCGAAGTAGCCGGCCACGAATACGACGAGTAATAAACTCATGATGATGCCGGCGGACCACCCGATAGTGCGTTTCCAGTTCATAACTTCATTCCTAAAATGACTGTCCCAGGGTAATGAAATACTGCGTCGAACCAACGCCGGGCACGGGATTCAGATTGCGTCCCAGATCAATCCGTACAGGTCCAATCGGCGTTGCGTAACGCAATCCAACCCCCACTGTATTCGTATAGTTATTCACGAATTGATTGAAGTTAATGCGGCTGTTAACGTTGCCTCCGTCATAGAAAACCACCGCTCCAAGCGGTTTTAAGATGTCAATTGGCACGTGAAGAGGGAAGCGTAATTCAGAATTAATAATGAAAAGTTGTTCGCCGCCGACGGGAACGGTAATCACACTTGTGCAGTCTTTCGGGGCTGTACCGGGCGCACAGAATGGCACCAAGCGTTGCGGCCCCGCGCCGTTCAGAGGAAATCCGCGAATGCTATCGCCGCCGCCGGTAAAGAATAGTTGGCTTGTAGGCACAAAGCTTCCGGCAAAAGGTTTGGCAAAACCAAGCCTTAGGCTATTGGCCCAAACCATTCCGCGAATTGGCCGATAGTAGGCATACTGCCCGTAGAGTTTTCCAAAATTTGCGCTTGAGCCGAGTGCCGTTGGAGTAATTCCAACATCCATAGTTTCAAACATTCCATGGTGCGCATCGAGAGGCTTGTCGCGGGTATCTTTGATAAGAGTCGCAGAAACAGTCGAGAGCCTTACGTTCCGGTCCTGTTCTAACACCAGTTGCGGTACAAGTAGTTCTGACAGCCGGGTTTTATTGAAGTCGTAGCGAATTTGCAGCCGGGTGGTTTTGGCCTTATCAAGTGTCCTCTCAAGTTGGAAAGCTGCATCTCCCAGTCTGGCGGCAAACAAAGGATTCTCAGTCGTCCGTTCGATAGAGAAAGTAGTCAGGGCATTCCATTGAGTGCCGCGGAAATGAGGATCGGCATAAGAGGCAAGCGCGCGCTGATCCAGTCGTGCTGCAAGCAGCGAGATTTGGCCGGTTTCTCCAAGTCCACGGAAATTTCGGCGAGTGTATTCGATCGAACCGCGAGGGCTGACAAAAGTTGCTTGACTCGGAACAATATTGGCTTTTCCGGTACCGATTGTTGGTAAGCCGGGGATAGCAACAGTTCCAGCCGGCACGCTGCCGCCGCGGCGCGTAGCTTCGAAACCAATTCCGTAAGTTATGGAATTTCGTTTGGCTTCGTGCACCTTGATGAGAGTTTCTTCCTCCGTCTGATCTGTAATTTCTTCTTTCGGACCCACGCTGGACCAGTCGAAAATACCCAGGTTGTAAAGATCGCTTTGCGCTTCCAAGAGTTTTCCCTGACTCAAAGGAGTCTCGGGCGAAATATTTGCAGTTTCATGAATAAGCTTCGGTCGCGTTACTTTTTGTCCGATGAGAATCACATCTTTGACACGGATCTGCTGATGCTCACTGATGACGAACGCAACATCTACCCGGTGCGGATTGTCGCGATGTCGCGTGACTGGAGCGCGGACGTCCACATTCAAGTACCCCAAGTCCAGGTATTTCGCGAGCATCTGACTGCGATCCCTGGAGACTCCGGCGGGCGAAAATGGGGTACCTGGCATCACGTTGAATCCGCCCTTTGGTTTGAGGCCGGCGATTGACAGGTGCTCGTTGCCGGTGATCTCTACTCTGTCAATAAGCGTGCGTGTGCCTTCCTCGATTTGGAAACTGACATCAATTTTTGGCTCGTGGTCCACCACCGTAGGCGTGACCTTTACGTCTTCATATCCTGCGTTCCGGTAGAGTGCCTGAACATTCTTGACGCTCGCGTTAAGCAATTTCTGGCTGAACATTCCCCGCGACAAAAAGCTATGCTTCTTGATTGCAAGACCGGCCAGAAGGTCGGCGCTGGAGATCTGATGGTTACCGGTGAATACAATGCTATCTACTTTATGTTTTCGGCCTTTCTCTATGTCGTAAGAAATTGTGATCCTGTTGGCATCGTGGTGAAAAGCCGTAGTGACTTTGACGTCGAAATATCCCTTTTTCTGAAAGTAGTTGGATAAGTTGTGTTCACCTTCATCAACCAGATCGCGATCCACGGACCTCTCGCTGTAAATCGGAATCAGCTTTTTTATCTCGCGATTGGAAAAATACGGAATCCAGGAAAGCCTGGCTCCCGTTGTCTTAACATCAACGACGGGCCCCATCTTTATCGTCATCGAAATGTCTGCAAGATTCGTCTCCGGATGATATTGAGGCGGATTGATTTTCAACTGATTGGCGAGATAATGCTGCTTTGAAAGGTAAGCCTTTAGCAGTGCGGTAGCTGATTTAATTCGTGACGACGTATATTTCTTTCCGGACTTCAACAAACCGCCGGTCAGGTGCGCCCGAAACCCGCCAACGGAGTGCACCAACCTGGCGGTTTCATCCGGCGTCGTTCCTTGAATGTTTACCGCGCCAATGCGAGCCCGCTTGCCCAGTTCGACGTGAAAAATAGGGCTTGCGATTTGATGAACATCGTCCAGTTCAACGTCACTATGGATGTGAGCGGCGAAAAACCCATTGGATTTGAAAAACTCCAGAAGTAGCTTTTCTTGGTTCGGAATTTGAGATTTGTCGTACGCTTCCTCATCTTGAAAGTTAATAACCTGTAAAAGCCTTGTATACCGGAATAACTTTGTCGCGCCGGGAAATTTCGCGACGCCGATGTAATACGCGGGTTGCAAAATAAAATTCACTCGCAAGCCAGCGGTCTCAGGCTCGACGTCAATCGAAATCTTCGTAACGTTACTGGCCTTTTTCAGAGCCGCAATGCTGGTTTCGATGTCCGCCTGAGTATATGGCTGGCCAACTTGTTGCAAAACTAAAGGGCGGAGGTTTTCGACATCCATATGGGGATTCGCAATGACTCCAACTGAACTCACTATCTGTCCTTGATACGAAGCTTGGCCATAAGCACTCAACTGAAACGAAATTAGAATAGCTACGCGCAATAATGTGCGAAGCGGCTTCGAACCCTTTCGAAAAAAGCCTAACACTAGCTTTCGATGAATGATTGCCAAGAGCTAAAATCCCCACCCTAAGGAGTGCGATAACGTCCTCTGATGCGGGGAGCATCAGCGAAGATGTCCTCCTTCTGTTGCGGCACAAGTAGGAACGCGCTACATCTGTTTACAAGTTACTGCGCCGATATATTGCGGCGTTCTGCATTCACGACTGGGAGGGAAGTTTCGTCTCCTCGCGAACTCGCGGCAGATTTCGTTTACATCCGATTTCACGACCAACGGGAAGTTATCCCGGAAGCTATCCATTCGAAATCCGGCAATGGAACGGCTGGCAAGTATTTGTTTACTCTAATAGGTGCAAAGGCGGCACGATCCAGTCTGTTTCATACATGAATTCGTCCCATGGAAATACATTGTCAGCCTGATCGCCAGTAATGAGCGCTGCAGTTTATGCTTTCCGTGAAGTTGAGTTACGCACAGCCGAAAAGGAGACCATCATGCTCTATTGGGCGTTAGTCTTTCTGGTAGTGGCCATTGTTGCTGCGATATTCGGATTTGGTGGTGTCGCCATCGCGGCCGCGGGAATCGCCAAGATTTTGTTCTTTATTTTCCTCGTGTTCTTTGTAATCACGCTGATCACGCACCTGTCCCGCAGAGGTAGCGCGGGAGTTTGAGAATTTAATCCATTCATTGAGTGTTTCTCCACGATCCGGGCTCCGGCGAATCAGGGCCGAAGCCCGAATCGTTGTTTGCGCATTCCACCAAGAGGCCCTGACGCTTAAGGCCACGCTAAGTTCTCCAAGAGGTTATGATCTACTGTTCTCTTGGAGGGCATCGAGTGGCGATTCTAGTGGTTGGCGGGGCTGGTTACATTGGTAGCCATACTGCCCACGCTCTTCAGCGAAGAGGGCACGAGGTTATCATTTATGACAATCTTTCTACCGGATATGCCGTCCTCGCGGAAGGCCTCGAGTTCATAGTCGGAGATATTTCGGATACCAAACAATTAGAGCCCATCCTGAAGCGCGTTGATGCGGTGATGCATTTCGCGGCACATGCCTATGTAGGTGAATCGGTCGAGAATCCGCGAAAGTACTTTCAAAACAATTTGCTCGGCAGCTTGTCACTGCTGAATTCCGTTATGGACTCCCCGGTCCGTAAATTTATTTTTTCATCCACGTGTGCGGTTTACGGCGTACCCGTTAAAGTGCCGATGACCGAGGACAATCCCCGGATACCCGTGAATCCTTACGGCTCCTCCAAGCTTGCCTTTGAATTTGCGTTGGAGGCTTACGCCAAAGCTTATAACTTGCGTTTTGTCGCCTTCCGTTATTTCAATGCCGCCGGCGCGGATGAGAATGGAAAAATCGGGGAAATGCATGATCCCGAAACGCATCTGATTCCCGCGATCTTCGAAGCCATCCAAGGCAGACGGCCAGCCGTACAGATTTTTGGGGACGATTACCCTACTCCGGACGGGACTTGCATTCGAGATTACATTCATGTGAGCGATCTCGCGGAAGCACATGTGATGGGCTTGGGCTATCTCGACAACGGCGATTCAGTAGCTCTGAATTTGGGGAGCGGGCGCGGACATTCAGTGAAGGAAGTAGTTTCGACTATCGAGAAAGTCGTTGGGAGAAAGGTGCCAAGTCAAATGGCGTCACGCCGCCCCGGCGATCCGCCGTCGCTAGTAGCCGACCCCTCGCGCGCGGAAAAATTAATGAATTGGAAAGCGAAGCGCTCACTTGAGGAGATAGTTTTGAGTGCATGGAAATGGGCCGAAAGAAAAGTTAAGTGAATAGCGCTACTCGGCGGTTCAACCTCTGGCTGATGGCGCGGCTGCACGCTTAGGCAATATCTCACCGATGCGGCGAATCTGTGCCCCGACTCCCCGCAATTTTTCTTCGATGTGCTCGTAGCCGCGATCAATGTGGTAAACGCGGTCAATGATCGTCTCCCCGTCGGCGACCAGAGCTGCTAAGACCAGCGACGCAGATGCTCGCAGGTCCGACGCCAGAACTGCTGCAGCGCTCAGCGGAGTCTTTCCACGAACCACCGCGCGCCGTCCGTCGATCTTGATATTCGCGCCCATACGAACCAGTTCCTGCGCCTGGACGAGGCGATTCTCAAAGATATTTTCGGTGATCTCCGAAACTCCTTCGGCTTGAGTAGCCAAGGCCATATATTGCGCCTGCATATCGGTGGGGAAGCCTGGATATTCTTTCGTCGCAATGTCGGCAGCCTTGAAGGGACCGTCGCCTATCACTCGGACCGACTCGGTTCCGGTCGCCGTCTTCACCCCGACTTCGTTCAATTTTTCCAGCAGTGCAGCAAGGTGCTTCGGTTCGCAGACCGAAACGTTAAGATCCCCACCGGTAAGCGCACCGGCAATAATGAATGTTGCTGCCTCGATGCGATCGGGAATGATGCGATGTTTTGCGCCGTGCAGTTTTTCCACTCCGTTAATCCGTATCGTCGAAGTCCCGGCACCTTCAATTCGAGCGCCCATTGCATTCAGCAAATCCGCGAGATCGAGGATTTCCGGCTCCAGTGCGCAGTTGCGCATTACAGTTTCACCTTCAGCCAGCGTGGCGGCCATGAGCAAGTCTTCCGTGCCTGTAACTGTAATTTTCTCGAAAACGATTTCCGCGCCTTTCAATCTCTTGGCACTCGCCTCTATGTAGCCGTGCTCTTGTGCAATCGTTGCTCCGAGTGTTTCCAGTCCCTTAATGTGCATGTTAATTGGACGCGCACCAATCGCACACCCTCCAGGCAAGGAGACGCGAGCCCTGCCGCAACGTGCGACCAGCGGTCCAAGGACGAGCGCCGAAGCCCGCATTGTTTTTACTAACTCATAGGAGGCTTCTGGAGAGGCAAGCGTGCGGCAGCAAATGGTGGTTCGATGCTGCGCCCGTCCGTAACCCAATTCAACTTCCGCTCCCATTGCCGCAAGCAATTTTCGCGTCGTCTCAATGTCCCGGACCTGAGGAATGTTTTCCAGAATCACCGGCTCTTCCGTGAGAAGAGCGGCCGCCATGCAGGGAAGAGCCGCATTTTTCGCGCCACTAACTCGGATTGTTCCGAGCAATGGATTGCCGCCACGTATTACAAACTTATCCATATAGAAGGTTACCCGGCCTTTATTCTAGCGGGGAATGATTCTTCTTGTGGTAGGCAAGGAATAATCGAGAGGGCACGTCCTTTCAGGACTCTATTCCTCCACGCCGTGCGAGAGCGATTGCGTCGCGCACATTTCCCCGTACGGATTCCAGTGCCTCCTCGGCCCCGCTTAGGCTAGCTCCAGTTTCCAACATGACCAGCGCAGCGGGAACACTCGAACCGGAAGCTTCCAGCGCCTTCCTGGCCTTCGCGTGAGGGATATTCGCAGCACGCTCCAGGATTCTCACTGCCCGTACCGCGAGCTTGTGATTTTTAGGGCGAACGTTGACCATAAGATTTCCGTAAACATATCCCATCCTTGCGAAAGTGCCGCTGGAAAGCATGTTCAGCACCATCTTCTGCGCGGTGCCAGCCTTCATTCGAGTGGATCCCGATATCACTTCGGGTCCGGTCTCGACAACAATTCCTATGTGAGTAGCTCTTTCCAGTTCTGAATTTGGATTGCAGACCAGAGCGATGGTCTTCGCTCCTTTTCGCCGTGCATATCGCATCGCTGCGATTGTGAATGGAGTCCGGCCGCTGGCGGCGATTCCAACAACTACGTCGTTCTTGCCCGGCTTTCTTCTGGCGATTTCAGATTCGCCGAGCGCGGCAGAATCTTCATTGGCCTCGACCGCAGCGCCTAATGCCCCCGGTCCTCCCGCGATGATAAATTGAACAGTCTTCGGATCAGCGTTAAAGGTAGGTGGGCATTCCGCGGCGTCGAGCGCGGCAATTCTGCCGCTGGTACCGGTTCCCACATAAATCAACCGCCCGCCCTTGCGAAGGGATTCCGCAATCAAGTCAATGGCCTTCGCGATTTGCGGTAAGGCGCGCTTTACCGCAGCCGCGACTCTCGTATCTTCTGCATTGATGATTCGTGCAATTTCCAGAGCCGATTTCCGGTCAAGATTGGCAGACGCCGGATTGGATTGTTCAGTGGCCAGTTGACTTAACTGTGCGCGCGTCCCGGTGGGCTTTTTCAAACCGTGGCCTCATGCTCTAAAGCCTCAATAACAGCATCGTGAAACGCCGGCCTTATCGTCTTGATTGCCTGATTATGGCAATCCGGCCAAGTTCGATTCGTCAACAGGACCACCCCAAGCTCGCGTTCGGGATACACCCACAGTGAGGTGCCCGTATAACCGAGATGTCCGAATGAGTTCGGCGAAAGATACTTCCCCGATTGAGAAGGGGAAGATGGAGTATCCCATCCCAGGGCCCGGGAGGTTCCTGCGGGTGATATCTCACGACGAGTGAAAATGTCGAGTGTTTCGGGACGCACAAGACGCCCCTGCAACAGTGCGCTGGCAAAAATTGCGATGTCGCCGGCGGAAGAGAAGAGCCCGGCGTGTCCGGCAACCCCACCGAGCTTGCTGGCATTTTCGTCCTGTACTTCACCCTGGATCACACGATGGCGAAAAGTGCAGTCGGCAACGGTGGGTGGAATCAAGCCGCGCAATGCGGAAGGCGGATTGAACATGGTGTGAACCATGCCAAGTGCGCCAAATATTTCTCTCTGGCAAAAGCGGTCGAGCGATTCGTCGGCAATGCGTTCCAGCAGCGATCCAAGAATAATGAATCCAATATCGCTATATTCGGCTCGCGTTCCGGGGTCTGTTGTGAGATTCGTAGTGAATGCGAGCGAGAGAAGTTCTTCTCTGCCGGATGCCCTCTGGTACAGCTTCTCGTAGGCGGGCAATCCCGACGAATGCGCGAGCAACATGCGTACAGTGACGTGTTTGCGGCGCGAGTCCGGTCCAGAAAATTCCGGCGCAATCGCAACCACTGGCGCCTCCAGGGCAAGAAGTCCACGTTCGTAA
>DASYGR010000277.1:0-17479 GCA_035999525.1 Terriglobales bacterium
CGCCATCGAAGAAGCCATCGCGGACACCGAAGCCGACTCGCTCAAACAAATGGGCGCCGTGATTAAAGCCGCGCGCGCGCGCTTGGAAGGCAAAACGGTGGATGGCAAAGTTCTCAGCGATAAAGTGCGCGAACGCCTCGCGTGACGGCAAGAGTGCTTTGGAAAATCTCCGCAGCCACTGCAACAAATCGAAGACTAAGCAACCGACGTCTCCAGGCCGCCCTACAATTCCCACGAGAATTTGTCCCAGTCAAAAATTGGGATACACTGAGCCTGCTGTAGCCTCTGAACAATGTGATTTCATCACCGATCAAGAAAACGTAAAATGACGTTTCGCCTTCGGAGGGGTGGGTGAGCGGTTGAAACCGGCGGTCTTGAAAACCGTTAGACCTCAAAAGGGTCTCGTGGGTTCGAATCCCACCCCCTCCGCCAGTCAGTCTTAGGTTTTCTCTCCGTTCCGATGAGCGCAGGAGAAAAACCGAATTGTCGGCCCAATCGGCGAGAATTCGCCACCTGTGCTTAATCTCTCTCCGGCACCGGCCAATAAAGGCATAGAACGGCGACCGTATTCTCTGAACTCAACCCCGCAAACTGAACTGGTGACAATTGAAGAACCAAGTCCGCAGGACCCGGTGTTTGTCCAGCAAGAGATGGCTTTCTGAAGTCGGGACCGCGTTTATCGGGGACTTGACCCAGTAGCAATTCTAGTCGGGCGTTTAGGGTGAGCCGGGGAGTGTAACAGAAAGGTGCTAACGCGCCCCTTCGCTGCAAAATGGGCTTGCATTCTCAATCACTGCTGTTGTGAAATGCGCTGTCGCGAAGCTTTATGAGCAAATGTCAGAGCCGGCGCGTAAGTCGGAGCTCCGTCGTCTAGTGCGTGCATGACTCGCTCGGCCAATATCTCTAAAGTCTCGACCGAATCGCCAATCAGAAGCGAATGTCGCTCGTGTGGGCCATCCTCGGGGCGGCGCAGAGGTATGCGGTTGACCTGCATAGAAAAAGTGCCGGCGGCGATGCCGTTGGCGGAGGTTAGGGCGCTGCCAGCGAAACGAGCCTGAGTTTCTGGAATCAATTTATCGAGAGAGAGGCCACCTGCCATGTTCAAAACACGTTGTGTTTTACTGCTTTCCTGTCTGTCGCTGGTCTTTTCTGCGGCGTTTGCGGCGCCCGTGCCACCGGGCCAGCTCACCAGTGCCCTGCACTGGCGCAGCGTGGGTCCCTATACCGGCGGCCGCGTCACTACCGTAGCCGGCATCGCCGCGGAGCCCAATGTTTTTTACATGGGCACGGCGGGCGGAGGCGTCTGGGAGAGTGATGATTACGGCCAGAGCTGGAAGAACATTTCCGACAAGGACTTCAAGAACAACAGTATCGGGGCTATGGCGATCTCGCCATCCGATCCGAAGATTATCTATGTGGGGACGGGCGATTCCGCGCCGCGCAATACGGTCCTGACCGGCGAGGGGATGTATAAGTCCACCGATGGCGGAAAGACCTGGGCATACATCGGGCTGGGTGAGACCCACATTGTCAGCTGGATTCTTGTCGATCCCAACAATCCCGATGTCGTGTACGCAGCGGCGCTGGGCCATTTGTTCGGACCCAATCCGGATCGCGGTGTATTCAAGACCAGCGATGGAGGCAAGACGTGGCAGAAGATTCTGTACGTCAACGACGAAACGGGCACGATCAGCATGGCGATGGATCCGTCCAATCCGAGCGTCGTTTACGCCTCGATGTGGCAGATGTCCCGGAGTCACTGGACATTTTCGAGCGGGGGAACAGGCAGCGGCATCTACAAGACGACCGACGGAGGGGCAAACTGGACCAACATCTCGCACCGCCCGGGGTTGCCGACCGGCATTTTCGGAAGAGTGGGCATCGCGGTGGCGCCCAGCAGCCCGAATGTTGTGTACGCGCTGATTCAAGCGGATTACAAGGACCAGGCGGGCGGCTTATTCCGGTCAGACGATGCCGGCCAGAGCTGGAACCTCATCAACAACAGCATGGACATTACGCAACGCGCCTTCTATTACATGAACGTATATGTGGATCCGAAGGACCCCAATACGATTTACCTGCCCAACGTCGGCGTCTATGTATCACACGACGAGGGCAAGACGCTAACCGCCCTGCATCCGGAGCATGGCGACAACCATGTGCTCTGGATCAATCCGAATAACCCCCAAGTCTTCATCGAAGGCAACGATGGCGGCGCGGGCATCACGCAAAATGGCGGCAAGACCTGGAGTTCCGAGGACAACCAGCCGACCGGGCAGTTCTATCACGCCAATCTCGATGATCAGTTCCCGTTCCATATTTACGGTGCGCAGCAGGATCGGAGTTCCGTAGAAGCGCCGAGCGCCGTGCCTGCCGGGAGTATTCCGCCCGCTTGGAACAACGTACAAGGCGGAGAGATGAGCTGGGTAGTGCCGACGCCGGGCCAGCCATGGGTCACCTACGGCAGCGGATATTACAGCATAGAGTGGAAAGAGAATCGCAGGACGGGGTTGATCACCAATGTCAGCCCGTGGCCAGAATACAAGTTTGGTCTTGCGGGGTCCGAAATCAAGTATCGCTATGGTTGGATTCATCATCCGGTAGTGTTTGCCCCCCGCAACCCTAAAGAACTGTTGATGGGAGCGAACGTGCTGTTTGAAACCTTCGACGAAGGTGTTCACTGGAAAGTGATCAGTCCAGACCTCACACGCGACGACAAGAGCAAGCAGGGGCGGCCGGGCGGTCCGATCAGCGCGGATGTGACCGGCGAGGAGATGTTCGACACCATCTCCTCGATTGCCTTTTCCCCGCTCAGAGACAGTGTCATCTGGACAGGTTCCGATGACGGGTTGGTGTACGTGACCACGGATGCGGGCGTGCACTGGAGCCCGGTACGCCCACCGGAGTTGCCTACGTGGTCCACGATTACCTGCATCGAGCCCTCGCACACCGACGCGGGCGCCGCGTACGTGTCGGCGAGCCGGTTTGACTGGGATGACTTTCACCCGTATGTATATAAGACCAGTGATTATGGCAAACATTGGACGGAGATCGCCACCGGACTGCCAGAAGACCAGTACGTCGAGAGTGTGCGTCAGGATCCGAACATGTCCAACCTGCTGTTCGCGGGCACCAGCGCAACGGTGTACTTCAGTCTGGATGGGGGCCGGCAGTGGCAGCCATTGAGCCTCAATCTGCCGACAGTCCGAGTAAGTGATGTGGAGATTCAGCCCGAGCAGCATGCGGTCGTGCTCGCCACGTTCGGACGTGGTTTCTGGGTGCTGGACGACCTGCAGTTCGTCGAGCAGTTGGGGACCGCCCAAGTGGCGAATGGCGCGCCCTACCTGTTCAAACCGCAGCAGGCCTGTCTGGTCACGCGACGTACGGGCGGGTTTGGCGGGCGCGGGGCGGGAGGCGAGAACTTGGCGCCCGGAGCCACGGTGTTTTTCAACATGCCGGCTGACTACAACGGCAGCACGCCGGCGACCTTGAGCTTTACCGACACAAGCGGCAAGTTGATCCGCAGCTTCACGTTGCACCTTAAAACGAAAGCAAGACCAGAGCCGCCTTCACGCAGTCCCACAGTGGCGCGAAAACAACAGGAAGAAAGATTGACGGCGATCGAGCCTGGCATGAACCGCTTTCTATGGGATCTGAGGTATCCCGATGCGGTAGACGTGAAGGGCGTATTCAATTCAGGTTTTGCCGCCGAAGAACCCATCGGTCCGCAGGTGGTGCCGGGTACCTATTCCGTGACGCTGACTTATGGCGATACCACGCAGAAGAAGCCGTTCGTTGTCAAACTGGACCCGCAATTCCAAACCACGCAGGCGGAACTGCAGCAGCGTTTCGATTTGCTGATGCGGATTTACGACGCCCTGAACCGGCTCGATACCAACCTGAACCAGGCCCTTGACGCCCGCGATGCGCTCGAGAAGGCGATGGCTAGCAATAGCGCGTCAGGCGATCCGGCGCAACCGGCGCTGGACCGCCTGAACCATGACATAGATGAACTGGTGGATCTCAAGATTCAGTCCGGCGAGGGCGGACTCGTGTATCCGGGTCGGCTCCGCGCCTGGTTGAGCCATATTGCCACCCAGGTGAGTCAGGCATTCGTGCCGCCCACGCCCGCGATGGCGAAGGTGGCGGATGGATACATCAATGATGCGGGTGCGGGTGTCTCACGTCTGCAAACCGACGTTGCGGCTGCGAACAAAGTGCTGAATCACTGAGGTGGCGGCGGGGCACTGAAGTGGCAGTGCCTTTCCACGCTGAACTTTTCCGAGTGGGAGTCGCATCCGCCATGGTTGAAGTTTACAGTGGCAAGCTAATCTATGCTTCGACGCAAGGGGCCCATAACACTCCTCGCCGTGAGGCCCCGCTTTACATTCGTTTTCGTAATCGATAGAGTGCGCTTCATGCAAATTTCGAAACGAACACTCACCGCCGCTGTTCTCACTATGTTCGCATCACTTCTCCTTGGCCGGGCTGCCGAAGCAAAGCCTCAAGCCGCAGCAGCAATCAGCTCGTCTGTTCCCACTCCCGCTTCAGTCCTTGGTCACACTCCTGGCGATGATTTCTACCTCGCTAATTACGATGAATCCCGCGCTTATTTCGAGAGGCTCGCGCAATCGTCAAATCGCATAAAAATCATCCACGTTGGCAAAACTACACGCGGCCTCGATTGGGAAATCGCCGTCATCTCCTCGCCGGAAAATCTCGCCGCGCTCGACAAATACAAGGACATCAACCGCCGCCTGACGTGGGCGCGTGGTCTCGACGATGCTGCCGCCAGAGCCCTTGCTGCTGAAGGCAAAATCTTCGTCCACATCGATGGTGGAATGCACTCGACCGAAGTCGCCGGCGCACAGCACTCCATTGTGCTTGCGTATCAGCTACTCTCCGCGCAAAACGATCCGCAAATCGACGCCATCCTCAACAATGTCATCCTCGTTCTCTGGCCCACGCTCAACCCTGACGGCCAGAATGAAGTCGTCGCGTGGTACCGCAAAAATATCGGCACCACTTACGAAGTCAGCCCGCTTCCCGATCTTTATCAGGAGTACGTGGGTCACGATAACAATCGCGACGGCTACATGAACAACATGCTCGAATCACAGGAGGTGACTGCGCAGGAACTTCAGTGGAATCCCGAAGTGTTTTACACCCAGCACCAGACCGCGCCGTTCCCCGCGCGAATTTTTATTCCGCCATTTGTCGAACCGATTTCTTCCAACATCCAGCCAATTCTCTTGCGCTGGCTCAATGCCTTCGGCATCAATATGGGCGCTTATCTCGATGAACATGACATGCCCGGGGCGATTGACCGCGTTGGCTTCGACAACTGGTACCCCGGATTTCAGGATTTCACGGGCATTTTCCGCAACTCCATTTCGTTCTTCACGGAAACCGCGCTCTACGGATATGCCACGCCGCATTTCTACACCGTGCGCGATTTCCCTCCGGAGTACCGATCTCTCAACTCGCAGATTTTTTACAGCAGCCCTTGGACCGGCGGTTGGTGGCGACTAGGCGACGCCGTGCGCTACATGGTCGGTGCGTCCATGTCCGTCCTGGACACCGCCGCGAAATATCGCGAACAATTGCTTTACAACAAATATCAATCTGGCCGCGACAATATCGAGCGGTTCACGAACAATCCACCATACGCTTACGTCATTCCGGTCGAACAGCGCGACCTTCCCGAAGCCGCTCTGCTCATACAAAAAATGATGGTGAATGGCATTCAGGTTCACCAAGCCACTTCGCCTTTTGCCGCCAATGGCCAGCAATATCCCGCCGGTTCGTGGGTCATTCTCATGGACCAGCCCTTCGCCGGATTGGTCAAAGAGCTTTTCGAGCCGCAGAAGTATCCTGACCTCCGCGAGAACGGCACGCCCATCAAGCCCTATGATGTCGCTGGCTGGACCCTTCCCCTGCAAATGGGCGTGAATGTCGATGCTGTTCTTCAGCCCCTCTCGTCCGACGCGCGTTCGAATCTTCGTCTGGTCGACAAATTTTCTCCGCCTGCCGGCAAACTCGAAGGCTCTGGCGGCGTCTTTCTTCTCGATCCGCGCACCAATGCGCACTTCAAAGCGATCAATGAAGTCCTCGCGGCCGGCGGCCACGTCAGTTTCGTCGCTGATTCGGGCGCCTCATCCCTCGAAAACGGAACTGCGGTTATCACCGGTATCACACGCGACCGTTTCTCCGCTATTGTCGAGGGGAATTCCCTCGCGGCTGAGGCGGTTACGAAAACACCTTCCGGCGACATTTCGGCCAAGAAGCCGCGCGTCGGCCTTTATCGCGCCTGGACAGCCAATATTGACGAGGGCTGGACGCGCTGGATACTCGAGCAATACGGATTCGCGCCCATCACCATTTACAATGGCGGTATGCAGGCCAGCCATCTGCGTGATCGTTTCGACGCCATCATTCTTCCTGATGCTTCGCCCAATCAAATTCTGAACGGTTTCCCTCCAGGTGCGGTACCTGGTCAATACGTCGGTGGCACTGGCCAGCAGGGCGTTGAGTCGCTGCGCGAATTCGTCGCGGATGGAGGTACGCTCATCACTTTCAACAATGCTTCTCTCTTTGCCATTGAACAATTTGGCCTGCCGGTAACAAACGTTCTCGCCGATCTCAAAGAGGATCAATTTTATTGCTCCGGCTCCCTGCTCCGCGTCGAAGTGTCGAGCTCAAACCTACCCGGCCTATGGGGCTTTCCTCGCGATCCAGTCATCATGTTCGAACATGGCCCTGCTTTCGACGTCAAGCCAGCTTTTCGCGGCGCCGTTCTCGCTTCCTATCCCGCCAATGTCAGCCCTCTTGCCAGTGGCTATCTCCTTCATCCCGAGCGTATCGAAGGCAAAGCTGCGGCCCTTGAAGTCGCTTATGGCAAGGGCCGTATCTATCTGTTCGGGTTCAAGCCGCAGTGGCGCGCACAATCTCACGGCACATACAAATTCTTCTTCAATGCCATTTACGATTCGCCGAGCTTGGATAAACCCTCCGAGTTCCCAGCAGTCCCTTTGCCTGTGCAGCGCTCCGCTCCCCCGCTTAAAGAACCGGGCGCTCCCAAAGAGCCATCCAACACGCGTCCTGGCGTTTCTTGAAAGTGATTTACTTCGGTTTCACATTTTCTTTTGACGAGGTTCTTCATCAGCGGGTTCCTGGCTCGAGTCCAGACGAGCCCGCCATATCGAATTTCTAATCTCAACCTTATGTCTGGTAAACGCTGCGGGCCCAGCCCGAGACGTCGCAGAAGTCCGGATGTGGGAAGTCGGAAGCTCCATTTGTAGCTTGCCGCCGATGACGGCGCACACGGAAACAACCGCTTAGCTTCCGGTTTGCCGGCAATTCGCCAGCGGGAATTGGGAATCGCGGCATGGAGAGCTGTAGTAGCGCCCAAGCGCGCTACCACGCTCCGCAGACAAATGCAGCTAGTGATTCGGGACCACCAACAGCTTGAAGCTTCCCGCGATCATCGGCCCGCGGCGGAAGCGTCTCTCGCGCTCCGTGGCATTAGGAGGCAGCGGAGGCGGCGGACCGAATTTGGCCGTCACCGAGTAGAGCGTGTGCGTTGACGTGTCGCACTCCATCGTGCGCGCGCCCATGTCGGTCTTGACGTTGCCGAGCACGGTGAAGTTGTTAGGCGAATCCTCGTGCACAATCGTGATGTCGCCTTCGCCCTCGGACGCAAATGCCAGTTTAGATCCCGGATCAAAACGCACCGCGTCGTTGCCCCTGCCGCCGATGGGCAGCGTGGCGACCACCTTTCCGGCGTCCGGATTGAACACAACCATCACCCCGCCATTATTTTCACCGCCGCCATGACAACCAATAAAGATGCGCCGCGTCTCCGTATCCATGGCAACTCCCGAGGGACCTTCGCACGGCGCCAACGGCCATTGGTTGACGACCTTCAGCGTATGCGTGTCGATGTCCACAAGAGTGCTCAGGTCTTCCATGACGTTGTAGAGGTGCCCTTTGCCGTCTGCAGCCGCTGACTCCGCCGCTCCGGGGATATCGACGACACCGGCCACGTCTCCTGTCGCAGCGTCTACAGCGACATCCTTCTTGCCGTGGGTTAGGCCAAACACGCGATCCGAGGCGGGATCGTAGACAATGCCGTCCGAACCGCCGATCGGCAGAATCACCTGCTTGATGATACCCAGTGTCTTCGGGTCGAATTCCGTGAAACTGCTTACGTCCTGCTGCCCGCTGCTATTGCCTGAATTGCTGGTGAAACCGTGATTGTCCTTCTGAGAAATGACGACGCCATGGCTGCGCGGAGTTGGCGCAAGCTTGCCGACGACCTGATTCGTCTCGGTGGAGATCACCAGAATCTCATCGCTGTGGGACACAAATAAATGATGGTTCGCTTCGTCAATCCCGAGGTAATCCCAGAAACCTTCATCGGGTAACGGGACGGAAGCGGAAAGGTGATAGCCGGCCACGTTATCTGACATTTGCGGCGGCGGCGCTGACCCCTGTTGCGCGGCAAAACCAAACAGCGCGGCGACACCGACCGCGACAATGCTAAGAGTCCCCTTGTGCATACGCATCCTCCTGAACTCGGATGATTTCTTCGACGCTCGCCGTCAGCATGCGGTTTCAACACGCTCGCGGCATGGGCGGGGCGCTATCACGTACAACGGCGAGAATGCAGCGATGACGCCGGACGTACCCGTAGTCTTCGTTGTTGATGTGACGCGCGATAGCCTCGACGGAAAGAAGGCAAGGTTTCTCTGAGGACAGTGCTTTTCTGCTGACTATCGCCTGGCCGGAAGACGGCACTAAAGCTTGACTGTGGTACGTGGGGTGCGCGACAAATCTCGATGCGAGCGGCGGAATCGCTGGGCTCGTTATCGCATACAGGTTTTGTCAATGAAGGCCATAGTCAACTATTATGCTAGACCCATGGGGAAGTTCGCGGAGGCAGCATGATCTCGTTCGATCCTGCACACAGAGCCGTCCATTATCCGCCCGATCGCCGATTTCGCATCTGGATTCGACCTTCCATCCTGATCGGAATCGGTGTCGCGATCCTCTCTGTAATCGCCGCGTCTTGGATCGAGGTCGCCGTGGCCGGACTGCCTCATGTTTCCGCTGTCCCTCAGATATATCCCAACAATTTTGCAGGGCCGCACGGGTTTCCGGTCTGGGTCCGTTACTGCCATTTCTTCAATTTCCTCTTTGTCATGATGCTAATTCGCAGCGGTCTGTCCATCCTGGTGGATCATCCTCGTCTATATTTCAATGACGGCTGCACGCCGGGGAGCGAGTGGATCCGGTTTACACCGTTAAAAGTTCCACGCGACCGCCTCTGGACCGCGAAAGACGACGCTCGTTATATTTCGCCGTTAGTCGGGACGCCGGGTTACCGGCACACCATTGGTATTGCACGAGTTTGGCACTTCATTGACGTTCACGGTTTCATTATCACTGGCATTCTCTTCGTGGTCATGCTCTTCGACACCGAGCAGTGGCGGCGCATCGTGCCCACTTCGCCGCTCGTCCTCTTGCAGGCATGGAACACATTCGTACACTACGCGACGTTTCACCTGCCTGCGGAGCCGAACGGCTTTTACGGCTATAACGCACTGCAACAGATCGCTTATTTCACGGTCGTCTTTGTGTTTGGCCCTCTGGCCATTGCCACTGGCATCTCCATGTCGCCCGCCGTGGTGAATCGCTTTCCCTGGTACGCGCGCATCTTTGGTGGCAGACAATCGGCCAGATCGATCCACTTCCTGACCATGTTCAGTTTCCTCGCGTTCCTCGTTGTTCACGTCACGTTGATTGTCATGACGGGATTCGCGCGCAATATGAACCACATTGTGATGGGCACAGATGATGGGAACCCTATAGGCATGTATCTCGGGTTTGTAGGCATAGGTGTCGTGGTCCTCTCGTGGATTGTGGCGCACTACATCTCATGGAACTACCCGCGAGGACTGCAGCGTGCGCTCAAGTCCGTGACCTATCCGATGCAACTTCTTACGTTGAATCGCCTGACTCCGCAGCAGAAGTATTCCGAGCAGGAAATCTCGCCGTACTTCTGGCCCAACGGGAAAATGCCAATTCGAGACGACTGGAAGCGCATGGCAGAAACCGGCTTCGAGAATTTTCGGCTTAAGGTGGGTGGCCTCGTCGAAAATCCGGTTGAGCTTTCTCTTGCCGATCTGGAGCGACTGGGTGAGACCGAGCACATCACGATGCATCATTGCATCCAGGGTTGGAGCGGTATCGCGAAGTGGGGCGGCATTCCCATGAAGCGGCTCATCGAATTGGTGCGGCCAAAACCGGAAGCGCGAGTCGTCGCCTTTTTCTCCTTTGGCGAAGCTCTTTACGGCGGCCCTTATTACGACACGCAAAGCCTGGAGAATGTCCTGAAGCCTCAATGTCTGCTGGCCTCGCAGATGAACGGGCAACGGCTTCCCCTGGTATATGGAGCGCCCTTGCGGCTGCGAGTCGAGAACCAGCTTGGCTACAAGATGGTCAAATGGATCGAGCGCATCGAGTTCGTTGAATCGGAGAAGTTGCTTGGCAAAGGAGAAGGTGGCAAAAACGAGGACGACGAGTATTTCGACTTGCTGCCCAACATCTGATGCGGAAGCCGGATGTCTTCACGCAGGGCTCTGCTGACCACATTCTGTCCTTGCTACGACGGCTCCGGCTGGACTGGCTGCTGCGTCACTTTCCACCGCGACTCGTGCGTGCAGCCTACGTGTTCGTAAATGGCTTCATCACCATCGCAGTGCTTGCTCTGCTCGCGCTGGTGAGCCGCAATCCATTTGTGTTCCCGTCACTTGGACCCACTGCGTATCTTGTGTTCTTCTCCCCGCTCGCCAAAACATCCAGCCCGCGAAACACCATTCTCGGCCACGCTATCGGGCTGATCTGCGGTTATGCAGCGTTTGTTGTGACGGGCACTGGAGCGCTGCCGTTCGGGGTGCACCCAGGTGTTTTCTGGCCAAGAATCCTGGCGGCTGCTCTTTCGCTCTCCGCCACGGGCGCATTCATGGTCCTTCTCGATATTAGCCATCCCCCAGCGGGTGCCACTACGCTGATCGTTTCTCTCGGGATTATTTCAAAGCCGCGTGAACTGGTCATTATTGAAGTGGCGGTCTTTCTGCTCGTCGCTCAAGCTTTGATTATCAATCGTCTCGCCGGATTGCATTACCCCATATGGAATGTGGCGTCGGCTGAAGCAGTGGATGAGGACTTGAAGTGAGGCGAACGCGCTGCCGCCTCGCTGGACTGGCGCTGGACAAAACTCCGCTTGCGTCGGATCCCTGTCGTAGATCGCAAAGACCTCGTACACAGTGAACGCCGCGGATGCCACGAACAAGACGACGGTGCAGGTGACTATGACCATGCCTTGAAGCTTGTAACGGATGGATATGTCACGGTAGGAACGCATTTCAGTTTCCCTTCGGATGCTCTGGATCGTGAACTATCTTGGCCAACGCGAGCAGTTTGGAACTGACATTCAGGCGAGCCCTTTGAACCGCATCCACGTTGATTGCGAACCGCACCCTGTTATTTTCTAAATAGAATTGGATTTCACCGCCGCGCTCCGCGAAATTCTCGCCTTCCCCGACCACAAGCGCACTCACACCCTTCAAATTGCTCAAAATTTCCGACAGAAATTTGTCTTCCCTCGCACTGACAAAAACGATCTGGCAGGTTTTCAATTCCCCCGCTTTATCGATTCTGCGTTTCACGAGCTCTCGATTGTTGATACTTTTTCCTCGGATGATCTCGTCTAATGCGCTTCCAAATGGGTCGTATCCGAAAACACAAATCGTAATTGGAGTTTTTTCATCCTGATAGGAGCCAGGCGGCCAGTCGACAAATTTTGCAAAATTAAACAGGAATGCCGCCTTAACTTGATACTCGACCGATGGACTGTCTTGCGCCCGCGCTGACGTGCCCCCCACGGAGAGCAGGGCCGCCACAGCCAAGGCGCAGAACTGCGCGCGACGGCGCAGACCGTGCGAATTGGTTGGCACTCGGTTCGTATGGCTCAAGGCTGTTTCTTTGTTGACTAAAATTGCCAAGTGACCTTCGCATACGCACTGCGTTTGACCATGCTCGAAATGACGATTTGGTCAGACCCGCTGGACTCAAGATGATGATCTTGGAGGAGATTCTGCCCGACAAAACTGAGAGACAGCTTTTTGGCAAGGCTCCACGTCAGCCCGGTATCCAGGCGCGTATAGGAAGGTATTTGCAGCGCGGGCAGGCGCCCGACGAAATAGGCCGAAACATCCCATGCCCACCGTGATGATAATTCAACATGGGAGCGCAATTGCGCTTGTTCACGCGGGCTGCTGCCTTCAATTGTCATAGGAGTCACCGAATTCGTGCTGGTCGGATCGCGATGCATATGCAGTTGCAGGTAGGAGTAACCCGGACTCAAAGTCCATCGGCTGGCTGGTTTCCAGTTCACAGCTATCTCGACTCCGTGGCTCTCGCCGTAGACTAAGTTTGCAAAGTTGATCGGAAGAACCAAATGGACCGGAGGCGGGGTGAATTCCAGGAACGGAGTTCCAGTCTCGCTGGATACTACGTGGGTGTAGGAATTGTAAAAGGCCGTCAAGTCGAGCGAGAGGTTTTCCAATAGCTGAGTGCGATAGCCGATTTCATTGGCAAGAAGGTTCTCGTTCCCGTGCTTGGTGCCGATCACTCCGACAACAAGCGGCAACCCATTGGGGCCTGGTAAGACGGCTTGATTGAAGCGCACCTCCGAGAAACGCGCAGGCGTTTGCAGGGCCCTGGCGATGGAGGCCCAGAGCATGGTTTTGTCGTTTACAACCCATGTCACGCGCGCGTTAGGTTGCAGGCCGAATCCCGAGAAGTGGTTATGTTCGAGTTTGGCGCCTATCGTCAAATATACCCTTCTGGGAACGACCGCAATTTCGTCCTGCACGAAGGAGCTAAAAAGCTGATCGGTTTCGCTGGGAGGATTGAAAGATACTCTGACCGTGCCACGAATGTTGTCTGACGTGGCTCGATATCCGAGACCCCACACAAAATCCTGGCGGTCGCTCCAGGCGAAGTCATGTTGAAAGTCAACGTCCACGGTGTCTCGACCCTCTCCATAGGTGGGGTCACCGCGATTGGTCCGATCGAAATAAACCTGGAGCGTCGTTTTGGAAGATGGTGAGATGTTGCGGTCCCAGCGAGATAAAAGGTCCCAGCCTCCGAAGTTCTGCCGAAGCTTCAGTATCTGAGGCTGCGGCGGTTGAAAGGAAGTGACAGCCGCCACTACTTCACCTTCGCTGCCGTTGTATGCATCTCCCTGAACGGTGAACGAGTCTTTGGCGCCGAACTTGGTATCTACGCGGAATCCGGTGCGATAAGCGTCCCAGTCATCTTGGCCGTTCTGCCCAGTCAGGCCAATCAGATGATTCCGGTTGAAGGCATTCATGAAGACGCGGTAATAGGTATCGCTTCCCAACCGGCCGCCGTATTGTGCCGTTCCGAATCCTTGCTCATAGGTGCCGGCGCCCCCGCTAATGAGCCCTCCCTGCGTGTCCGACGCTTTCTTGGTGATGATGTTGATGACACCGTTTACGGCATTCGCCCCCCAAACGGCGGCTCCGGGACCTCGAATGACTTCGATGCGGTCGATCATTTCCAGCGGAACTTGCTGCGCATCCCAAAAGACACCGTTGAAAAGAGGGGAGTACACGGTGCGACCATCAATCATGACCAAGAGCTTGTTAGCGGCCTCATCGTTAAAACCCCGGGAACTGATCGCCCATGTACTGCCATTTACCTGTGCCACGTCCAGTCCGGGAACCATGCGCAGGAGATCCGGAATGTTCGTAGCCCCCGAACGGCGAATATCCTCCTGAGTGATGACAAAGATCGCGGAAGCCGTGCGCGACAGCTTTTGTTCTTTTTTCGAGACGGAAGTCACCTCGATGTTCATCAGGTCTTCGATGCTCTGGTTGCCCAGGTCTTTTGATGGCTCTTGCGGCCAGCCAGGAATCGTCATTAGAAGAGTGACCGCCAAAATAAGACAGCCGCGCGTTAGAACTTTCTGAATTCCAGACTTGTGCAAGACAGGCGACAGGCGACCTGCGCGATGGGGCAATCTCATCTGAATTCTCATTCTTCATTCCTCCACAGGTGCGCAAATCGCTTTCCAATGATCCTGTTTCGTTGTTGGGCAGTTGCTGGTGTTTTCGCCGTCGATTGGCCTCTCGCAAACAAAGGCGGTCGCAATCCGCCTAAAACTGAAGGCTGTTCGCGTCTGGGTCTCAATTTCTTGGCGACAGAACCAAGTGCTCGCGCCGTCGCGAGAAAATTCACTCTGCAACCTTTGCAATTGTTTTTTTCGGAAGGGGACTACTCTAAGATGACCACAGCGTCAGAACCCGAATACAGGGCTGTCAGTCGAGAGGGAGAAAAACTGCTTTTGCACAATCGCCAAAGTGAACTTTACCGCATCTGGCGAGTCGATGAAGTTAAGATGAATGGTCAGATGCTCTATGAGTTACACGAGCGTCGAATTCTAAATTTCCTTCGCAGCACTCAAGAAAATGCTCGAGACTGCGTCCACCGTACTGCAACAAACAACTGCAACATCATTCCTGGTCGAGGCGCGACCGACAGTTCTCCTTGCTGGGCGCCTTACCTGCGTCCCAGAGTATCTGACCAACCTGCTGCCCAACTTTGCTCGTTGGTGTATTCTGTCCCGCTGCAGTCAGGGAGAAATTCGATTCGCAAACATAATTTGGCAGTGATTGGATTTGGAAACGTTGGCAGGGAATTTGTGCGCCTCTTGGCGGCGAAGGAAGGTGAGCTTCGCAAGAATTATGGCATCGAGTGGAAGCTGACCGGCGTGGCATCGCGGCGAATCGGCTGGATTGCTGATCCCAATGGCCTCGACCCTTCGGCTGCGCTTGCGCAACGCTGGCCGGAAGCGCGCAACGCTAAGACCCCGCAAAATGTCCGCGAATGGATCGCCGCGTCGCGAGCAGATGTTGTTTTTGAGGCCAGCTCGCTCAATCGCCACACAGGCCAGCCGGCAATCGATCATCTGAAAGCAGCGTTGGAATCTGGAGCGCACGCCATCAGCGCGAACAAAGGTCCGGTGGTTCACGCGTATCGCGAACTCTGCGAGCTGGCGGAAAAAAATGGCCGGAAGTTTTTCTTCGAATCGACGGTGATGGACGGCACGCCGATTTTCTCCATGTTCCCCCACTGTTTGCCCGCCGTTGAATTGCGCGGCTTCCGCGGAATTCTGAATTCGACTACGAACGTTGTGCTCACCGAAATGGAAAAGGGCCTAAGCCTTGAGCAGGCTGTGAAGAAGGCGCAGGAAATCGGCGTCGCGGAAACGGATCCATCCGATGATCTGGATGGCTGGGACGCGGCCGTCAAAGTGGCTGCGCTCACGATTGTGCTCATGGGCGCACCGATCAAGCTAGAAGAGGTGGAACGCATCGGAATTCGCGCGGTTACTCCGGAACAAGTTCGCGCAGCGCCCGCTGCTGGCATGCGGTATAAACTGATCTGCCGCGCGGAACGCACTTCCGACGGTCGTGTGCGCGCAAGCGTTAAGCCGGAGCAATTGCCGATAAGCGATCCGTTGGCCTCGCTTGAAGGAACCACGTCGGCGGTGCGATTCGACATGGACGTTTTCGGCCTGTCAATCATCGAGCACAAGCCTGGCGTAATCGCCACGGCTTATGGCTTACTAGCGGATTTCATTCGCGCGACGAAGAGTTGAAGCGACAGCTGAGGCCAAATTCTGATGAGCACTCCAGCATTTCGAGAAAATGACAAGTCACAGAAGCCGACGGCGCTTGATGTGAACTGGGTGCGTGCGCAATTTCCCGCGTTGAAACAGACGGTAAACGGCCATGCGGCCGCGTTTCTCGACGCGCCCGCCGGAACGCAAGTACCGCAGTGCGTAATCGACGCCGTCCGCGACTATTTCGAAAATTCGAATGCGAACACCTGCGGCGCGTTCGCGACCAGCCGCCGCACCGACGCGATGATTGCCACAGCGCGCGCGGCCATGGCGGATTTTTTCAATTGCGACGCGGACGAAGTGTTCTTCGGCCCCAACATGACGACCATCACGTTTGCACTGGCCCGCGGAATTGGCCGGGATCTGCGCGCTGGCGACGAAATTGTCGTCACCACGCTCGACCATGATGCAAATGTTGCGCCGTGGCGCTCTCTCGAGGAGCGCGGCGTCGTTGTGCGGCAAGTGGATATTCGCGAGGAAGATTGCACGCTGGACATGAACGATCTCCGGCGGAAAATCACGTCGCGCACAAAGCTCGTCGCCGCAGGTTACGCGTCGAACGCCGTCGGAACCATCAATCCCGTAGCGGAAATCGTGAAACTCGCGCACGACGCTGGCGCCCTCGCGTTCATCGACGCGGTGCATTACGCGCCTCATGGCACGATTGATGTCCACGCGCTGGATTGTGATTTTCTCGCATGCTCGCCCTACAAATTCTTCGGCCCGCACATGGGCTGCATGTATGGCAAACGCGAACTGCTTCTGCGTTTTCGTCCGTACAAAGTTCGCCCCGCGCCCGAAACGTTGCCCGACCGCTGGGAAACAGGCACCCAGCTTCACGAAGGGCTCGCGGGAGTCGCGGCGGCAATTGAATATCTGGCGGAGTTGGGCCGCAAGTGCGCTCCAGCGGCGACGGGCACGCGGCGCGCGGCTCTTGTGAGCGCGCATCGCGCCATGCGCGAATACGAAATGAACTTGGCGGCGCGCATGATTCGCTGCCTGCTCGAAATTCCCGGCCTCCGCTTCTACGGCATTTCCGATCCTGCGCGTTTCGCCGAACGCGTGCCCACAGTCGGCGTGCGCCTCGCGAATTCGAAACCGATCGATGCGGCGAAATTCTTGGGCGACCGCGGCATCTTCACGTGGGACGGAAATTACTACGCGTTGAATTTGACCGAGCGTCTCGGCGTCGAGAAAGACGGCGGCTTGCTGCGTATCGGCCTCGTGCATTACAACACAAGCGGCGAAGTCGACCGCCTCCTCGCCACTCTGCGCGAATTCGCAGCGTCACGCCAACCCTAAATTCTCCGAGAACTAATCCAGCCTGCTTTGGAGAGTCACCTGAATCTCTCGGTTCCGTTTTCCGGTTAATTCCGTGTATTCTGGCGCGTCACCATGGCGAAACGGCCAAAACCGATTGTGCTGACTGTGCTCGACGGCTGGGGCTACTCGCCCGAGATGAAAGGCAACGCAATCGCGCTCGCGCGCAAGCCAAACTACGACGCGCTGCTCAAGAAATTCCCGAACGTTCTGATCCACACGTCCGGGCCATTCGTCGGGCTCCCGCAAGGGCAGATGGGGAATAGCGAAGTCGGCCACTTGAATATGGGCGCTGGCCGCATCGTGCAAATGGATATCACGCGTCTCGATGCGAAAATTGCCTCGGGCGAATTTTTCAAGGAGCCGCTGTTGCTCGACGCC
>DASYGR010000295.1:0-6797 GCA_035999525.1 Terriglobales bacterium
GTCTTTTGATTTTTGCGAAAGCGCTGTCAGCAAAGCCGACGACTCCAAACTCGGCGACACGATCGAAGGATTCGGCGGCCGCAAGCAACCACGAGCCTGGGCCTGGATTGGAATGGCCAGCAACTGGTCGGACCACTACGCCGCTGCTGCGATGTATCTGCGACTGAATGGCCTCTTGCCGCCGACCGCACAACCCAAAAAGTAGGCGTCGCGAGGTCTTGTCTCCTCGGCTATCACTCGACTGAGGGTGCCCCATTTCTCGCGTCTTTTGCGAGAAGTGGGAGGCAAGGTGCCGGGAACTGCGCTATCAACTCCCGCATATGCGGAAGCCCATCTTTGATAATTGATTATTCTTGGGGGAAATGGAAATTTTCAGATCACCCGATGCTTCGGGGTCTCGACGAACTTTCTCAAAACCGCGTTAATGGTTGATGGACGGACCACATCGCAATCAAGAGTCGCATGGTCTACACTGACTGCCTGTAGTTTCTACGGTGCCAGACACTACCGGGAACGACGAAGCTCCTCGTGGCGAAAAGAACCGTTTGTGACGATATGGCAAGATCGAGGAAGGCCGATTAGAGGAAGGCCGATTAAAGGAAGCTGGCACGCATTTGGCCCGGGCGCGAGATCAATTTGGGCGCGCTTCAGTTGATTCGTGGGAACCTGCTGATCCAGCCGAGTGTGTGACGAAGTGTTTTTACTCGTACGAGAATGCTGTCGTAGCAGCAGCTACTGCCCTCGGTGCGTCGTGGACGAAGAAGCACTACGAGAAGGCGGCCCTTGCGAAAAAGCTATTCGATGAAAATAAGGTGAAAACTGATGTCAGCGACCGCCCTTGTTAAACTAAATGAGCTACGCAAGGACGTTTCTTACGGTGATCCCGGTGAAGAACTTTCAGAAGTTGACCTCGAAGATCTCGTTTATGAGCTCGAGCTTTTTCTAAATGAAGTCGGCAAACTCGTCATGAGCCTCGAAGGGGAATGATCAATTGTTGAACGATCTCAGCTACACATCGCTTACGCAGGATTTTGTGCGAGCGGCTTGCTCCGCAAATGAAAGAATGCAAATTTCTATCATTCTGATCGGATCCGTGGCGCGATCCACGCACACGTCGCAGAGCGATCTGGATCTGCTCGTTGTCGGCGATCAATCCCCCGTAGTCGAACGCCATCCTAACCGGCTTCATGTGCAGGCATTAACGACGAAGCAGTTCGTCGAGCGGCTTCGTGCCGGCGACGACTTCGCCGCATGGTGTGTTCGCTATGGCGTTCCACTTGTTGCCTCCAGCGGTTGGCTCAAGATCGTTAGTTCTTCGGATGCCGCCATTTGGCCCGATTGGCATAAAAAGATTCGCCATGCCGCGCGGCGCCTGACTCTTGCCGCCACTTTACTGGAAACGGGTGACATGATAGCGGCCGCAGAAGAAATGCTGTACGCGGCGTCGCATACTGCCCGTGCGATTCTCCTAAAGCGTGGGATATTTCCCCTGTCTCGACCTGAAATCATCAGACAACTCCGAGAGGCGGGCCATGAACATCTGGGGACAGTGTTACAGGACTTGAGTTATGAAGAGCCGACCAAGGCGGAGCTGAATCGTGATTTGCTATACATCAAGCGGCTCCTCGTGTATTTGGATCGACCTCTGTATCGAGAGTTTGTGAAGCAGCGTCGGAAACATCTGCTCGCCAAGAAAGGGCGCTTGTCTGCCCTGGCCCAGATAGGAAATGGACGGTCGCGTGTCAAACATTCGTAGTGAGAACTGCGCGAGAATGAGCACCACCTAGAACGATCCTGGCAACAAGCGGAAAGGTGCGCCGTATGGATTACCTCGAGATTGACCAGCCGGACGAACTCGCCGACTTGAACAAACGTCTGTCAGAAACTCTTAAACGCGGGCTTCGCCACGCGGAAACTCGAACCGTCGGGACTCCCGGAGGCAGTTTTCGGGCCAAGGTCCTCTTCCAGTCGGGCCGGGGTAACAGCGTATTTTGGTGGTCCGGCAGACAGCCGAGAGACAAGAGCGCGATGACGAACCTTTTCGGTCACGGCATGCCGGGTAGTTCCGATCCGCTGATGATCGATGTGCAGTTCAACATCCCCGTCGTTCGATTCTCGCGAAGGCGGGGAGGGGCATTTATTCGGCATCTCCCGAGCGGCAAGATTATCCTGGCTCATCGCGGCATCGTGGCACTTGGTCACGGCCGCATTTCGAAGCATATCCTCTTCGAGAAGATAGACATCACCTTGCGGGAAGCAGAGACAGGCAGTGGTAGCTTTGAGTTTCTGCCAATCGGGGAGCTAGGGTCACCTAAACTTGTCCTTGATATCGGCAGGTTCTCGCGACAGCTGCGGCTGTCTGTGCAATCGACCAAGGCTAAGGGGGCCAAGATAGACGGGGACGCATCTCGTCCCGCGACTGGGAATCAGTCCGTGTTGCCCGCCAAGTTGCGAGAATATTTCGATGAGTTCAGTGGGCACCGAAATCTTAAGAGCCGCCAAGAAACGGTTGCCGACTGGTATCACGGCAAGGTGGTCCGAGCGCTGCGAGACGCACTCAGCGATTCCCCAAGGCCAGCAATGAAAAGCCGCGAAATCGACCTGATTGGATTTGGGGCCAAAAAGACGTTTCTTTTCGAGGTAAAAACCAGTGCCAACACGCAAAGTGTTTACACGGCTTTGGGACAGCTTGCCGTCCATGCCTCGGCTGTCGCCCTTCAGTTCAAAACGTCGCCAGTAAAGGTCATTGTTTTACCCGAGCGTCCCATTCCGCGTTTGTACGAAATAGTCACGCGCAAACTCAAAGTGGTCGTGTTGACGTTCGCGCGGTCAGCTAAAGGCCATGTCGTTATCCATGGATTGAAGCAGTTGAGTTAGGCGCTTGGGGGCAGCCATGGCCAATAATCGCGAATCACGAGATCTCAAACCCGCCTGATGCTGCGCAGAAGTCGGCAAACTTTCTTACATTCACGACATAAAACGCAGGTTTTCCCGTGGCGATATCTCCGACTGCTTCTGCCACGGCCCGCCCAGCGTCCAGGATAGGCGATTCTATCGGCAAGTAGCCCGGCCGGCGCACCCGTTTGGCGTACGCGTGAGTTTTTCGAGTGCGAAGCCGGTTGGGCAGGCGTTTGCCCATCGCCGTGGCTTTCTTCCGGCTGATCTTGTGGCCGGAGTTATATTGCCCGCGATAGATATCTTGCTTGCTCAGTATGTCGGAACATTCGGCGGTTACATAATCCCAGAGCGGGGGCCAGGCCCAGACGGTGTTGTGAAAGTATTCTCCGGTCTCGTTCGCGGGTTTAAGCCCGGTACAATCCATCCCCATTGCATCACCTCTACGTTCCGCGTGCTGATTTTCTGGCCCCGGCTGACGGAAAACCATTCGTTCGATTTTTATCTGGTTATCCGAAACTGTGACCTCAATTTTGTTTTTACGGTAGAAGCGCAGAGTTTGAACCATACCAGAGAACTGCAAACATGGGAGAGATTCTACGCCGGCCTCCACCACGATGGCTGGGACGATTTCTGACGAGTCGCCGATTTGGATGTGAACGCTATCGTGGCCGGCGGTAAAAACGACGGACGAGTTGCCGGAACCGCGTTCGTCCGGCAGCCTGGCTAACAGGCGGCTGCAGGCGCGTCTCATCTCGATTGTGTTTACTGTTGACCGGATCACTTGATCTTCACTTTGTACTTCTGCCGACTCTGGTTCTGGCAGCATTGTCTCCCAGGTCTCGCAAAAACGGCGAGACCTGGGGCACCCGGCCCGTGACATTCGTCTTCTCTCTTACCGCGTACCGCGGGAACCCTGAGTTAGGACGACCCTGACAAAAAGCAAAAACGGACGCCCCTATATCCCTCACCCCCTTCAGACCCAATGTACTTCCGAGTTTGACTTCATTTTCCGCATCTGTCACAAGTAAATATAACTTCTCGCAAAGGATTATCACATGGCTATAACCATTGGAGAATCAGGATTTTACGTGTAAGTCGCTTATCTTCATAGATTTGGGCGGCGTCACTGCCTCAAATCTATGATTTCAATATATCGACCCAGAGGGGAGGGGAGGGGGAGGGGAGGGTCAGTCGATCTGCACCAAGCCTGCCCCCGCGGCTGGCGAAGGATGTTGGCGTCCCCGCCAAGCATCTACCACCGAGACTTGATGTACGCAGGAAACGGTGCAATGGGGGGCGCAGCCTTTTTCGGTGAGGTATTCGCGGCGGATGTCTTCGACGGTGTATTTCTCCAGCGGGGTGCCGGGATATCCGCGTTGCTGTGAGCAGTAGTGGACCAACCCGTTTTCGCAAATATATAGATAGCGGGCGCCAGCGCGGCAGCGCCACTGGTTGGGACTCCCCTGCGCGATGTTGTCCTGAAAGCCGTTGATTCTGGTGAAGCTGCTTTTCTCCATGGCTTTCATCTCGTGGTAGACGCGGCGCTCTTCGCCGCCGAGCGGCTGTAGCTGCCCGCTGCCGTCATGAATGATGCCGACAGTTGAAGTGAATCCCAGTTCCAGCGCGCGTTTGCCGATGGTCAGCGCGTCCTGCGGATTGCAAACGCCGCCGCCGACGACGGAATTGATGTTCACGTGAAACTCGGCGTGCTCGGCGAGCAGTTGAAGTTTCTTATCGAGAACTTTCAAACTTTTTTTGGAAACATCATCGGGAGTGACGTTATCAATGGAGATTTGCAGCCATTCCAAACCTGCCTGGTTGAGACGCTGAATACGATCGGCTACCAGCAGATAGCCATTCGTGATCATTCCAGCGACCATGCCATTCTTGCGAATGCGGCGAATAATCTCATCCAATTCGGGATGCAACAGCGGCTCGCCTCCGCTGATCGTTACAACAGATGTCCCGAGGGCAGCCAATTTGTCCACGCGCTCGAACATTGTTTCCAGCGGAACCGGCTTGGAGAAGTCGTCATATTCATTGCAATACTCGCAGGCAAGATTGCAACGCCGAATCGGAATAATGTGTGCCAGTAGCGGATGATCGGTCGAGACCAACGCGCGCGCAATACTCCCAAATCCCCGCAGATTGCGGTGGAGTTTCTTGACGCGGCGGCGCATGTTTGTACGGGTGGAAGGCATGCTGTGTGTGCTTCTTTCTATTAAATCACATCATCCCCGTGACTCTTTCCTTAATGAGTCGAATGGGATATTCCGAGTGCCGATGGTCGAGCCGAGACACTGAGCGGACCGGCATAGGAGGAGGAACTTCTTCCGAAAACAATCGGGAGCAGTAGCCCGACCGGTCGGTTTGTGAAGCCGGATGCTGTTGGAATATCTCATCGAAAGGCAGACAATGAATGCTCGGAGAATTTATGGCGACAGCAATACATATTGGAGATATAGCAGAACTTCTTCACGGCGATCGAGTACGTTTTAATCTTTTTCCAGCGGCGTTGGCGGAACACGCGATTGCAAGAAATGAAGCCCAGTTTTCAGCCCGCGGCGCGCTGGTTGCGTATACCAATTACACCGGCAGGATTCCCAAAGACAAATTTGTCGTAAAAGATGACATTACTTCGAACAAAGTGGCATGGGGTCTGGTGAACCAGCCCTTCGACGCGGATAAGTTTGATGCCCTTTACGAGCGGGTAATGGAACATCTGCAGGACCGCGAACTGTTTGTGCAGGATCTTTTTTGTGGTGCCGACACCAAATACCGGCTACCGGTCCGTTTCGTTAATCCGTATGCCTGGCACAATTTGTTTGTGCGCCAGCTTTTCATCCGGCCGTCCGCTGAGGAATTGAAGACGCATAAGGCGGAATTTACGGTAATTTCGGCACCGGATTTCCACGCCGATCCGAAAAGAGATGGCACCCGCTCGGAGGCTTTTATCCTGGTGAATTTCACCCGGCGAATCGTGTTGATTGGCGGAACTTCTTATGCCGGGGAGATGAAGAAATGCATTTTCGGAATCATGAATTTTCTGCTGCCGCAACGCAATGTGTTTCCCATGCATTGTTCGGCGAATATCGGGGATGACGGCGTCACAGCGCTGTTCTTCGGGCTTTCGGGGACGGGCAAGACTACTTTGTCCGCGGATCCAACGCGGCGGTTAATTGGTGATGATGAGCACGGGTGGAGCGAGAATGGGATCTTCAACTTCGAGGGCGGATGTTATGCGAAGTGCATCAAGCTATCGCGTAGAAACGAGCCGCAAATCTACAATGCGATTCGCTTCGGTTGCGTGCTCGAAAACGTTGTGATTGATCCGTACACGCACGCGCCTGACTACAACGCCGACAGCATCACCGAGAATACGCGTGCCGCTTATCCGATCGAATTTATTGAGAACAGCGTTATTCCCGGAATCGGAGGCCATCCCAGAAATCTTTTGTTTTTGACCGCGGATGCTTTCGGCGTCCTACCGCCGATCTCGCGGTTGACTCCGCAACAGGCGATGTATCACTTCCTCTCTGGATACACGGCAAAAGTGGCTGGCACTGAGGCGGGGGTGAAAGAGCCAACTGCAACTTTCTCTACATGCTTCGGCGCGCCATTCATGCCAATGGCCCCAAGAGTGTATGCAGAGATGCTTGGTCAGCGGCTATCTCAGCATTATGCGCAGTGTTGGCTTGTGAACACGGGATGGCAAGGCGGACAATACGGTGTTGGCAAGCGAATGGAGCTGCCCTATACCCGCGCCATGGTGGATTCTATTGTCGAAGGCAAATTAGACAGAGCCGAGTTCGAAATAGAACCGACGTTCGGGTTCAGTATCCCCAAGAGCTGCCCCGGTGTTCCGCCTGCCGTACTGAATCCAAGAAACGCCTGGGCAG
>DASYGR010000304.1:0-6725 GCA_035999525.1 Terriglobales bacterium
GTTACGTCGGTTGTTCTTAAATAGAATTGCGGACGGTAGCCTTTGAAGAATGGCGTGTGACGTCCACCTTCTTCTTTGGTCAGAATGTAGACTTCGGCCTTGAACTTGGTGTGCGGAGTGATGGATCCGCCCTTCGCCAAGACCATGCCACGTTCTACGTCTTCTTTCGCGATGCCTCGGAGAAGAAGTCCGGCGTTGTCTCCCGCCAAGCCTTCGTCGAGTTGCTTTTTGAACATTTCGACGCCGGTCACGACTGTTTTTCTGGTCTCGCGGAAGCCTACGATTTCTACTTCTTCGCCAACTTTTACTTTGCCGCGCTCGATTCTTCCGGTGACTACTGTGCCGCGTCCGGAGATGGAGAAAATATCTTCAATCGGCATCAGGAAGGGCTTGTCGAGTTCGCGGACTGGTTGCGGAACGTTTTTATCTACCGCTTCCATCAACTCATCGAGAGCCTTCTCCCACTTGGCTTCGCCATTCAGCGCGCCCAGCGCGGAGAGACGAACGACAGGAAGATCGTCGCCGGGAAATTGATACGCTTTTAGCAATTCCCGCACTTCGAGTTCGACCAGATCGAGCAGTTCGGGATCGTCCACCGCATCGCACTTGTTGAGCGCGACAACGATGTAGGGAACGCCGACTTGCCGGGCAAGCAACACATGCTCGCGAGTTTGCGGCATCGGACCATCGGTCGCAGCGACGACTAAGATTGCGCCATCCATCTGCGCCGCGCCGGTGATCATGTTCTTGATGTAGTCGGCGTGACCGGGGCAATCCACGTGCGCGTAGTGACGGTTCGCGGTCTCGTATTCCACGTGCGCCGTCGCGATGGTTATTCCGCGCGCCTTCTCTTCCGGAGCGTTGTCGATCGAATCAAACGACCGGAACAAAATCTTCGGATTATGTTTGGACAACACCTTGGTGATGGCCGCCGTCAATGTGGTCTTGCCATGATCAATGTGACCAATAGTGCCAACATTCACGTGCGGCTTATTGCGATCAAATTTCTCTTTCGCCATGTCTTTATTTTCCTAGCTCCCAGACTTTTTCAGTTAGGATGGCCGCCTGAAACCTGCCGGCGATCTCTCTTGAGGCATCTCAGGCTGATATTCCAGTCTGACTGCTGCCAAATACTCCCATTTCAGCAGCGTTACCTCTTCTACACCTTGCCCAGCGTCAGGAACCCAAATCCACAAACCAACGCCGTCTTCCTCGACAACCAAAGCCTCGAAATCGCCGCCCTTTGGTATCGCGATCCTCAGCGCTTCTGCCCCGCTAGTGGATAACCAGAAATGGGCACGCGCTCCAGTGAGAATCATTTCAGTGCTTGAAAATAAGTTCCTGCTGGCCCAACCCAAACAGAACCATATTTTTCAAACGTTGCAATTCACTCTTGGTCCTGTGATCCAAAACGTCGTCAACCAAGTCCCACGAGAGAACTACGTTTTTTGCTCCGGACGGCGTCGCGATCTCCAGTCTCCAACTCAACGTGCTGCTGTTCCAAGTCACGGTCGTAAGTTTGTATCCTGTTCCTAGCTCTTCAAGTACCTTCTTGACCGCTCTCCGAGATCGAATCCGCGGTTCCGTATGCTATCTTCCGTGGCTAAATATTCTGCCTTGTGCTCTCGGAACGCTTCCTCTGAACCGGAGATACCCCGCGCCATGGCCTTTTCTGAATCGGATATCTTCTTTCGATCAGGATTCGAAAAACCAGAGGGAATATTAACCTCGAAATTGTGTCCCGACGTATTCATTCAGTTCGCCTTCGTCCGCGTCTTCTGTCGTCCATGCGGGACTCTTGAATCCTTTTTCTGTCCCACCCAGGACTTACGTCCTAGGCTAAGGTGGAACACCCCTTCGGCGCTGTTTCTAATGCTCGACTAGCGCTCAGTAATACTGATAGAGCTTTCTAAATTTATGCCGCAGAGTCGGCTCGATTTCTTCGACCGTGGACAGATAAAACTCCCGCATCTGAGCCTGATCTGAAACTGTCAGCGCTTGATAAAGACTCAAAGCCGTCGTTCCAGGATTCCTATCGTCGAAAATCCCGTTCTCGAAAGCCGCTTCTACTTGTCTGACCCGAACGCCCTTCTTCTCCGCCTTCTTGAGGAAACTTTCCATCTCCTCCGGCGCGAGCGAGCGCCTAATCAAGCTTTTCAGTTCTTCGAATTCTTTTTCTTTCTCGATCTTTACAACCGGCTGAACAAATGCCACTTATCCCACCATCCCAAATTTTCTGGAGCGGGAGACGGGAATCGAACCCGCGACCAACAGCTTGGAAGGCTGTGACTCTACCACTGAGTTACTCCCGCCCTGTTAAATCAGCTGCCAGCTTTCAGCCGTCAGCTCTCAGTTCAAAACACGCTCTCTATAATCTGGAGCCGATGACCAGGATTGAACTGGTGACCTCTCCCTTACCAAGGGAGTGCTCTACCAACTGAGCTACATCGGCTCGTTCTTGCTCTCCCCGTGCTCTTCATTCGCGTGCATCGTGTCTTTCCGATGCAGCAGCGTCTTTACCGCGAACATCGCCAAAATCGCCAGCGTCACCAATCGAATCTTCTGATCGCTGATCGTCGTCCACGACAAAACCGCTAAGACGACATACGCGCCCAACGCTAGATATAGTCGCTTCACTCAAATCACTGGTGCACAGGGAAGGATTCGAACCTTCGTACCTCGCTAGGAGGGACAGATTTACAGTCTGTTGGCTTTAACCACTCACCCACCTGTGCGAAATCGCCCGGCACTCGCTAACTCACAGCCGGCAACACAGGCACATAAGCGCGCACAAAAACTGCTTTCGCACGCAATCACCACAATCGGAAATATTCCTATGGAGTGCCGTTGGACGAAGTACTATGCCGAGCCGCGCGCCGCGCAAATGCGTTATCTGTTTATCTATACTGGAGCTGGCGAAGGGATTTGAACCCCTGACCCTCTGATTACAAATCAGATGCTCTACCAGCTGAGCTACGCCAGCAGTTGGGACAACAGGCCCTCGCAGGCACAAGCATCCCTTAAATCCCAAATGTCCGGGACAATTTTAAAAGATACCATGAAGGAGGTAGAGGGTGCAAATGGGGGAGGCAAAACCGGGCCCAGACAGCCGCGAAAGAGTCACCCTCTTGTCATCCTGAGCGTAGCGAAGGACCTATGCACTCCGTTCCGAGCGACAATCGTTATACCAATCTGCGCTCAGATCGCGCCACGCGGGATTCCTTTCGACAATCAACGCGATTTTCTTGATCCGGAGCCAGCCCTTGATTTGCTTCTCGCGTGTGATCGCATTGCCGACATATTGAAAGCGTTCGAAGTAAACCAGCCGATCCAGTTTGTATTGCGCGCAGAAGCCCGATCCTGCGCCCAGCTTGTGCTCCCAAACGCGGCGCAACAGGCTATTAGTGATGCCCGTGTAAAGCGTCTTCGAGCGATTCGTCATGATGTAGACGTAATAATTGTGTTCCCGGGATTGCATAGGTCCTTCGCTGCGCTCAGGATGACAAATTTTAGACAGGTTTTCAAAACAGACCTAACACACGACAGTGACCCGCAAACATTCCAGACCTGTTGGTTCTTTTTCAAGGTCTACTTCCAACCATAATCTCTACTTCGGAGCCTTGAACTGAGTCGTCTTCAACTCCTTTTAGAGGTATCCCGGCTTGACCAAACGCGTATTGAAGAACTCCCGCTGATGGATCCACACTCTTGCCGACAATCAGACTTAGACCAACAGGGTTGTGCATAAAACTTTCTATACGAATCCCGCCACTTCGCCAACCAGCCTTTACGATGATCTCCTCAATTTGATCAGCCGCAGCGAGTCCGTCTGAATCCCCAGCGACACAATCTACGGCAACCATCAATTTACTGCGCACTTGCCTTAAGAGATTGATCAGAAAAATCTCCCGGTCCCGCGACAGTGTCCGCTTTTTTACCTTTTCCTAAACTTCCAATAATGTTCGCTCGGCAAGCGCAGTTCGCTCAGTTTGTTCTGCGAGCTTGATTTCAACTGTCTGCTGCGCTGCCCTCGCATCGGTTGCCCTTTTGTCTAACCGGGCTACTTTGCCTTTTTCTTTCTCAACATCGAGTCTAAGTTGGAGATTTGCTTGTTCCAATTTGTCAGCTCTCTGCTTCATATTGCTTTCTTTGAGGTTGGCTATCTCTTGTTGCAGGGACGATAGTTGTTTACCGCGATCCAACGCAATTTTTTGTGCAAAGAAAAGAGTCGCAGGTGCGACGGCAGTAAAGAGTAAGGCACACAAAATCGCTGAATTCCAAAAATCAGCCTTCGCGGACAGCTGACTGGCTATTGAGATGAGGTGGTCAAGGTCCAACATGAATTTCACTCTCCTCCCTTGGTGCTCATTACTGTGGCATAGTCGCCCCTTTGTTTTGCAATCGCGAACTAATAATTTTCGTAAATTTTCAAAATGGGAGTTGTGCCTGTGAAGTCTTATGTCACACATCCTCCCTGCTATAATCAGAAATTCTGCTCATGACCCCGAAGCGCCTGATACGTTCCACCACAGTTTTATGTGTTCGCCGAAACGGCGTGGTCGTTATGGCCGGGGACGGCCAAGTCACGCTTGGCGAGAGCGTCATCAAGCATTCCGCCAAGAAGATTCGGCGGCTCTATCAGGACAAAATCCTTGCCGGATTTGCGGGATCGACTGCCGACGCCTTTACATTATTCAGCCGTTTCGAGGCCAAACTCGAGCAGTATCATGGCAACATCGGACGCGGCGCCGTCGAGCTGGCCAAAGACTGGCGCACGGACAAATTTTTGCGCCATCTCGAAGCGTTATTGCTGGTTTCCGATAAGGAGCAAACGTTTCTGCTTAGCGGTCAGGGCGACGTGATCGAGCCGGACAGCGGCATCGCCGCCATCGGAAGCGGAGGGCCTTATGCTCAGGCGGCGGCACAGTCGCTGTTAGAGCACACCGAATTGGGCGCCCGCCAAATTGCCGAAGAAGCAATGAAGATTGCCAGCAAAATGTGCATCTATACTAATGAGAAGGTAACAATCGAAGAATTGTAGGAAGCCGTCGTTGGCTTTTCGTCCTTGGTCGTTGGCCAAGGAGCAACGACGAACGACCAACGACCACATTTATGGCCATCTATCTACCCGGAACCGTCGAAGAAGAGCATATCGCGTTGGACGAGCTCACGCCCCGCGAGATCGTCGCTGAGCTTGATAAGCATGTCGTCGGACAAGCTGCAGCCAAACGCGCCGTCGCTATCGCTCTGCGCAATCGCATGCGCCGCCAAAAGCTTGCACCGGAACTGGCAGAAGAAGTCATCCCTAAGAACATCATCATGATCGGCCCCACGGGGGTGGGCAAGACCGAAATTGCGCGCCGCCTGGCGAAACTCGCAAATTCGCCATTTCTGAAGGTTGAAGCCTCGAAATTCACCGAGGTGGGTTACGTAGGACGCGACGTTGAGTCCATGATTCGCGACTTAGTCGAGATCGCAATAGAAATGGTTCGTGAAGAGAAGCTCGAAGACGTCTCCGACAAGGCCGAACTCAATGCCGAAGAACGCCTCCTCGACATTCTTCTCCCGCCAGTTTCCGCGCCGCGGTCGCCAGAGCCCTCGAACGGCGCACCGACTATTGATGGCAACACCGGCACTCTGACTGAATCGCACAGCCGCACTCGCGAAAAATTGCGGCAGCAATTACGCGAAGGCAAGCTCGACGAACGCACTGTCGAGATCGAAGTTCGCGAACGAAATTTTCCATCTTTCGAAATTATTTCCAATCAGGGCGTCGAGGAGATGGACGTCAATATCAAAGACATGCTGCCCAACCTCTTCGGCCAGCGTACCAAGAAGCGCAAGATGAGGGTCAACGAGGCATTCGAATATCTCATTCAGGAAGAAGAGCAACGTCTGATTGATATGGATCAGGTCACGCGCACCGCGATCGACCGCGTGCAGGATTCAGGAATCATCTTCCTCGATGAGATTGACAAAATTGCCGGGCGAGAAAGCGGGCACGGACCGGATGTCTCCCGCGAGGGCGTACAGCGCGACATTCTGCCGATTGTCGAAGGCACTACCGTCAACACTCGTTATGGGATGGTGCGCACCGACCATATTTTGTTTGTGGCCGCAGGCGCATTCCACGTGTCCAAGCCCAGCGACTTGATTCCTGAATTACAGGGACGGTTTCCGATTCGAGTCGAGTTGCAATCGCTCACCATGGGCGACTTCATTCGCATTCTCACCGAACCCAAGTCTTCGCTGGTGAAGCAATACACGGCTCTGCTTGAAACAGAAGGAGTCGCGCTGGAATTCGCCGCCGACGCTCTGGAGGAAATTGCGCGCTTTGCCTTCCGCGTAAATGAAGGCACGGAAAACATCGGCGCACGGCGTCTTCACACCATCATGGAGCGAGTGCTCGACGAAATCAGCTTTGAGGCTCCCGAGAAAAAGGGTGAGCACGTCAAGATTGATTCCGATTACGTGCGCAAGACGTTGGCCGACATCGTGAAGGATCAGGACTTGTCTCGCTACATTCTCTAAATAACAATGGAGAGACGGGCGTCATCGCCCGTCCTGTCGGGCGGGGACGCCCGACGCTCCATGAATCCCCAAATGGCAACCCTTTACACCATTGGCCACTCCACGCGGTCCATCGACGAATTTCTCGAAGCGCTTCAGGCCCATTCCATTCAAACGCTGGTAGATATCCGTTCCATCCCGATGTCGCGACGTCT
>DASYGR010000370.1:0-10323 GCA_035999525.1 Terriglobales bacterium
TTGTTCCGGCCCTTGCCATCAATATTTAAAGAGATGGAGATATCCGTTTCTCTGGTCGCACGTTCGAGGACCGCTCTTCTCATCGGCGCACCTGCTGCCGGATGGCGATCTGCTCAAACGTTTCCCGCAATGCCGTGAGCATCTGGTCGGTTTGCGCCTTAGACCCCAGCGTGATGCGCACGCAACCGACACATCCATGGTCGCTCGAACGGTCTCTTACTAAAATTCCTTTTTCGCGCATCGCGGAAATAAATGCCGAAGCTTGCGATCCGAAATGCATCAGAACGAAGTTTGCCCGGCTCGGCCAGAACTTGATACCCCAGTCTTGAAGTTCGCGCTCCAGCCGGTTCCGTCCGGCGAGAATTTCGTCAACGTATTGCTGAACATATTCCTGATCGCCCAAGGCGTCCGGGAGGCATGCCAGCGCGATCGAGTTGACGTTATAGGGCGAACTTACCGGGCGGACAAAATGTATTTGCTCTTGATGACCTGCGAGGATTCCGATCCGCAATCCGGCGAGGCCGTAAGCTTTGGAAAATGTTCGCGACACGAAGAGATTTGAGGACGTGCGGACTTCCGGCAACAAGGTTTCGCCGCAAAATTCAAAGTATGCTTCATCAATCAATATGGCGCTGTTTGGGGCATGCTCAGCGATCTTCAGTAAGTCATTCCGGGATGCCATAGTGCCAGTAGGATTATTTGGATTGGCAACCGCGATCAGGCGCGTGCGTTCGTTAATATGAGCAATAACATTTTCCAGCGGAAACCGGAATTCTTCCGCCGCGGGCACGGCAATTACTTTCGCTCCGGTCGCGGCCGCATAAATCTCGTACATGGAAAATGTCGGCACAACAATGAGGGCTTCATCGCCGGGCTCAAGATAAGTTTCGCAGACCAGATGGATGGCCTCATCCGTGCCATTCGTAAGCAACAATTCTTCTGCACGAATTCCTAAATGCGAAGCGACGACTGCCTCAAGCGGCTCGCGCTCCGGATAGCGCGCCAGTTGCTCAGCATCGAGCTTGCGCAATCGCTGCATGACTCGCGGCGAGCAGCCGACAGTGTTCTCATTGAAATCCAGGCGCAAGCCCTGCCGGTTTCCCAACGGCGGATGATAGGACTTCAATTTGCGCACTGCCTCTCGTGGATTAAGCATGGCCGGTCCTCACCCAAATGGATTCCGCGTGGGCGGCAAGGCCCTCGGTCTCGGCCAGACATTCAATGGTCGGAGCCAGCCGCTGCAATCCTTTGCGAGACAGTTCCTGGACCGTAATAATTTTCACGAAGTCGAGCACGCTTAACCCTCCGCGAAATCGCGCAACTCCGGCCGTAGGCAAAACGTGATTGGGCCCAGACGCATAATCGCCCGCAGCTTGCGCCGAGTAGTCGCCCACAAATATTGAACCCGCATTGTGTATGAAAGGCAGGTCCCTGCGTTGCACAGTAATATGCTCCGGCGCGATTGTATTCGCCCAATCGAGTGCCTCGTCGCGGGATTCCGCGACCAGAATCACTCCACTCCGGCTCAATGATTCGCGAGCGATGGAATTGGAGCGGGCCAGTTTCTCCGCATGTTCCGCCACCGCTTTTCCCAATGCGAGCGACGTCGTAATAAATACCGCCAACGTTTCGGGATCGTGTTCCGCCTGCGCAACTAAATCCGCGGCAATGAACTGCGGGTTTCCTGAATCGCTCACTACAACAATCTCTGTTGGCCCCGCAAGAAAATCAATAGCGCAATCAAACGAAACCAACTTTTTCGCAGCCGTGACGTAACTATTCCCCGGTCCTACAATTTTGTCCACGCGCGGAATACTGGCGGTGCCATATGCCAATGCGGCAACTGCTTGTGCGCCTCCGACTCGGTAGAACTCCTGAACTCCAAGCATGGCGGCGGCGGCAAGCACTTCAGGCCGCGGCTTCGGGGAAGCAATACGAATCGTCTTCACGCCCGCCACCTGCGCCGGAATCACGGTCATGAGCACGGTCGAGACAAGCGGATATCGTCCCCCCGGAACGTAACATCCAACCGACGACAAGGGGCGAACCAATTGTCCGACCGAGACGCCGCCAACGGTTCGTTTCCATTCTTTCGGCCTTTGCAACTCGCAAAACCTTCGGATATTCTTCTCGGCATCTCGCAACGCGGAACGCAGTGGAGGCGGCGCTGCTTTCCACGCTTCCTGCATTTCGTCTTCTTCAACTTTGAAAACGGAATCTTTTTGCAACCCATCCAATCGTTCAGCGTAGGCGCGGAGAGATTTGTCGCCGCCTCGCCGAACATCATCCACAATCCGCTTTACCGAGGGTTCAATCTCCGAGCATTGCGCACCGCGATCCGCAAGCGTGCGAACGTGTTTTGTTGCGACGCGACCCGACAAAATCCGCATTACATCACCACCTTGTTCAGCGGATACTCGACGATTCCTTGCGCCTTGGCTTCCTTCAATCGCGGAATTACTTCCCAGGCAGTTACTTCTTCGATCACCGTGTTCACCGCCAGCCAGTCGGGATCGCTCAAAGTCGAGATCGTTGGCCGCTTCAATGCTGGAAGGACCGATAACACTGCATCCAGGTGTTCTTTGCGGACATTCAGCATCAGGCCAACTCTTTCCTTCGCTTCCATCGCGCCACGCAGCATCATGGCCAGGTTCTCGATCTTGCGGCGCTTCCAGGCATCGGTCCATGCGGCCTTGTTGGCGATAATTTGAGTATTGGATTCGAGAACCGTTTCAATAATGCGAAGGTGGTTCGCCCTGAGCGAACTTCCTGTCTCAGTCACTTCGACAATGGCGTCGGCCAGCATGGGCGGTTTTACTTCGGTCGCGCCCCATGAAAATTCAACTTTGACTTCCACATCGCGGCTGCGGAAATAGCTTTTCGTGACGTTGACTAATTCAGTGGCGATGATGCACCCATCGAGATCTTTGGGCTTTTGGAAACGTGAATCTTCTGGAACTGCCAACACCCATTTCACTTTGCCCCGGCTTTGTTTGTTGTAGCTAAGATTCGCGACTGTTTCGACCTGCAGACCGCTTTCGATGACCCAATCAAAACCGGTGAGACCGGCGTCCAGTGCGCCGTGTTCAACGTAGCGTGCCATTTCCTGAGCGCGAATCAACATACACTCAATTTCGGGATCACCCGTGGACGCGAAATACGAGCGCGCATTGACGTGAATTTGAAGGCCAGCCTGCGCGAAAAGCTGAAGCGTGGCGTCCTGCAAACTGCCTTTGGGAATGCCGATGCGGATTTTCATCGCTTACTCCCGTGGTCCTGAGCAACCGGTATTGATTTGGTGAAACACGACCGCGTGCCTTCGTGACAGACTACTCCCTCGCCTTCTACATTGACGCGCAGCAACAGCGTGTCGCGGTCACAATCCGTGCTTGCTGCCAGTAGCTTTAACTTGTTGCCCGAGGTTTCCCCTTTGGTCCAAAGCTTGTTCCGGCTGCGGCTGTAAAACGTGACGTAGCCGGTATCTTGCGTGCGGTCCCAAGCCTCGCGGTTCATGAACCCAACCATCAGTACTTCGCCATTATCAGCGTCCTGCACAATTGCGGGAATGAGACCCTGTGTCTTTGCGAAGTCAATTTGTTCTGTCATACGCTTTTCTCTCTTCGAAGATTTAAGTGAGGTCTGGATATATTTCGCCGATCCACTACCAGAAACAAAAAGCCCGCTGCACGTTATCGCGTCAGCGGGCCGGATCTTGTGATTGCTGAATTTTGGAATCGAACCGACTCAGCTACACACACCCACCCGCACGCAATGCGCGTGATGGCGATGGTGGTGACGTCGGCTACTATTCAGCATACCCACTTAGGGTAAAAGTTCGAGGCGGTTGTGTCAATTACTCAAATAGTGATTTGCCGAATTTTTCTCCCATGAGTTTCGTGATGCTAAACTTGAGGGCTGGGACAAAGTTGCCAGGACAATTTCGCACGTAGGACGGCCGCTCGACTACCCACACATTCAGCAACGCCGGACAACCCAAGGCGGCTGTCCCTACGTAAATCGAGATTAGGAGAAAAGAATGCCGAAGATTGCAAAGACTGCGGATCGTAAGAAGGTAATGGACACGTCCAAGAGTACGGACTGTCCAAAGTGCGGCAAGTCCACCCGAATCGTGAAACGGGTAAAAGATCGCGAACGAGGGATTCCAGGCGGGGTCTTTATTTCCTGTTCCGCGTGTGAATTCTACGAAAAATTGTAGGGGCTCTTGCCTAGCTCATTTCCGCCAGGATATCTTTTGCGGCCTGCCCGGGGTCGGCGGCCTCAATAATCGGCCGCCCCACCACAATATGGGTTGCTCCTGCTGTCATCGCTTCTGACGGGGTCACGACCCTCGCCTGATCTCCATGCCCGGCTCCCGCTGGGCGGACGCCAGGGGTGACGATCACGAAGTCTTGACCATACCTCCGCCGAAGCGCCGGAGCTTCCTGCGCCGAGGCCACCACGCCGTGGCATCCTTCCGCAATTGCTAAGGCCGCCAGACGGATCACGGTCTCCATAACTCCTCCTGGCACGCCGAGCCTAGTAAGTCCAGGCTCGTCCATGCTGGTTAACACAGTCACGGCCAGCACTTTGACATCAGGATTTTCCGTCCGAGCGGCTTCTACGGCTGCTCGCAGCATTTTGCCGCCGCCCAGTGCGTGGACCGTAATCATGGTTACGCCAAGCCCGGCAGCCTCCCGGACTGCCGAAGCCACAGTGTTTGGGATGTCGTGGTACTTGAGATCAAGGAAAACTTTGCGCCCCACGGAAATGAGATCGCGAACTACCTGGGGGCCTTCGGCGGTGTAAAGCTGTAACCCGACCTTGTATGTGGTTACGGAATTTCCCACGGCCGCAACGAGCTTCCTCGCGGCGGCCGCTGTAGGTACGTCTAACGCAACAATCAGCTTTTCCCGCGGATCCATTCCGTCAAGAGTATAGAACTCAAGAGGTTAACGGTCCACAGTCGCCAAGGCAGCGATCATTTGGGGGTGGGGGCGCGGCTTTACGATGTCCAACCGCACTCTCTGAAGACCTTGCGCTTTGAAATGGAGGACCTTCGCGGCGCTATAGGACAGATCGATGATCCTTCCCGGAACCACAGGGCCGCGGTCATTGATTCTGACCAGAACCGCTTCGCGGTTTCGGAGATTCGTAACCCTTACCACGGTCCCCAGCGGTAGGGTCGGATGGGCTGCCGTGAGATCGTACATATTAAAAGGCTCGCCGCTGGCGGTTTGCTTGCCTTCAAAGTAGTCGCCATACCATGACGCCGTCCCAACTTGATACGGCTTGGCATGGCTAGCCTTCGCGGGCGTAACTTCGCTTATCGTTGCTGCTGCGGTCGCTTTTCGGGTGTCGCTCGACCCCGAGCTGATTGGCCCCTGAGCCGCTCCCAAGCCGACGAGAACTAATATCGCCAGTCCACGAGCTATGAATCTTCGCATTCAGTCACCTCGCATCTCTAAAAGTCAAAAAGTCTTGCCTCCCCGGTTTCGGCCGTTCAACGTCAGCGTTAGGGAAATGCTATGGGTCAGGGCAGGGGGTGTCAATCCAGAATCCCCCGTACGAATGTAACTAGCATGTTTATAGATGTCTTACGTAACTTATTGTATATATTGTAGAAACATCCATAGATCGCTGTATTAGCAGTGAGTTATCTGTTTACCAATAAGTAAATAACCACGCTAAGCGGGCCCGCAGAAATTAGTACATCCTGAGTGTTTTGATCGGCTTGCGGGGAAAACTATAGTTTATCTTTGTTTTCAATGGTTTGCCTCCACTTTTACCAAAATCTATATGTACAAACTATTTTATTTAAATTCCGGCGCCGCTGGATTTCGGATAGATTGCGGCTATGGTCCTACCGCCCGTCGTGTTGACGATTGCCGGATTCGATCCCTCGTCGGGAGCTGGGGTTTCAGCCGACATCAAGACGATCGCGGCCCACGACTGCTATGGGGTCGCCTGCATAACTGCCCTTACCGTGCAATCTACGCTTGGAGTACGCCGCGTTCAGCCTGTCCAGCCGGACCTGCTTGCCGAAACGTTGGTTGAGCTTGCGCGAGATGTAACGTTTGCGGCGGTGCACATCGGAATGTTGGGCTCAGAGGAGACGGTTAGCCTCGTCGCCGACTTCGTGTCCCAGAAAGGTCTCCCGAATGTCGTTTTGGACCCCGTTCTCAAGGCGACCTCGGGGGCAGACCTGCTAGACGAATCCGGCTTGACCGTCCTGATCAAGAGCTTGATTCCGCTATCCCGTGTAATTACCCCGAATCTGGATGAGGCTTCTATTATCAGCGGTTTGGCGGTGGTTCGCCGAGAGGATATGGCCCTTGCCGCGGCCAGACTGCACGAATTGGGGGCTCGAGCGGTGGTCATCACTGGCGGGCATCTCGAGCGGCCATGCGATCTACTAAGTTGCAAGGGGGAATCGGAAGTGGAACAGCAATTCTTTGAGTCCGAACGCATTGGTTCGACTTCGACGCACGGGACCGGATGCGCCTTTTCTACCGCGATAGCCTGCCATCTAGCGCACGGCAGAAGCATTGCGGATGCCGTTTATCGAGCGCAAAAATTTGTGAGCGCCGCGATCGCGAAGGCGTATCCAGTGGGAAAGGGCGTCGGCCCGCTTAACCACCTTTACGCGATGCCCCCAGAAAAGAACTTATAACCAGGGGGCGGAATTGTCAGCCAGACACTTAGATATTCGGCCTATCGCGCCTCAGTAATATGCCGGCGAGGAACGCAGCAACCGAGCCGAGCAGCCATTCAATGCGAAGCAGTTGAACAACCTGAAATTCCGCCGCACTCTGAGGCCGCAGGATTGAGCCGACGGCCAATGCAGCTACCAGGCAGCCGATCCCCACAAACAAACCAGCCAGCGAAGGAAGTGGCAGCCCTATCGCCTGTTTGATGTGTTGGAATCCAAAGATGCGGAGAAAACTCAGAGAACTCTTCAACCGGACTGAAGTCGCTCTTACCCCAGCCCCTCGCGTCGCCCCGCAAAGGTAACAGAACCTTGAACCGGGCATAAACTCAGTGTGGCAAGCCGCACATGATTCGAGGGAGGCGGAGGTGATTGCAGACGCCTGGCTGGAAACTGCTGCCTGCGACACCATTGGCGGACGCCAAAACTCCTGATGTGTATCTGGAACAACTTCAGACATGAGATGAGCCTTTGAAATCACTCTCGCAAGCGAATGACCATAGGCTATTTGCAGAAAGATGGTTTGCATTCATTAGGTTATGCTGAAAGCGAGGCGCCTTCCTTAATAAACAATGCAGGAATTACTCCATCCCTCGGGCAAGATTGTCTCTGCCCTAAAGTGATCTTCAAACACAGTCTCTCTCCCTTGATACTCGAGAGTAATAGCCGCCGTGGTTCATGTGCGGCGAGCATTGATCTAGTAAACTAAAGTCTCGATACCTCTGCGCAGGGAAAATCCAATTCGCAAATCCCACTTGATATTGGGACTGTTTCTTTCTTGCTGTTTCTTGATTCCGGCTTGGGGAATGAGTGACCGTGCTGCGAAGGCCGACACGCCTGCTGCGGAGGATTTTTCGTTCCTTCCCAACGATCCCATTACTCTGGCAGGATTCAACCATTTTTATAATTTGGAATACGATTCCGCGGTCCGTGACTTCGACGAGGTACTGCACCGCCATCCGGACGATCCATTCGCTATCAATCACCTGCTGACGGCGGTCCTTTTCCGCGAACTGTATCGCATGGGAGTCTTGAATACGGGAGAATACGCGAACGATAGTTTCATTAAGGCTTCGCATCTTCAGCCAGATCCGCAAGTTCAATCCCAGATCAAAGATCTGGTCAAGAAGGCGCTGACTATAGAGCAGAATCGGCTGCAAGCGAATCCGAACGATGTTGGGATTCTTTACGCCCGGGGTGTTACCCGGGCGCAATTTTCTACCTACACCGCACTCATCGAACACGCGTGGTTCTCTGCCTTGCGTAATGCGGTGGGCGCCAGGCATGACCACGAGCGCGTTCTCGAACTCTCGCCGGGGAATACAGAAGCCAAGCTGATTGTTGGAGCACATAATTATGTTGTAGGCAGCCTGCCTTGGGCGCTGAGGTCCGCCGGAGCCATGGCCGGACTCGGCGGCAACAAGGAAAAGGGTTTGCAGATGCTGCGAGACTGCGCTGCGGGACACGGGGAAACCGCCGTCGACGCAAAAATTCTCCTGGTGCTGTTCCTGCGCCGCGAACGCCGGTACGAGGAAGCGCTTCCCCTGGCTCGAGGGTTGATCGTCGCCTATCCCCGTAACATTCTCATGGCTCTAGAAGAGGGAAATTTGTTGCGAGCGGACGGGAAGGCAGAGCAAGCTGCCGCGATATACCGAAAGATTTGGCAGGCCGGGAAAGAGGGTCATTATCCGGCGTCTCATTACGAAATCGCAGCCTTCAGCCTCGCCGATCTTCTTCGCGATAAGAAGGATTACGCTGGATCAGCTTCTGCTTATGAAGATGCCGGTGGGGTGGGGCGTCCGGATACTGACACCATACAACGCGCAAATTTGGGAGCCGGAGAGATGTATGATCTTCTGAACCGACGCGACCTTGCCGTAAAGAAGTATCAGTCGGTGATGGCGGCTGGCGCGAACACTTCCTTCGCCGATACAGCGGGCAAATGTCTAAAGCAGCCTTATCAGGGGCCATAGCAGCGGGGATAACAAAATGTGGAACTTGTTAGTCATGATTGGCGTATCTTAATTCCAGGAGGTGAACCGTGTATTGCAACTATTGCGGTAAGGTGATCCAGGACGACGCCAATGTCTGCGCCTACTGTGGGAAGCGCATCGGCAGCATAGAGTCACGTCATCGGCTCATGCGCTCGCGGACGGACCGTAAAGTGGCTGGGGTCTGCGCGGGCTTCGCCGAATATTTTGACTTGGATGTCTCCCTCGTACGCGTCGTCTGGTTGATCGCTGCGCTGCTTCCTCCAGGCGTTTCGCTAATCGCGTATGTGATTGGGTGGATTGTCATGCCAGAAGAGCCGCTGATGCTTCCCGAATCCGCGGGACAGCCTGTAGTCAACACATGAATTTGATTCGACATTCTGAATTCTAAAATCTTCAATCTGCAATTGTGTTAGTCCATGCCGCGCATTAAGAGCGACGACGCCGAAATCTCATACCACGTTCTCGGCGACGGACCTCCCATCATCCTGCTGCATCCCTTTCCCGCGAATCATGAATTCTGGTTGCCTGCGGCCCAATCACTGCTGACTCGGTATCGCCTGATTCTGCCAGATCTCCGCGGGCATGGAGACTCTGATATAGGCGACGGTCCGGCGACGATGCGGAAGCTGGCAGCGGACATCGTTCGTGTGATGGATGATGCAGGAGTTGATCGTTCTGCATTCGCCGGCGTCTCAATTGGTGGTTACGCGCTGTTCGAATTTTGGCGGCGCCACCGCGACCGCGTGTCCGCCCTTGTTCTTTGCAATACAAAGGCGCGAGCGGATTCCGGAGAAGCTCGTAGCGCAAGATTGCAATCTGCGACGGAAATAATGGAACGTGGCACCGAACCATTTTTCGAAACCCTGATTCCAAAATTGCTGGGCGAGACCACCCGCAACACGCGCCCAGATCTTGTGGAAGGAGCGTTGAGAATGATGCGCAAAATGTCCGCCGAGGACGTGGCCATGGTGCAAAGAGGGATGGCCCAGCGGCCAGATTCAGTCTCGACGCTGAAGATGATTAGCGTGCCTACGCTAATTGTGAGTGGCGAGGAAGATCTCTTCGCTGGCGCAGCTGAGGCGGAGCTCATGCGTCAAAATATTCCAGGAAGCAAAGTGAAAATTATTCCAAAGGCAGGACACTACGCGGCATGGGAACGGCCAAAAGAAGTTGGTGAATTGCTACGGGAGTTCTTCGACTCTGTCCGGATGTAGCAACGCAGAGACGTAGCTTGCTACCCCCAAATACTTCTGTCATCCCGACCGAAGCGAAGCAGTGGAGGGACCTGCTTCTTCAGGTCGCGATCCTACGAACCCTCCTCCTCCGCCTTGACAAACGAGATCGCCGCATTGGGGTATTTCGCGATCAGCTTTTCTAGGCCCGGCAGGCCCTTCTTAGACCACTGGTTTGACAGGGCGTAGGTATTCCCACCGACGTGGAAAAGCTCATTTTCCGCAGCAAAAAATCGGTCTAGATTGTATGCCGCGCCGTTGGGACTTCTCAGCTTTGATGCCATGTCAGCAAATTCTTCCGATGTGCTGAAATTCCCCTGCACAACCAAAAACATCCGCCGCGGAAATATCTCCGTAATCTGTTCAGGAATAATTCCCTGTTTAATCAGGG
>DASYGR010000375.1:0-10711 GCA_035999525.1 Terriglobales bacterium
TATTCGAATAACCCACCAACGTCAGGATCGCCGCAATCACAGTTAGCGAAATGTCCTTATCTAGCAGCGAAAAGGCGCCAACCGTTATCAGCGTATCGTGGAAGACGGTTATAACAGCCGCTACACCGTAAATCCATTCAAAGCGAAATGCCAGATAAATCAGCATCCCCCCCAACGAATAGACAATCGCCCAAAAAGCCTGCTTCTTCAGTTGAGCTCCTACCTGGGGGCCAACAATGGCTACATTGCGTATGGCAAAGTTGGAAACGAAAAAGCCTTCCCGGACCGAATCCAACACCGCGGGATCGGCAACTCTCTTTAAATCGTCCATTGAACTTAGGACGCCGCCCTTCGTTTTGTCTTTATAGTCAATGATGGCTTGGGCCTGGGCCGCATAGCGCTGGCTGGCATCGGTTCCGGCATGAAGCGGATCTCTATCCATCAGGTAATTGGTTAAGGTCAAGTTGCTGGTGTTATTCAGGTCTTGCTTCCCTGCCGGAACATTGGTTTCCAGGGCATTGATAATTTGTATCTTGCCTTTATCGAGAGCCTGTTCACTCGTTTCCTGCAAAGCAAGATCAATCAATACTTCATTGGTCCCTGTGCCGAATCTTTGAATTCGAGCGTGATGCAATCCCGCGCGGTCCATGGCGGCCCGGATTGCATTATCATCGGGTGTCTGGGCAAACTTGACCTCGACGAGGGTGCCCCCGCGGAAGTCAATGCCATAAGGAACGTGGTGCCAGAACAGCAATGAGTACAGCCCGGCCACGCTGAAAATCAGCGAGAAGGCGATGAAATACCACTTCTTGCCCAGAAAATCTATATTCGCATTGCGAAAAAATTCCACTCTGCTTTAATCCTCTTATCTCAAGTCTTCCTATACCTTGTCGCTCGCTTCGCGCGCCGGAATGACAACGCTTTAAATGCTCAATGCTTCTCCGCGCTGCTTCCGGCTCAGAATCCAATCGAAAATCACGCGAGAAACGAATACTGCCGTGAACAAGTTTGCCAACAAACCAAAGGTCAGCGTAACCGCGAAGCCTTTCACCGGCCCCGTTCCAAAGATGAAAAGAATCGCCGCCGAAATGATGGTAGTGACGTGCGTATCCACAATCGTGATCCAGGCGTGACCGAATCCCTGTTCAACCGCGGAAGGAGGCGTTTTTCCGTTGCGCAATTCCTCCCGGATACGTTCGAAGATCAGGACATTGGAATCTACACCCATACCGACCGTCAGAATCACTCCGGCAATACCCGGCAACGTGAGGGTCGCACTACTGAAGCCGAGGAATCCAAGCAGGATCACCAAATTTAAGATCAGAGCGATATCGGCATTAATGCCAGCGGCATGGTAGTAAATCAGCATGAAAATCAGCACTGCAACCATGCCGACAACCGCGGCCCTGACGCCCGCCCGAATCGAATCCGTTCCCAACGATGGCCCTACCGTGCGCTCTTCGAGATACTTGATTCCTGCCGGCAAAGCGCCCGATTTAAGGATCATGGACAGGTCTTTTGCGCTTTGTTCCGTGAAACCGCCTTCTATGGTTCCAGTATCGTTGATCTGGCTCTTGATGACCGCGTACTCCTGAACTTTATTGTCCAGCACAACAGCCAGGTATTCACCGACATGAGCGCCAGTGAAGGTGCCAAACCTCCTGCCGCCGTCTCCGGTAAGATCGAATTCCACTTCCGGTTGCCCATTCTCAGTTCGCGTCGGCTTGGCATCGCGCAAATCGCGACCCGTTACCGCCGAAGCTCGGGAAAGCAGATACCACTGGGAACCATTGTCGCTTTGGCTTGACCCGACACTCCGGCCCGGCAACAAAACCGCATCCGGAGGAAGCACGCCGCCCTTTTCTTGCAATGCCGCCTGCTCGCTCGGATAAGGACCGCCCAGTCCCAATCGCAACTCCAGCATCGCGGTGGACTGCATAATCTCTTTCACCCGCGCTGGATCGTCAACTCCGGGAAGTTGTACCAGAATTTGATAATCCCCAAGTCCATGTTCCTGAATCGTCGGTTCGGTTACGCCCAGCTGATCAATGCGGTTCCGGATCGTTCCTATCGCCTCCGTGACCGCCTGTTTTTTAAGATCAGTCAGCGCCTGCGACTTCATCGAAACCGTCCACGTATTCTCCGCGCCGGATTTCAAGTCATATTCCGGCAAGCGGTCCTCCACAATGGAGCGCAAATCGGAACTGTTCTCTGGCGGCGTTCCTTTGATCAATATCTGTTCAGGATGGTTGACCGGATCGGGCTTGGTGATTTCTGTGTAGTTAATTTTGTGGGTCCGGAGATCTTCTTTCAGCCGCTCAATCGCGCTGTCGGTCTCAACATTTACGGCGTCGTTTACTTGCACTTGAAGAATTAAGTGCGTTCCGCCCTTGAGATCCAAGCCGAGACTAATCCGGCTTTGCATGGCGGCCAGTAGTCCGTGAGCCGACCAAGTCTCAGGAATGCCAAATATGCCGTATAAAAATACCAGCAGAATTACGATGATCGCGCCGAGTTTCCAGCCTAAATTCTTGTTCATGATCTGACTTCTATCCGGAATTGTTACTTGCCTGCCGCTTCTTCGGGAGTCGTCACCGACGTCACCGAAGCCCTGCTAACCTCGATTCGCAAATTGTCGGGTGGAACCCGAAGATGAATGTAGTCATCTCTCAGAGCTACAATCGTCCCTCTCACTCCTCCGCTTGTCACGACCTTGTCGCCAGTCTTAAGTTCACCCAACATTTGTTGCCACTTCTTCTGTTTCCGCTGCTGCGGCATGATCAGCAGAAAATAGAAGATGCCGAATATGAAAATCAGCGGCGCGAAGCCAATCCAACTCAATCCGCCGCCAGCTTGAAACGCCAGTAAATATAAGAAACTCATGAAATCGCGATCCGTTTGCGCGCCAAGAATCCGGAACTGCGCCTGCCAATTTTACGGGCCTCGTTTGTTTATCGCGGGATTCTCGCGTATTTCAGGCCGGACAACCCATTGTCTGAAGGAAAAAAGGGACGAGAGCTACGGTTTCAACTGCGACGGCTCCCCAGAAAGAAAATGCGCCCCTTTCCACTGTCCATCATGATCACGTTCCCCATGATCAAGTCCAATAGAATGACGCACTGACCGCATAGTGTCAAGATAGAAACTAAGGTTGTGAATAGTATTGAGAATCTGCGCCAAAATTTCGTTGGATGCATACAGATGCCGCAAATAGGCGCGCGCGTAACGGGTGCAGGTTCGGCAGCCGCATTTCGAGTCCAATGGGCCGCCATCAGAGGCATAACGCGCCTGTTTGATGGATATTTTTCCTTCCGACGTGAACAGCAACCCGTGCCGCGCCGCCCGCGTGGGCAGCACGCAATCCATCATGTCAACTCCTAGGTTTGCATATTCCACGATCTCTTCCGGAGTGCCAACGCCCATCAGATAGCGCGGCTTGTCTTTCGGGAGATGCTCGAGGGTAGCCTCGACAACTTCCCTGGTAAGCGCCCTGGGTTCCCCCACACTCAGTCCGCCGATCGCATAGCCAGGAAATCCAATCTCGATGGTGCGCTCGGCAGATTCCTTGCGCAGAGCGAGATTCATGCCGCCCTGCACAATGCCAAATAATGCCTGTGTATGCTCCGCTCGCGTAGGCGCAGGTTCCCACGGTACCTCGTGCTTGTGTTCTTCGAAATACTTCTTGCTGCGCGCGGCCCATCGCAGCGTCAGTTCCATTGAATTCCTGGCCCGCACGGGATCTGCCGGATACTCCGTGCATTCGTCGAACGCCATAATAATGTCCGCGCCAAGGCCAATCTGGGCTTCCATCGCGCTCTCCGGCGAAAAAAAATGCGAAGACCCATCCAGATGAGAACGAAACGTCACTCCCTCCTCGGATACTTTCCGCAAATCGCTCAGACTGAAAACCTGGAATCCGCCAGAGTCTGTCAGAATCGCGCGTGGCCACGACATGAACCGGTGCAGGCCACCCATCCTTCTCACCTGATCAACTCCCGGCCGCAAATAAAGATGATAGGTATTGCCAAGAAGAATCTGTACGTCAAGGTCTTCGAGAATGTCCTGCGATATACCTTTTACCGAAGCCGCAGTGCCCACCGGCATGAAGACCGGCGTCTGCACCTCGCCATGAGGAGTGGTTAAGCATCCCCTGCGTGCAGAACCCTTGGTTGTTTCGATGTGAAATGTGGCTGACACTGCTGAGATTGTAACAATCAGTCCTCTAGCCTTGCGTTGGGACGACGTGCTCATCCGCTGAACGGAGGAAAGAGCGCAAACTCACTCGAAGAGAGCGGAGAAAGTTCGCAAGGATATCGCCGCCAGATTAAGCAGGCTACGCCTGAGTTGATCCGATACCCGGATGCAGGGTCTAACAATAATGAAGAGCAGGAATTTTTATTGCGAGAAAGAAAATCCAGCCTAGCATGTGGAAAAGCCAAGCACCCTTACTTCATCACCCCGCGCTGCGCAATTCCAATATTGTCGCGCGTCGTGTTCTTTACCAGATACATCATTTCATCCGCCTGCCGAATGATGTCGTGCGGAGACTTCGCATCGTGCGGATAAGTGGCCACGCCCATCGAGGCCCGGACGTTCAGGTTCAATCCTTCTTCTTTGCAGAACATGCTGGTACGCAAACTGTCCCGTAACCGGCGCGCCACCACGAGAGCTGAATCTTTCCCCGTCTGCGGCAGGAGAACTACAAACTCATCCCCGCCATACCGAAAAGCATAATCAATCAAACGCAGCTGCGCCTTCACCAGATAACCAATCTCGGCCAGCAGCTTGCTTCCTATCAAATGTCCATGAGTGTCATTGACCTGCTTAAAATGATCAAGGTCAATAAACACCACGGCAAACTCATATCCAAATCGTGACGACCGGTAAACCTCAGTCTCCAGAGTCTTATAAAGGTGCCGCGCGTTGTATAGCCCGGTGCAATCGTCGGTGATCGTCAGCTCCTGAATTTTTTCGACGGAGCGCGCATTCTCAATCGCAATCGCGGCATAGTCACATAGCGCCTGTAGGAAAAATAATTCCTGATCGCCAAAATTCCGCATGTCCACGTTCACTAGCTGAATCACTCCCAGCAGGCGCAACTTCGAACGTACAGGAACGCAGATGACAGAATGCGTCTCCAGTTTCGTCATCTCGTCAATTCGCTTGGCAAACCGGGGATCCGCGTCGACGTCCGGGACAATCAACCTCTCCCCATGCTTGGCCACGTGTCCGGCAATTCCTTCACCAACCTTAAGCCGCACATTGGTCAGCGACTCCGAGGCCGCCCCCACAGCAATGGCGAAGTACAATTCATTCTTCTCATGATCAAGCATGAGCAAGGACCAAGTCTCGGGGCGGAAGTATTCCGCCATCTTGTCCATAATGGCTTGTAGGATGGAATCCAGGTCAAGCGACGACGTCAGGGCCTTCGCGACGTCATGAAAAATCGTCAGCTCTTGCGACTGACGGCTAAGCTCGGCACCGGCGGCCTTGTGCATGGGGGAATCAAACCTCTAGTGTCGGGCGAAAGTGATCAAATTATATGCGCTGCACAATTCATGGGCAATCAACGATAGTAACCACCCCGTAATCTCATCTCAGGGGACTCGAACCGCCCGAACTGCCAATGGTCCCGCACCATCAAATTCATCGAAATAAAAGCGGCGATGCCATTTGGCAAATCTCTCCTTTTCTGGACAACGGGACGCGGCGCCCAAAGCCCAGTTTTCCACGATTCCCTTTGTGTCCTTCGTAATGAAGTGCTTTTTGGGGTCGAACTGAACCATTACGGGATACAAACTTAAGTTGACGATCCTGCATTCGGTTGTTATATTTGTAAAGTTCCGCTCGACATTTTGCCGCCAAGCGCAGGGTGGTATATTCTGTGCTGCGGATTGTGTTGTGTTTAAGTTGAACTTCAACGTCTGCGTATTCGTTTTTCGTGGACGCCCTCGCTGAAAACGTTCCGCGAATATCTTCCATCGCTGGAAGGCTATGCGGAACGGTGTTGACGAAACGGAGCGCCTCCGGGCTTCTTACGTGAAGAGCGGGCTTGGCGTCACCGTCGTTAGCGTCAGTCAACGGGAAAATCCTTAGGCTTCTCGCCGGTCATTGCGACGGGAAAGTATGGTTGGCTGATCGCCATCCAGCCCCTTTATCGGAATAAAGCAGTTGCGCGTCCACATTCGCGCGGATTGAATGTGGATGTAGGATATGCGCGCCGCAAGGAGAGTAATAAAGAGTGCCGACTTTTAATCAATTAGTGCGCGATGGACGCAAGCGTCCGCGATACAAGACGGCGAGCCCAGCATTGCAGGGATGTCCGCAAAAACGCGGCGTCTGCACCCGTGTATACACGCAGACACCAAAGAAGCCGAACTCGGCTCTGCGCAAAGTTGCCCGCGTCCGCCTGACTAATGGTATCGAAGTGACGACTTACATTCCGGGCGTCGGTCACAATCTTCAAGAGCACTCCATCGTACTGATTCGCGGAGGCCGCGTAAAAGATCTCCCCGGAGTCAGGTATCACGTAGTCCGCGGCACATTGGACGCCGTAGGCGTCGCAAATCGCAAACAGAGCCGCTCCAAGTACGGAGCGAAACGCCCGAAGGCATAAGAACGGTCGTTAGTCGTACGTCGTTGGCAAATTGAAAAACGCAGGTCTGGCAGCTCTAGCTAAAAGCTAAGAGCCAGGAGCTAAAAGCAGAAATGCCCAGAAAAGGATACATCGCGAAGCGCACGGTCGAAGCCGATCCCGTATATGGCTCGGATCTGGTGACGAAGTTCATCAACTCCATGATGTGGCAAGGCAAGAAAAGCACCGCCGAAGGCATCTTTTACGAAGCCTTAACCCGCGTAGCGGCGAAGGCGAACGATGAGCCATTAAAGCTTTTCACCAAGGCGGTTGAGAATGCGAAACCGCTTCTGGAAGTGAAGACTCGCCGAGTGGGAGGCGCGAACTATCAGGTTCCCGTCGAAGTGAATGCCGACCGACGTACGTCGTTGGCAATCCGATGGCTGATTACCTACGCGCGCGGACGTGGCGAAAAAGGCATGATTGATAAATTAAGCAACGAATTGCTCGACGCCGCCACCGGCAAAGGCGCAGCAATCAAGAAGAAAGAGGACGTACACCGAATGGCGGAAGCCAATAAGGCCTTCGCGCATTACAGATGGTAGGCGGTTTGGCCAACGACCAAGGACGAACGCCCAACGACAGGTTTTAAGAGCCCCAGAAAGCAGCAGAGATAAAGTGCCCAGAACAGTCCCATTAGAACGTTGCAGGAACATCGGTATCATGGCCCACATTGATGCCGGTAAGACCACTACCACGGAGCGCATCCTGTTCTATACAGGCAAAACGCACCGCATCGGAGAGGTCCACGAAGGCACTGCGACCATGGATTGGATGGAGCAGGAGCAGGAGCGCGGCATCACCATTACCTCTGCGGCGACCACATGTTCGTGGCGCGATATTCGCATCAATATTATTGATACTCCCGGCCATGTTGATTTCACCGCCGAAGTCGAGCGGTCACTGCGCGTTTTGGACGGCGCCGTCGCTGTATTCGACGCTGTTCACGGAGTGCAGCCGCAATCCGAAAAAGTGTGGCGTCAAGCCGATAAATACGGAGTTCCGCGAATTTGCTTCATCAACAAGATTGACAAAATGGGCGCGGATTTCGAGCACGCCGTTGACACGATCCGCAAGCGTCTGAACGCGAAGCCAATCGCGATTCAGATTCCCATTGGGCAGGAAGATAAATTCAAAGGCGTCATTGATCTGATTGGAATGAAGTCCATTACCTGGGCCGACGACACTATCGGCGCCGAGTACATCACCGGAGACATCCCGGCCGAGCTCCAAAAGAAGGCTGAAGCGTTCCATACCCAGCTCGTCGAAACCGTTGCCGAAAATGACGACGAAATTCTGCATAAGTTCCTCGAAGGCGAGAGTATTTCCGCCGAAGAACTGCGCGCATCGTTGCGTAGATCAACGATTGAGTTGAAATTATTCCCGGTAGTCGTTGGCACAGCATTCAAGAACAAGGGCATTCAACCATTGCTCGATGCGGTCGTGGATTATCTTCCTTCGCCGCTTGATGCGGGCGAAGTGACCGGCACAAATCCAGACAATGGCGAAACCATTGTCCGCAAGCCCGCTGACAACGAACCATTCTCCGCACTGGCATTCAAGATCATGGCCGACCCCTTTGTCGGTCAGTTGACCTTCATCCGTGTTTACTCCGGACAGTTAAAATCCGGCGAGGCCGTGCTGAACGCGGGTCGCGGACGCACCGAACGCATCGGCCGCCTGCTGAAGATGCACGCCAACAAGCGCGAAGACATCAACGAAATTCTTGCGGGAGACATCTGCGCCGCCGTTGGTCTGAAGAATGTCAGCACGGGCGACACCATCTGCGATGAGAAGCATCCCATCGCGCTTGAAAATATTGAATTTGCCGTCCCCGTAATTTCCGTTGCGGTCGAGCCTAAAACCAAAGCCGATCAGGAGAAAATGGGCATGGCGTTGGGCCGTCTGGCGCAGGAAGACCCCACGTTCAAAGTTCACACCGATCCCGATAGCGGACAAACCATCATCAGCGGCATGGGCGAACTGCATCTCGAAATCATCGTTGACCGCATGATGCGCGAGTACAAAGTCGAAGCCAATGTTGGCAAGCCGCAGGTCGCGTATCGCGAGACCATCCGCAAGAAGTCGGAAGCGGAAGGCAAATACATTCGTCAGACCGGCGGGCGCGGCCAATATGGTCACGCCAAGATTCGTCTCGAGCCGCAGCCGCCAGGCATGGGTTACGAGTTCGTCAACGACATCGTCGGCGGTTCGGTTCCCAAAGAATTCATCAAGCCGATTGATCAGGGAATTAAAGAAGCCATGGAAGGCGGCGTTCTCGCTGGGTACGAAATGGTTGACGTCAAGGCCATCCTCTACGACGGCAGCTATCACGACGTAGATTCCAACGAAATGGCATTCAAGATCGCCGGTTCGATGGCGTTCAAAGAGGCAGCAAGAAAAGCTTCGCCAGTATTGCTGGAGCCGGTTATGGCGGTTGAAGTCGTCACGCCGGAAGATTATGCAGGCGTAATCATGGGCGACCTAAGCTCCCGCCGAGGACGAATCGAAGGCATGGAGCATCGCGCCGGCTCGCAGGTAATCAAAGCAATCGTTCCGCTGGCCGAAATGTTTGGATACGCCACGCACATGCGTTCCAGCACCCAGGGCCGCGCCGAATACTCAATGCACTTCGCACGGTATGAAGAAGCGCCGAGATCGGTGTCGGAAGAAATCATCGCGAAGGTTCAAGGCAGCGCCGCGCCGAGGTGACTGCAAGCGCCGCGGTTCGTCGTCGACCGCAGATTCTGGGTCGTGGATGGCAGGCAGTCGGAGTTTGAAAAAGTTTTTGGAACTAGTGGTATTTGGACAAGATTGCTGTCTCAAGGGGACGGTTACATAGTTACAGAAGTCTGGTGCGAAGCTCGTGGGTTTCGTTAATACCGGGTGAGAGACTTCTGGAACTGGCATCGAAACTTTGAGGCTTTCCGCGGACGCTTTCAGCAAGAGTTCGAGCGATTCGAAAGCTGGATCGTCGCCGAAGGATTGGTTGAGAAAGAGCAATTCTTAGGCGCGTATTACGAGCGCAGGGATAGCAAGGCAGATGGGGACGAAGACGAAGTAGTTCCCGACTGAAGTCAAAAGGTTTGAGCTAGAAGCTAAGAGCCAGGAGCAAGAGAAAAATGGCGAAAGAGAAATTTGATCGCAATAAGTCGAGGCGTTTACGCGGCGTCTGAGCCGCGTGCCGAGATCCTGAGCGTAGCGAAGGACCCCTTTTAGAAAGAGAACTAGACTATGGCGAAAGAGAAATTTGATCGCAATAAGCCGCACGTGAACGTTGGCACCATTGGTCACATCGACCATGGCAAGACCACGCTCACGGCGGCCATCACTAAGGTGTTGTCCAAACACAATCCGAAGATCCTGTTCCGGTCGTTTGATTCGATTGATAACGCTCCGGAAGAGAAGGCCCGCGGAATCACCATCGCGACCGCGCACGTCGAGTACGAGACCGCGAACCGTCACTATGCACACGTGGACTGCCCGGGCCACGCCGACTACATCAAGAACATGATCACCGGCGCGGCGCAGATGGATGGCGCGATCTTAGTTGTGGCGGCGACAGATGGTCCAATGCCGCAAACTCGCGAGCACGTGCTGCTTGCCCGGCAGGTTGGCGTTCCCTACATCGTCGTTGCGCTTAACAAGTGCGATGCCGTGGACGATCCCGAACTGCTCGATCTCGTTGAACTCGAAGTGCGGGAATTGCTAAAAGCGTATCAATTTCCCGGCGACGATCTTCCTGTCGTTCGTCTGTCCGCGCTGGGCGCGCTGAACGGCGAAGCCAAGTGGGAAAAGGCTCTCGACGACCTGATGGAAGCGGTGGACAAAAACGTTCCGCAACCAGTGCGCGAACTCGATAAACCGTTCCTAATGCCGATTGAAGATATTTTCTCGATCTCCGGACGCGGCACTGTGGTGACCGGAAGAATCGAACGCGGCAAAGTTAAAGTAGGCGAAGAAGTCGAAATCGTAGGCTTCCGCGAGACCAGAAAAACAGTCGTGACCGGCGTCGAAATGTTCAAAAAGCAACTCGACGAAGGCTTGGCGGGAGACAACGCCGGACTTCTTCTCCGA
>DASYGR010000384.1:0-3515 GCA_035999525.1 Terriglobales bacterium
GGTTGTGAAAAAAGACTCGCGCTGCGTTATCATAACTCTCGATCCATCGACCGCCGAGGCCTCGCCGAAAGTGCTCGAAGTGGTGGCTAAGAATCACGCGAATTACCTCGGGGTATACGGTTCGGTGTTGCGCGAAGGGATTGTGCGAGCAGGCGACGCGGTCTGTACAGTCGACTAGAGGGCATCGAAAAACGACAATGGGAATCACCCAGCAGGAAGCGCTCGACCTTTTCAACTCCGATGACGTGGTTGCCATCGGAATGGCGGCGAATGAAGTGCGCCGCAAGAAGAACGACCCGCGCGTCGCCACATATCAGATCGACCGCAATATCAATTACACGAATTTCTGCACCGAATATTGTTCGTTCTGCGCTTTCTACCGCCCGCTGGGCGCGAAAGACGGCTACATTTTGCCGTTCGAGGAAATTTATCAAAAAATCGACGAGATGATTGAGCTCGGCGGCACCGGCATTCTGATGCAGGGCGGGCTGCATCCCGATTTGCGCATTGAATATTTCGAGAATCTGCTGAGCTCGCTGAAGCTGCGCTACCCGCAGATTCATCTGCATTGCTTTTCCGCGCCGGAGATCACCTGCATCGCCGAGGTTTCGGGGCTCTCGATTCGCGACACAATAGCGCGGCTGGCGGACGCGGGCCTCGATTCCATTCCCGGGGGCGGTGCGGAAATCCTGGATGATGAAATTCGCTCGCGGATTTCGCGCTTGAAATGCTCGGCGGATGAATGGGAGATGATGCATCGCACAGCGCATTCGCTGGGCATGCGCACGACGGCGACGATGATGTTCGGTTGCGGCGAAGAATATCGGCACCGCGTCAATCATTTTGAACGGCTGCGCCGCATTCAGGAAGACACGGGCGGTTTCACGGCTTTCATTCCGTGGATGTTCGCGCCGGAAAATACGCCGCTGGGCAAGAAAGTTCCCGAGGCGACCGCGGTTGAGTATTTGAAGACGCTGGCGATCAGCCGGCTTTATCTCGACAACATCGACCACATTCAATCGAGCTGGCTGACGCCGGGAATTAAGGTATGCCAGGTCGGTTTGCAATTCGGCGCCGACGATGTGGGCAGTATTTTGATTGAGGAAAATGTGGTTTACGCCGCGGGCGTCCGCAACCGCACGAATGAATCCGAGCTTCGCCGCATCATCACCGACGCGGGTTACATGCCCGCGCAACGCGACACGCTGTACCGCTCCTACGTCCTAAAATAATCGGATAAGAATCAGGAAACGAAGGCGCAACCAATCTGGCTGCGGCCGTTCTCGATTTTGCGTGTGTAGATCTTGCGCAGATTGACGCGAAGAGGCGGCAAAATGGGAACGTGAAGGACAGCGAAGAACGGAGAGGCCAAGCCTTCCGCGTTGTCGACAATGAGAGACAATCCGCCAGTGCAAAGGTCCATAACCGTTGCGTTGTTCGTTTCGTGTCCGGAGATGACGGCATACGCGTGGGTTCCGGCGAGTGAGACGCGTTCCCATTTGCGGCGCTCAGACTGTTGAGGCTGCTTGGGAGTTTCGCGAGAAGCTGCGAATGGTCCAACAGAAGCCGGGGTTGCTTTGGAGGCAGGTGGAGGCACGATGCGCGTGGGGGCGGCAGGTTCGGTGCGAATCGTGGGCGCGTGCTTGGGAACGTCTGCCGGACGCGCCTGCGCGCGTTGGGCGTTCTTGAGTTGGTAAAGACGTTCGTCAGCCAAGCGAACGAGAATCTCTTTGGTGTCGCCATCCTGAGGATGGACGGCAATGCCGTAGTCGATGGTCACTGGGGTGGCGAGTTTCAGGGGAGCCGAATCCGATTCGAAATTGGCTCGCAGACGGTCACACAGAGTGGCGGCCTGCTCGGGATCCGCTTGGGGAAGAAGCAGGGCAAACTCGTCTCCCCCAATGCGGAAGGCAAAATCGGAGGCGCGTAAGTTTTTTCGGAGAGTGGCTGCGGCGAGCTGGAGAACCTCATCGCCGCGCAAGTGCCCATAGCGGTCATTGACTTCTTTTAGACGGTGAAGATCGAGCAGCACAAGCGCGAGATGCTGTCCGTAGCGCTTAGCGCGATTAAATTCCTTATCGCAGTATTCCTCGAAAAGCCGGCGATTATAGAGACCTGTGAGCGAATCGGTCGCCGCATTTAATTGGAGTTTCTTAAACTCCTCATACTCCACGAGAATGGGCACGCGCAGGAAATTGGTAGCCGCGAGGACATCGACCATGGCGGTCCTGAGAGAGACGCGCTTGCCCGTGCTTTCAGAAAGTTCAGCGCGACGCGCGAGGATCTGAGTCCAGTAATCGAGGCTTTGCGCGGGCAACAAATCGATACGCGCGATGGATTTGAAGAACTGTTGAAGGAATACTCCGCGGACAGACTCCTCGACGTTCTCGAGCGTTTCGACGAGAAGGTCGAAGAACGAGTCGTCGGCCTGCAGCGGTGGATTAGACTCCGATGGCTGGGGCATCAAAGTATTGGTCTTACTCTTTCGGGATTATACAGCCCACTTCTATGTGAGTGGCTCCTGCGGGGACATTGGTGAGCATAGCAATGACAATGCCAACGCTCAAGGAATTTGTTCGGGAGGGTGAATCCGTATGTCACTGAATCGGAAGGATGAAGGGCGGCGGTGGTCGGTTACAAGATGCAATCGGGCGGAGTTGAAGACGGTGAAGGGAAACGAATTCGCACTTTTTGCGGATAACGTGCACCTCGATTTGGGCTGGTTATTCGCTAAGCCGTGCCTATTCTAGCGGTTTTAGGAACTCGACCGCAGCGAGTTTCATATCGCCACTGGACTCCAATCGGCGCACGCGGGCCTGAATTGGCGGTGTGCCGGATTCGCCGAACTCCGAAGATCTCGGAAGCGGGGCAGGTATCGTCAACAGAACGAGTTCATCGTGGCACAATGCATGGGGACTAATTAACCTGGCGCCTTCGCCGCTAATATCAAGCGTTTTTGCTAGTTCCAGGAACTCGACGCCTTGATTATTTTTTCCTCGAATAAAGAGGGGAACTTGGACCCGGATACGCGGAGACTTGCGACGCTCCGTATGATGGCCATTTCCTTTCATTACACTCGCCCCCAGACACGAGATTTTCTTGCACCCTGATGGAACCCCAGTTTTAGTACTGGGTTGCAGAGCAATTTGAGTGCTAGGCTTGAGCTTATTTTTACGAATTAAAGGCTGTGTTATCAGAGGGGAAAAGGCACACGCTCGACCATGGATTCTGCATGGCTCCATTGTTTCCAAAATTCGACATTCCTTTGCATATTAAGTGCAAAGCAAACGCGTTTACCATTGACACTTCACACGGCCCTTTGCCAACATCGGCATTCACGACAAATTCCCCGGGGGTTCGCGAGGCCAGTTGGAAGTCATATTCCGCGAGGACAATTTGAGAGGCTCTTTTGAGTAAGAGCGTACCAGCCGAACCTCAAGCGCCCGGAGCGACTTTGTTCGGACTGATGTCCAGTCTTCTGGACGCGCTGGACAAACCTCTCCTCGTTACGGATC
>DASYGR010000402.1:0-4259 GCA_035999525.1 Terriglobales bacterium
CGCGCCAACCTGAAGCAGCTTGAGGAGCAACTCAGCTACACCGATATCGAGTCTCCCATGGATGGCGTAGTGCTGTCCCGAGATGTTGAGTTGGGAGATGCGGTAAGTTCCATCCTTGTTCTGGGTTCGTCCGCAACACTGGTGATGACTTTGGGCGATACCAGCCAGGTTTATGTGAAGGGCAAAGTTGACGAGAGCGATATTGGCCAGGTCTATTTGGGGCAGCCCGCGCGAATTAAAGTGGAAAGTTTCAAGGACAAGACTTTCAACGGAGTAGTCACCAAGATATCGCCAATGGGCGTTGAGAAAGATAATGTCACCACTTTCGAGGTTCGTGTCTCGATCAATAATCCGGGCGGAGAATTGAAAGCCGAGATGACAGCCAACGCAGAAATCATTCTTGAAGAGCACAAGAATGTTCTGCAAATCCCGGAGGGCTCAATTATTTACGACAAGGATAAGAAGGCCTCGGTTGAGATTCCGCAGCCCAAAGCAAAGGATGGCAAAGTGAAGCTTGCCGTAAACATTGGAATCTCCAACGGCGCCAAAACGGAAGTCCTCAGCGGATTAAAAGAAGGCGACCAGGTCGTGCTGCAATAAACATCTAAACTGGACGGGCGAGACGCCCGTCGCTTTGTTGTTCGAGGTTTTATAATCCGCAGCGAAACGGGAGGGGAACAATTGCAAAAGCGAAAAATCAATCCCGCGGCGAGTCTTCCACTTAGGCTCGGTTTCGCGACTGCATCATTGGGCTTCGTTCTGATGCTGGGAACGATCTCCGCCTCTGCCGCCTCAGAGGGATCGTTTGATCGCACACTGAAGGTTACCGGTAACGTTAATCTCGAAGTCACGACTGGGTCCGGCAACATTGAAGTAAAAACTGGCAGTTCCGACGAAGTACGCATTTCGGGACGAATCAGGGTAACGGAATTCTTTGGGGGTAACGCGGAAGAAAAAGTAAAGCGGCTGGAAGACAACCCGCCGATTGAGCAGAACGGCAACGAAATCCGCGTGGGTCATATTGAGGACCCTGAGTTGCGGCATAACGTGTCAATCAGCTACGAATTGATCGTACCCGCAGACACGCAGCTACGCGCCAAAACCGGATCGGGCAACGAAGACATTGAGGGAATCCACGGGTCTCTCGAAGCGTCATCCGGCTCGGGACGGCTGAAAATCTCCTCCATAAGTAACACCGTCCGTGCCGACACCGGCTCAGGTGATATAGGAATCGAGCAGGTAAAAGGCAACGTGCACGCAAAAACCGGAAGCGGCTCGGTTCGCGCTACCGACGTTGCTGGCGGTTTTGAAGGCAGCACCGGTAGCGGCGATCTGCATCTCGAACAGACTTCGTCGGGCTCGGTTCGGGCGAGCACCGGTTCAGGCAGTCTTGATCTGCGCGGCCTTCGCGGTTCTCTCGAAGCCAGCTCGGGCAGTGGATCCATAAAAGCGGAGGGCGATCCCACAGGCGCGTGGACCCTTCATACCGGCTCGGGAACCGTTCAACTGCGCCTGCCTTCCAATGCCTCGTTCGATCTGGATGCTCATACCAGTTCAGGGACGGTGTCGGTAGGTTTCCCAATCACTGCGGAAGTATCCAACAATAAAAAGGATCTTCGTGGAAAAGTTCGCGGCGGCGGCGTCCCAGTGCAGATCGCAACGGGATCAGGAGATATTGATATTCACTAATAACAGTTCATTCAGACAATCACTTCTTCTGACGAATGAAGTAATGCGCTTTGTCCATATCCGCAGGCACCGCAACGTCAAAAAATCCAACCATCATTTCGTTATAGGTCTGATCTCCCCAGGTCACCGCAGAATTCGGGTCGGGATTGTGCGGATTGTTCGCTGAATTGTCATACCACGCAACCGCTTGAAGTTCAGTTCCCGCCTTAAGAAAAAGTGGCTGCTCCAACCGGTAACTCATTTGCCAGTAAAAATCGTAATTTACTCTGAGCAACGTTTCGGTTTCTTTGTCGGAAGCGCTGTCGGGATGAATGATGTTGTATTCGAAGCGCTTCCCGCGAAGATGCATGTGCGGGAAGAAGCTGAGCAGGGTCGCGTCATTGGGAAGCGCTCCGTGCACTTCCACGCGATAGTTGTCCACGCCCGGAGGAATCGGGATCGTGTCGTGGTCGTTCGCCAGCTGTAGAGTAAGCACGCGCAGTTTGGGCGGATGTTTGACAAAAACCAAACCTACACTGGTCTGGTCTCGTGTAACGTGCCCGTTCGTCGTGTAGTGCATCTGAAACACGAGGTCGGAGTACGCGGGAATGAATTTTGCCATCCCGTCCGGCCAGTTATCCGGCGAACTGCCCGGCGCATAAACCAGAAGCATGTCGCTGTTGGTAGCATGCGCCTCGTGCATAAGTTCCGGATCGCGAAAAGTCGAGGCCGTGAACGGAACGCCCACCGGGGCGCCGCGGAGCCAATTGGATTCGGGAGGCCGAATATACACGACCGCATGATGGACGTGCGCCCGGCTCGAAGGCCGCACCTCGCACATCTGTACCCAGCGATCCGTCGCAAAGCCAGTGGGGACGATCTCGTATGTGTATTCCACGTCTCCGTGCGCTGGAATCGCAACAGGCTTCGGCATTTTCAAAACGACAGCGGGAGTGGCGATGTTCCATCCGTAAGCCCAGTGCGGAGGTGGAGGAGCGTCTCGCGAATCACCAGCAGGAGCCTTGGAGTCCGCCCATGATGAGATCGTTGCAATCTGTTGCTGCGAGAGTGAGGGATCATCGGAAAAATGGCCGCAGCACGAATCCGCAAACCATGGCGGCATTGTTTTTAGGCGCACAGTTTCTTTAATCTGCTGTGCCCTTGACCTCGCCTGCTGATATGTGACCAACGGGAACGGCGCAATTTCTCCATCACGATGGCAGCTTTGGCAATGCTGCTGAAGGATGGGCAAGACATCTTTATAGAACGTTGGAGGCGCGCTGTGATCCGAAGCCTGCGTCAAAGCGAATTGACCTGAGGCCAGACCTACAATCAGAAGAACCAGGACTTTGCGTATCAGCTTGAAGCTTGAGAAGTGATCCTGAGCTTGCGAAGGGTCTTGCGTTGAGCGGATCTGAACTCTGGCCGGCAATTCTACGGACGCGGGTGAGATCATTTGGGATAAAGTCCCGAGGATGATTCAGTATCCCTTACTCTTGTCCACGACGGCAACGAGCGGCCGATGACTCAGATATCGGCGCAGATTCTCTGTGAAGAACGCGTAATGCTTCTCCCATAGGTTGCGCGAAAAACCCGCAATGTGCGGAGTAATGAGCAAGTTTTGCAAGTTCCACAACGGCGAGTCGGGCGGCAGCGGCTCTTGTTCAAAAACATCCAACGCGGCGCCGGCGATTTTTCCCGAGCGCAAGGCTTCGGCGAGGGCGAATTCGTCCACTAGCTGGCCACGACTGACATTGATCAGGTAGGCGTCCGGCTTCATGCTGGCGAGTCGCTCCGCGTTGATCATCCCGGCGGTGGACGAAGTCAACGGTGCGGCGACTACTACGTAATCGGACTTCGACAGCATTAAGTCAATCTGCGACGAAGGGTACACTTGCTCGACGTTGTCTGGCTTTCCTGCTGCGACTCTGTTGCGAACCGCAATCACTCGCATACCCAGCGCCGATGCTCGCTTTGCGACTTCAGTCCCGATGCTTCCTAATCCAATTAGGCCCAGCGTTGCGCCGGCAACTTCGCGCGGTTGCGGTCGCGATTCCCAAACTTGATTCTGTCCCCAAACGCGTTGCTGCTGACATCGCATTGCGAGAGGCAGTTTCTTCGCTAACGCAAAGATCAGCCCAATCACAAGCTCAGCAACCGTTGCTCCATGAACCTCGCGGCCATTGGTCAGGATTACGTCGCTCGCAATCAGTTCGGGGAACAACAGTTGATGGACCGCGGCTGCGGGAGAATGTATCCAGCGAAGTTTCTTTGCGGCATTGAACTGATTGGGGCGAAGAGTCCAGGTCACGGCGATCTCGGCATCGCTGATCTCCTTTTCGATCTGGTCGTCGTCGCTAAGATGAACGACTTCAAGCTGCGGAAATTCTTTCCGCAGCCGCTCCGAAAACTCCGGCGGCGCATTCCAGAAGCTGCCGCGATGGTACGGAAGAATCAGAAGCTTCATGGAATGATATTAACAATCAGTCGCAAAGATTTGGTCTCGCGAGCACCGCCCGAATGTGGGTGGCCCACCCTTTTCGCGCACTTTGCGAAAGGGTGGGAGGCGACGCTATTTTGCTTTTCCGATG
>DASYGR010000085.1:0-4023 GCA_035999525.1 Terriglobales bacterium
GAAGCAGACGGATTTCGCATCCCCGCAAGATCCCTCACCCCGCTGGTGAAAGCGTGGGGTATCGGGATAATCTGATTAAGGAGATTCCTATTTGATTCTCACTTCCCTCACCAACGTAAAGCTCACCGGAGTCTCAACTGGCAGGACAATGTCTTTATTCCCAGTAAAGGCTGTGCCGGCGGTGCCAGCGCCTCCGCCCGCTAAGGCACCTATCGCGGCGCCTTTCCCGCCTCCGGCTAATCCGCCGACGAGAGCGCCCAGGCCGGCGCCGCCGCCAATCATGACACCGGTTCGCTTGCCCTTCCCTTTTGCCACGTAGCTGCGGGTTGAGGTTTCAATGCCAAGACTGCCGCCGTTGAATTTTAGAGAGGTCAACCTCAATTGCAGGCTGGCTCCTCCGGCAAACCGGCCTAGCGGCTTGGCATCCATCACGGTACCCAAAACGCCCGCACCAGAAGGAATTACCGGCTCTCCGCTGACAGTGATGCCCCTGGACAGAGTGCCGGAGAAAGCTTGTCCAGGTTGACTGATTTTTGAGCCCAGAGGCTGATCCAACCGCACGCTCAAAATCGTCCCGGCAGGGATAATGATTGGGACTTGCTCCACTGGTTGATTGGCTGGAGCCGAGGCCTCAGAATTTGGACTGGCCGACGTCGAAGTTTCATTGGAAGAACTGGAACTGTTTGGCGAAGAAGCATTGCTTGCCGAGTTTTGAGGTTTGCTGCTGCAACCTGCAATTACGAAACATAGATAGAAAGCAAAAGTTAGCGCTGCCCACCGTGATCGCATGATTTTCTCCTTCCTGAGGTTGGTTGGAACTAGAGTAATCGGGCAGGTGGCGACTGGACAAGGACTAAAGCACTAACGAACCGGGTATCAATCGCTAGCCCTTGTTCCAGCTACGTCCGTAATTACTTGGGCACTCCGCGGGTTTTCTTGCGGAGGGTTTGAGTTCGGCTGATCTTCGCCTGGTGTGATCTCAACCGAAAATGACGAGGGTGGCCCGGTCACTGGACTGGGGATGGGCTTCTTTTCCAAGAATCTTGACGTCTTCAGCACGGAACGGCCAAGCGATGGATTGTATCCCGTCCAGGTGCCTTCGGAATTGCCATCACGCTCTTCGTGAGCGCGCATGCTCTCCATCTTCGAATCAAGGTCATCGAGATAATGCAACATCAGTGCTTCTGGGAACATGGGAAGCTTCGGAGACCCGAACTCATACTGTCCATGATGGCTGATGATCAGGTGCTCCAGCAGAGTCTTCATTTCCGGCGGGAAGTCCGGAATTTTCGCGAGCTTTGCCTGCAGCATTTCCAGCTCAATGATCATGTGACCGAGAAGCTGCCCGCGTGTGGTGTAGGAAAAACCGCGGCTGTAAGTTAACTCGTGGATTTTGCCAATGTCATGAAGAAAAGCGCCGGTAAGAAGCAGATCCCGGTTGACCTGCGGATAGTTGCGGCAAACCAAATCACAAGAGCGGCACAGCGAAACTACATGGTCGAGAAGTCCGCCAATGTAGGCGTGATGAAGCGTCTTCGCCGCGGGGGCGTTGCGATATGCTTCCGCAATTTCCGGGTCCAGCATGAATGACTGTACAAGCGCTTTGAGATTGAGGTCCTGAAAACTGGCGACAAAATCGGACAATGCCTGCCACAATTCGCCAATATTTTTCGTGGTCTTGGGGAGATAGTCGGAAAAATCTACTTCCGACTCGCCCAGGCGGCGCAGCTTATGAATCGTAATCTGAAAACGGTTTTTGTATTTGTTAATCAGTCCCTTGATTTTCAGGAAGTCGTCCTGCTCGAAGGCGTCGAGCACTTCCTCGACGTTGTCCCACATCTTGGCTTCGATCTGGCCGCAGCGGTCGCCCAGAGTCAGCGCGAGGTAAGGCTCCCCAGTTTTCTTTGGTTTGACTTGTTTGGTGATGACTACGAAGCTGGAAGTGATCACTTTATTTTCGTGATCACAACAGTCGGATAGGAAAAATTCCTTCATGGCGTTTTGTTAGGCTGAGCAAACTCTTGAGTCTTGCCTCGGCTAATCCGAACCAACTCCGGAATCTGCCCAGCTTAACCTAAAACACCCCAAACTTTTTCTTCTTTTTGAGTTGTTTCGCCGTTAGGACTTTCGAATTGGTCTCAACCGGCTCAGTCTGATTTGGGCTGTGTCCGGTATCCACGTAGCCGTCGGCAACCTTAATGTACGCATTCTCCCGCAACTTTGTGAGGTACGCCCGCAATGCTGGTTGCAACTTCTGCATGTAGAGAGCCTCTTGAATCTTTGGTTCAATGTCATTCATCGGCGGGATTCCGGCGCTCTGGTGATCGGCTACTTTCAAGATAACGAAACCCTGCTTGGTGCGAATGACGTCGGAAACGCCCCCTGCCTTTAGGCCGAAGGTTATGTCTTCGAGTTGCTTGGCGAGGGCGCCGCGTTTGAAATAGCCGAGGTCGCCGCCATCTGCTGCTGTCGGGCCGTCGGAATTCTTCTTTGCGACATCGTCGAAATTTGCGCCTTTGCGAATTTGCGCCAGCAGATCGTCCGCTTTGGCTTTCGCGGCTGTCAGTCTTGCCTGCTCGTCGCCGGGACCCTTGTCGGTAGAGACAAGAATCTCACTGATCTTCACTTGTTCCGGCTGCGCTAACTCGTCTTTGTGCTTATCGTAGAACTCCTGTTCCTCATCCTTTGTAGTGTTCAGCCGGCGCCCGACTTCCTGGCCGATTACCTGCTGAGTGATGAGCTGATTGCGTATATTCTGCTTGAAGTCTTCGAAAGAAACTCCCTGTGCCTGCGCCGCCTTTTCGAGTTCTTCCATGCTGTCAAGCTTCATCTGCTTGCGCATGTCATCCAATTTTTTTATCAGCTCCGTGTCGGCGGTAATGCCGAGATCTTTAGCTTTTTCCAGTAGCAACTGCTGGTCAATCAACCCGCGAAGAACATCTTTTTCACCCTCCGCTATCAACTTGTCGGCATGGGCGAGGTCCTGCTGCTGCACTTCCTGTTTCAGATCGTCCAGATTTCGCTGGTATTCAGAGCGAGTAATAATCTGATTGTTAACGCGTGCCACGATCTCTTCGACAACCGTGTCGGCGGATAGAGCTGTTGCAAGCGAAAGAAAAAGTAAACTGCAGGCTAGACTTCGTATAAAAATACGCATAAACATAAGTTCCTCCCTCATCGACATGGCGCCTCGGATGAAGGTGTTCTTAAATTGTACCTCTGATACGGATATGGGACCAGAAGACGCGCCGTCTATGGGCGCGAATCTTATTGCGACGCCCGCACTAGCGCGAGGGCGGTAACGTCATCATGGGTGGGGGGTGTATTCATAAACTGTCGCAATGCGTTTAGCACAGTCAAGCATAGTTCTTTCGGATTTTCTGCAGCCGTTTGCTTAAAGACTTCTTTGACGCGTCCTAATCCGAATTCCTCGCCCTTGTGTTTGCCTTCCACAACGCCGCGCGAGACCAGAAGCAGCACGGCACCAGGTTCCAGAGCAAACATGCACGCGTCGCTGGGGGCATGGGAAAACAGTCCCAAAGGAAGGCCGGTTGCGGGAAGTTCAGAAATCCCGTTTTGATCGCGGACCAATCCAGGAGTGTGTCCGGAATTGGCGTAACACAGAATGCCGGAGCTTTCGTTGTAACAACCGACAAGTGCAGGGCAGGCACGCAGTCCGCTCCCCGCTTCAAGAACGCTGCGATTGAGCCGGATACATAACTCGATCATGGCCTCGGATTCATTGATGTCATTACCGGCAAATAATTCCGCTCCGTCCGTCCGGAAAGTGTTTTGGACCGCACAAACAATGTTGCGATTCTGGGCCAGGGGACCGGCAACGTCCAGGAGACACAATAAGACGCGACCATTATTGGTGGCGACAAAATCGTAGAAGTCCCCGGCTCTTCGTTGCCCATAGTAGAAGGCGCCGAACAAAGTGTCTTTCAGGTCGGGGATTCTCGCCTGTGCAGGCTGAACCATCGCCGCCGAGAGAGAATTTTCGCGTTTGAAAAGGAATGGCAC
>DASYGR010000164.1:0-4186 GCA_035999525.1 Terriglobales bacterium
CTGGATCGAAACCTGGCGCTTCCACCCTGACCGAATAGCTGCCCGGCTTTAACTGCGGAAAGTTGAATCGTCCTGCATCATTGGTCTGGGCGCTACGCTTCAGCCCAGTCTCGTGATCTGTGATCGTCACAATGGCGCCCGGCACAACCGCGTCGGTTGTGTCTCGGACTTGGCCAACGATGGCACTGGTGGTTTCTCCTTGCGCCGGTGCCTTCGTCGGAAGAATACACGCCACCGTCAACACAAGAAAAGCAAAGTTCGCTGCCCGCGTCATGGATACTCTACTTCTCTGTCCTCAGGTGGCAAAACGCCCGCCGTTCTCTTCTATTAACCAGCGGTCATTGTAAATAGTTAACCACAGTTAATAGCGACACGCAAGGATGAGAAGAAAAACGCTTGCTCTTCGTGGATGCTTCGTTTCAGTTGAATCCCGGCGACAAAGTTAGCCTGGTCGGTCCCCATGGGGCGTTAAAGACAAAGCTCTTCCGGGTGGTGGTCGGAGGCGGGAGGGCAAAGCCCCGGGATATGAGGTCGGATGGCGAAGCCCCGAAGGAACAAAAGATTGGTTAAAAACAGACTCTCGTGCCTCACTCTGCTCCCGCGACCGCCAAATCAGCACCCTCGCGCGAGCCGCTGCTTTTATTCGGCGTCGTGGTAATCGTTATCACGCTGGCAATAATTAACAGCGTCCCCAAAATAGTTCTGCGGCCCAATGCTTCTCCCGCAACAAAGTACCCCAGAATCACCGCCACCACAGGATTCACATATGCGTATGTACCAACCCGCGTGGGAGACTCGTAATGGAGAAGCCAGACGTAAGCGGTGAACCCCGCAATCGAACCGGCGATTATTAGATAAATCAATGCGAACCATGCCGTCCGCGAAACTGCCTGCGGATGGAAGCCTGAGAATTCACCGGTGAGACCAGCCAGCACCATCAACTGCACTCCTCCGGTGAGCATCTGCGTCGCGGCGCTCATGGGCTTCGAGTCCGGAAGCGGAATGCGGCGAGTGAGAATGGCGGCCACCGACCAGCTAAAAGAAGCCACAATCAAAGCCGCCGCTCCGACCCGGTCAATGGGCGCTTCTCCCAGGCCAAAAGAGTGATTCATTAATACCGCAACTCCCGCGATTCCAATGAGCAAAGCCAAACTCAGGCGAAACGTCAGTCGTTGCGTCCGCAGAAAAACAATTTCCAGCAGGGTCATGAAAACTGGAATGCTCGCCAATATGACCGCCGCAATACCCGACGGCACTCGCTGCTCCGCCCAGAACAGGCAGCCATAGTCCATCACAAAAATTATGGCTCCAAGCAGCGTAGCTCCAGTCCACTGCTTGCGGGTCGGAGACGGAGTTCCCGTTGCCCGCATCCACCCGTAGAGAATGATGCCCGCAGCGAAAAATCGCAAGCCTGCGAGAAGAAATGGTGGCACCTCGTGCACGCCCACGCGGATTGCCAGAAACGTGGATCCCCATACGAAATAGATGGTGGCAAAAGCCAGCAGAATCTTCCATGACGGCGGGCGAATGATGTTTTCCATGACTCTTACTGAAACTTTCTCTTTCGCTTATAGATGACAGCTGAATCAGGAAATATTCATCCCCAGCAATTGCAGCGCGGAGGTGGGAAACAAAGCCCTGAAAGGCGAAAGGTTAGTTGCGATCAAATGCCCTGTCCTGCGAAATGATCGAGTATTGGAGGGAAACCTCAGAGCCAATCGCCGCTAACCCTTATCCAGAACCGATATGACACCGTTCAGATTCGAAGCAGCGGCGCGCAAGCTGTCCGCCAGTCGTTTCTTTTCGTCGCCGTCCATCGCTGGGACGGACGCACTGATGCGGCGCAACGTTGTATTAATGTCGTCAACATAATTGATCAGGCGAATCAGTTCTCCAGTGGCTGCCATAATAAAATCCCGCTCCTGTGGGTCGTGCGAATAATCCATTCTCAATGGTAGAAGGCATTTAGTAAAGCCACAGAGGTAGCTGTCGTAATGCCGGGTTGTCCTTACCCGGCCGCCAAGGCTCGCCACAAACTCCCGACTTCGACGTCATCCTGAGGGACTTCAGCCCGGAGGATCTCGCGTGTAGCATAGTTCATCGTATGTTCGGCGCGTATTCGCGACTCGCAAAAATCCTCGGCGATCTCAGCGCTCTCTGCGGGTGATTAAAAGTTGTTAACAATCGGAACTGAATTCCTCATAAGTGACTCGAATCAACCCACATGCCTATCGCTAATGGTTCCCATTCATCCTTTTAATTTGTCTTTTCGCCACCTGGACCATCTAATAAGTACATGAGCGATAAGCCTTTAAAACGCTATATTTTTGCAAGCGATTTTGATCAGACGCTTACATTTAATGACTCCGGCTATGTCTTAAGCGAGTTGGCCGGTATTCCTACAGCTGAATTCGAGCGTAAGGCGCAGGGCATGGCAAAGTTAAATCTGGTGCAGCAGGGTGCGGAACTAGCCTATCTTGTGCTGCACGATCCCGAATTTCAAAGCCGTGTGCGAAAAGAACACCTGTACGAAGTAGGCAAGCGCATCCGCTTAAAAGAAAATATTTCTCTGCTGTACGAAATCCTCAAGACAGGAATTGAGGGTTACTGTTTTGACTTTTATGTTCTCTCCGCTGCGCCGGTTGAAGTGATTCAATCCGCTCTCGAGGGTATTGTCCCCGCGGATCATATTTTCGGCACGGAGTTCCGCTACACCGACTCCGGACAAATCCGCTCCATCGCGCGCGCCACCGCGGGCTACGGAAAGGTTGCCGCTCTCGATCAATTGCAGGCGCAACAGCAAGTCGGTCCCGACCACATCGTTTATGTAGGTGACGGAAGTTCTGACGTTCACGTAATGCTGCATGTCAACGTTCGTGACGGATTCACCATTGCGGTTTCGGAAGCAAAGCATGTCTCCCAAGTTGCCAAGCGAACCATACTCAGCAGCGACGCTCTTGCTGTACTGGCGCCGATTCTGGAAGATGTGGTCGGCTGGCCAAGACCGCGGATCCGCGAGTTCTTTGAATCCTACGGCATCCTAATTCAAGAATGGGAAAGGGTACGCACGGACTGGCTCACCCTGAGACTGGCCGAAGCTCACCAGTTCAAGGCCGCAATCGCGAAGTAAAAATTGCAGAGTCGGGCATTGATGGGACCAGAACCGTCGCGCTCAGAACCACCCGTTCCTATTGCCGGCCCAGCCGGGTGTTTTCCTGGTACTGCCTCAATCTTGAACTCGCCGAGTCCGGCCGGCCGGGAGTATAATCTTTTCGAGGTTCTGTCGGTCATTACGGCTAAGGCCGCAACCAGCCTGACCGGAGCCTCGGCTTAAAAGCACTAGCGAGGTGGCGTATGTCAATATTGCTTTGGCCGCTGGTAGCCTGGGGAGTTCTCACTTCCATCCTCATCATCCTCCTCATTTACCGAAGCACACTCACAATGCAGGAAGATTCTCAGCTGTTCCTCACCGAATCGGAATCGCATATGGAAAGGGAACAGATTGAGATTATGAAAAAAGTAAACCAGATCGGCCCACTGGTAAAATGGTTGGGAGCTACGTCCGCAATTCTGATTCTGGCCATCGGCGGAGTAGCCCTCTATCAGGGATTAAACCAGGTGCAATAACCGCAGTCCGGCGGACCACAAGAAATACTCTCGCTCCGGGAAATCACTGCCCACCGCTGAGCCCCTTCCCAAAAATTCAGAAAGAGAAATAAAATTAAGAAGAAGAATGAAAATCAAGAAAATAAATTATGGTGCCGAGAGCGGGACTTGAACCCGCACGCTTATTAGGCACAGGCTCCTAAGACCTGCGTGTCTGCCAATTCCACCATCTCGGCTTAGCAACATCTTAGCTATTGTAGCGTTGCAATTCTATCTACGGAATTCTACTTAGAGATCGTTTTGAGACAGAGAAATTCTCTTTCTTCAGGCCACCTCGCCGCACCCACAGGCAACTAAAATTTCGACGATGCACATTTTAACCGTGTGTCGAATCTAGCTGCCAAGGAGAAAATATCAATGGCGCAAGACACGGAAAAAAATAAACAGCAGAGCAGTAATCCAAGTAATCAGGGAAACCAAAGCAGCAATCAATGGAATCAGAACAAGCCCGGCAGTCAGCCCGGACAGTCTGGAAGCCACCAGGAACATTCGTCGAATCCGCAGGATATTTCAAAGAAAA
>DASYGR010000199.1:0-30967 GCA_035999525.1 Terriglobales bacterium
ATCGCCGCACAATCGAAGAATACCCACTCTTTCGCAGTAGCCTTTGTCCTGATGGGATTCTTGTTACTCAGCATCCCAGGATTTTCGCAGCGGACTACCGGCACTCTTCGAGGCCAGGTTCTCGATCCGCAGGGTGCGGCAGTGGCGAACGCCGACCTCACAATTACGAATGAAGCTACCGGAGTTTCAGACAAGCTAACGACAACCTCCGCCGGAACCTATCAACAGCCCAGTATTCTTCCCGGAAAATACACTGTCCAGGTAAATGCGACGGGATTCAAAGAGTTCGTCCTAAAAGGTGTATCCGTCCTTGCGGATCAGGATAACGTCGCTGACGCCCGTCTGGAGCTTGGAAGCACGTCAGAAACAGTTGAAGTTACAACCGGAGGCGTGGAAGTACAGACAACGTCCTCGGCACTGGACAATAATTTTGATTCAAATCAGGTGCTCAACGTCCCCGTCACGGGAGGCACTCTTTACAGCGCATTGAATCTGGCAATCCTCGCTCCCAACACAATCGCCACACCGGGGGGAACACAAGGGGTTGGCGGAGCGATTGGAGGGACCCGCCCACGCGATAACAACTTCACAGTGGATGGAGTTGACGATAATAACTTGGGCACAACTGGCGCCAACTCAACAGTAATCTTCGATGCGATTCAGGAATTTTCCCTCCAAACCAATCAGTTCAGTGCCGAGTATGGACACTCCGCTGGCGGCCAGTTCAATCTTGTTAGCAAGAGCGGAACCAACAGCTTCCACGGTAGTGGAGAAGGATATTTTCAGAATCGCAACTTGAATTCGCTCGACAATCTCACCAACGCGGCAATTCTGGCTGATACGCCGGGGCTCACGACTAAGCCCGCGTTTGACGACAACCGATTTGGGGGAACTATCGGCGGACCTATCCTGAAGAATAAGTTATTTTTCTTTGGCGCCTATGAGTACACCGACCTTCACGGAGCTGGTAGTCCCACCAGTCTTGAAGCGCCGACATCCGCCGGGCTGGCTACCATGGAGAGCTTGGCTTTAGATTCGGCTGTTTCAAACGCCTTGAAGGGTTTTCCAATTGCTCCTGCCGCCAATCTCTCGCCAGTCATCGTTGATGGTTCCACGCCGATTCCCGTCGGAACCCTGACGATTGTCAGTCCCGTGCTTCAAAAGGAGCATGACGCCCAATTCAACATGGACTATTCACTGGGCAGGCACGAAATCAGTACCCGTTTTCTCTTTAATCAGGCTAAGGAAATATTTCCAGTAAATGACACCCAGGCTTCCTTTAATCAAAACCTTCTAATTCGTAACCGTAAAATATCCGTGGATGACGTTTGGTCTATCAACAACAGTCTCGTCAATGACCTGCGCTTGCAGTACTCTTATTTTGCGGAATTCTTCGCAGATCCCTGCGCGGCTGCCGGTGGCAGTTCAGGGCCCCCGTGCCCGCCCGATATCACACTGCTGGATATGGGCGACTCGACGATCGGCCCGTCCGACAATCAATTTCAAAAACAGAACACCTACCAATTCGTAGACAACCTTTCTTGGACGCATGGGAAGCACACATTCAAGTTTGGCGTGCAGTACATGCACTTCATTTATCCCCAGTTTTTTCTGTCGCGCAGCAATGGAGACAATGAGTACTCAACGACGACCGAGTTCCTCAACGATATGGTGCCGAGCCAGCCGGGAAGGACACTGCGAAACGCAGGCACAGGATTTTTTGATGGAACCCAGAGCGTTATATACGGTTTTGTTCAGGACGACATGAAGGTAACTTCGCGGTTGACATTAAATTTGGGAGCACGCTATGAATATTGGACCAATCCGGCAGGCGATGCCACACAAGCGCTGAATTCGATTTCGAACGTGCCTGGGGTAATCACGTTTGGGGTTCCGAAGACGGACAAGAATAATATTGCTCCCCGCATCGGTTTCGCCTACGACCCCACAGGAAGCGGCAAGACGGCGATTCGTGGAGGGTTCGGAATCTCTTACGATGTAAAATTCCAGAATTTCGCGTCCATTACCTTGCCTCCTCAACTGCAAACCGAATTCAATCCAAACTCCGCTTGCGTGCTCCCTGCTTCGTCTCAACCGGCATGGTGTTCTGAGTGGGGAGGCGGCACAACTCCTCAAAACGTGCACAATTACCTGGCGACGGGCGGGTTGCCGACTACTTTCCCGCCACCCGCGACTGCGGCAGCGGCTCGCGCCATCACAACAAGTTACATTGACGATACCGTAATGCCGAAGATTCTGACTTGGAGTTTCGGCGTGCAGCACGAGTTGCGCCCGAATTCCACGATCGAGGTCCGATACTTGGGTACCCGCGGATTAGAACTGCCGGTACAGTATCGCCGGAATTTCATTAGCTATTTTGACGCTGGCGGGGCTCCACTGCCCACATATTTAAACGCCTCAACCATTCCAAAAACGTATACGGCCAGTACACCGACCGATAATCCGTTTTACAACTTCGCGTTTGGCCTGAACGCCAATCCAGCTAATCAGGCAAACCAATATGCGCAGTATGGATTCTCAGGGAACATAACCTCCGATCCTCCTTTAGCAAGCAGCATCTATCATGCTGGATCTGTGGAGTTTAAACAGCAAGCGGGGCATGGATTGACGTTCGATGCCAACTACACGTATTCACACACCATTGACGACTCGACCAATGAATTCCACACCAGCGCGTTAAATCCCCGCAGAGCACAAGACACGAACGAGCTGGGCGCCGACCGGGGAGATTCCGACTTGGACGTTCCGCATAAAGTCGCGATCTCGCTGGCTTATAACACACCGAAAACAACCATTGACAACCACTTCATCCGGGGATTGCTCAATAGCTACCTTTTCGGTTCTTCCTTCATAGCTCAGTCCGGACAGCCAGTCACTCTACAGTCTGGTGTGGACTCCAATGGAAACGGCGACACTGCGGGCGATCGATTGGTGTTTAACCCGGCAGGGGTCGGCAATACCGGCTCAGACGTTTTCCCGGTTTGCGAAGGTCCTGGAGGGGCTACATACATCGGTTCGACGGCATTTACTGCTGCTGCGAATAATGGCTGCAACCCTAATGCTAGTACCGTATCCGGCGGTGATCCGGCGATTGGTTACACACCAGTAAACCCAAGCGCTCGGTATATAGTGGCTGGCGCAGGGGCTCTCACCACCGTCGGCCGCAACAGCTTCAGGTCGCCCGGCTTTTATACGTGGAACGTATCCCTTGGAAGGAACTTCCACTTAACCGAGTCGAAGTATTTTCAAGTACAGGCCCAAGTCTTCAATATTCTTAATCATCCAAACTATGCGCTGAGCAATGGAAACGTGTTCAGCAACGGCGGCATCACCACCGCTTTGGCATCGCCGGGATATGTCATACCGACTGATCCGAGCTTCCTGCAACCAAAGCAATTTGGGGGTGGAATACGCAGTATGATCCTGGTGGCGCATTTCTTCTTCTAGACTCGGAAGAATTGTGGTTAAGGCGGGCTCAACCCGTGGTTGGGCCCTCGCTCAAAATTCTCTAATTGATTCACACTGCCGCGGGAAGTGGAATAAATTACTTGGGATGAACTGTCGCTGCCTAGGGTGTCCTTGTGGGATCAGCGTCTCTCAGGTACCCGGAAAGCATCGAGCCCAGAATCTCATAGTGCTCCGCGAGAATTCCGTGGTGATCGCCGGGGACGGTCACGACTTCAAGTTCGCGTGCTAGCCTGCTCCAAACCGCAATGGGATCGTCAGGATAGATCGTGGAAATCGCGGCGCGAACAAAATGTATTTTCCCTTCATAAAACCGTGGCTGGTAATGCGTCCACTCGTTATAAGCACTCTTGTACGCACGCTCGGTCACCGGTAGCGTGTGACTGCGGCCCTCCAATCCAAAATCTGTATTACGAACCGAAGCGCTAAGACGCGGTTTAGAAGGGTCGGGAACAGCGCGCAATGCGCGACGCTTCATCCGTAAAGCCAGGCGAATCCGCTGACCTAACGCAAGCTGCGTGGGGTGCGGATAGCTCTCCAGCATGGCTAGCAAACCTATAGTTTGTCCTTGGGAAGCAAGTTGTTGAGCCATTTCCAACGCGACCAGTCCACCGAGTGAATAACCTAGAAGGAAGTAAGGTCCGGCAGGCTGCGCTTTTTTAATCGCATCGAGGAAGTACTGAGCTGAGTCTTCGATCCTATCAAATGGCTTTTCGACCCCGTCATTGCCTCTTGCTTGCAGCCCACAAATGGAGCGCTCGGTTTGAATGAATTTGACGAGATCGCGAGACTCATCAACGCTGCCTCCCATGCCATGCGCTAGGAATAACGGCTGACTTTCGGTTCCGGCTTTCAGCTGGATCAGCGCTTCGCTCATCGCGGAAGTCCGCCGTTACGAATGCGCGAATTCCCAGTACAGTTTGCGTGCCGTTGTGTAGAAGGGTCCAGGTTGGAGGGAGCGGTCATCAATTCTGATTACAGGAACTACTTTGGAATAATTTCCTGTCGAGAATATCTCATCCGCCGATTGGAAGTCTTGATAGGTAAGAGTCTTCTCCACTACCGTGACATTGTTTTCTCGCAACAGAGCAATCACGCGGCGTCGCGTGATACCCGCAAGAAACGTCCCGTTCGGCTCGGGAGTGAAAACGATGCCGTCTTTAGCCATGAATATGTTGGAAGTCGCCAATTCGGCGACGTTGCCCAGCACGTCACATACGACCGCATTATCGAAGTGCCTTGCGTGCGCTTCGAAAAGGGCGCGGGCATTATTCGGGTAAAGACATCCCGCCTTGGAGTCCACTGGCATCGTCTCCAGCGTGGGCCTGCGAAATGGAGACAACGTGATGGAGAAGCCGTTCGGTTTGCGCATGGGCGCCTCGTAAATTGAGAGGCACCATCGCGTGGATTCTGGATCATGCGCCTGAATCCATGGTCCATCTTTTTCCGCCCAGTACATGGGGCGAATGTAAAGCGAGGCATCTTTATCGAAACGGCTCATTCCTTCCCGAGTGAGCCGCATCCACGTTTCGATTGAGACAACTGGCTTCAAGAAAAGTTTCTTCGCCGAATCGTTGACGCGTGCGCAGTGAAGGTCAAGATCAGGGGTCACGCCTTCGAAAGCCCGGGCACCATCGAATACCACGGAACAAAGCCACGCTGCGTGAGTGCGAGGACCCATGATTGGCACATTGCCTTCGTGCCACTCTTCGTCGAAAAATGTCCAGGTTTTGGACCAGTTAGTCCCGATGGGCAATTGAGAATTCGCTCCTTGCTCGCTTTCGCCGACTTAATTAGTGTGACCCGGCAGCGGCAGCGTCAATTGAATCGCGCAAAGCTCGGGCCAGGTGCTTCACAAACGGTTCGACCAACATGCCAGCCGGATAAACCGGCAGAACAATAATCTCCTGCCCTCCTTGCGCCAACGGTTCCCATTTCGCCTCAGGGTTGCTGAATCGCTGGTACTGCTTTCGAGGACGGAAATCCGTTATCTTGCCCGGATAAGGACGTGGGAGATACGAAACGCAAGCGCGATCATTCATCTGCCAGAGCCGGCCTAAAGCTCTCGATTCCGGCATCGTTCTTCGCAAGCGCTGGGGATCTAACTTCCCGAGCAGCATGCCCATCCACAAAGGAAGCCTGTCGCCAAGTATTTCAAGCTTTTCCCGGAAGAATTTGACCATTCCGCCAAGATCGAGGCAGAGAAAGTTTGCCAAATGAAATGTCAGGCGCTGGGAGTCTTGATAAATTCTGTCCCAAATTGAGGCGTGCGGAATCTTGGACCAATCCATAGTGTCGAACAGCGCCAGAAGGGCGATTTGCTCTCCCTGTGCTGTCAACTGCTGGGCTACTTCGAATGCAACCGTTCCACCCATGCAATAGCCGCCCAGATAATAGGGACCGTGAGGGCACACCTTACGGATGTCCGCCACATAGATCACAGCCATTTCTTCGATTGTTTTTAACGGTGGCGAAGTGCCGTCTAATCCCTGAGACTGCAGGCCATAAAAAGGCTGATCGGGACCAAGATGGCGCGAAAGATCCCGGTAGATTAAAACGTTTCCGCCTGCGCCATGAATGCAAAAGAAAGGCGGTCGAGAACCTAAAGGCTGGATTGCAACCATTGGTGACCAATGAGCCGCCGAGACCTCATGACGTAAAACTTCAGATAGCTCGGCAATGGTCGGAGCGTCGAAAAGCGTCGCCAGCGGCAATTGGACCTTGAAGACGCTTGCAATCCGGGAAAACAGTTGCACGGCGAGTGAAGAGTCTCCGCCGAGATCGAAGTAGTTCTGGTCGAGACCTATAGGCTCCACGCCGAGGAGTTCTTGCCAAACCTGAGTGAGCCGTTTCGCTGTGTCATTACCCGCCACGTCGGCGCGCAGCTTCGGCGTGTCGGTTGTCGCCAGAGGTATTACGTCTTGTCCTTGGATATGGGTCTCGCCCTGCATTCCCACAACCCCAATTATATTGATAGTTTAGGTGTCCCGCGTATTCAATATGCCGCGCCGCTCTACAGAACCTCGTTTCCCTTAATTGTGCAATTCAAAGACCAAATCAAGAGGCAGTGTTGCGCAAACGAGGGCGTTTACCGCTTGGCATTGCCCGCCTCAGACATGTCGCTGCGTTGGAGTGTGAAAACATTTTCCCAATAATGGTCTGATCTTCGGTGTCCTTACCTCCGGCGACACCTACCGAATAACCTGTATTGGACAAGAGTGCTGCATCAACCTAAACTGTTATGGCTTATATCGTTCAAAGTATCTAAAAGGGTAGTATTTGAGCTTTTATTCGATTGACCCGACAACCGATCCTAGATGGCAGGATTTCGTCGAAACACATCCTGACTCGTCTATCTTTCACTCGCCTGGTTGGCTTGAGGCTTTGAGCCGAACGTATGCGTATCGGCCCGTCGCGTACACCACGTCCCCAGGAGGCAAAGAGCTAAGGAGCGGCCAGGCCTTCTGTCACATAGATAGTTGGGTCACCGGTAGAAGGTTAGTATCGCTGCCGTTTTCTGATCATGCTGCGCTTTTGTTGGAAAACCAGAATGACCTCTTGGAGATGGGATCCTTCTTGCGAGAGAGAGTTGATCGCAAGGCCTACAAGTATGTTGAAATCCGTCCGTTGGCACCCCTGAGTGCAGGCGCTGATCCGTTTGCTGGCAGCAAAATGTTTTATTCTCATCGGCTTTCGCTTAAGGCTGATCTTGAGAGTTTATTTCGGGGTTTCCATCCCAGCTGTGTGCAACGGAAGGTTCGACGCGCCGAGCGAGAGAAGTTGGACTACACCGAGGGGCGATCGGAAAAACTTGTACAGCAATTTTATCGGCTCTTGCTGCACAGCCGTCGAAGATATGGACTTCCTCCGCAACCAATTTCATGGTTCCGTAACCTGGTGGCCTGCTTGGGGCCGAATTTGAAGATTCGACTCGCATCTCGAAATGGCTCACCGATCTGCGCAATCATCACACTGACCCACAAGAAGACGATGGTCTACAAGTATGGATGCTCAGATCCCAAACAGCACAAATTAGGCGGAATGGCGTTGCTATTTTGGAAAACGATACAGGATGCAAAAAGTAATGGATTTGATGAGCTTGATATGGGGCGAACCGACTGCGACGAGTCCGGGCTGATTGCCTTCAAGGAGCATTGGGGCGCCACACGCAGCTTGTTGACTTACTCTCGCTATCCGGTACTTGTCCCGATGACCTCAGGCGATACTTGGCAACTTAAGATGGCCAGAAAAGTCTTTGGTGTGGTGCCGGTTCCGACCCTCGCCACCGCAGGCAGGTTTTTGTACCGGCATGTGGGGTAACCTCCAGATTGCTGAAATTTCCGCCACCGCACCAGTTCCAAGGAATGGCAGAGCGTCACACCACTTCGACTGCGCGGTATCGTCTTGCTCCATAAAGAACAATCGCCAGCAGGACGGACAAACCTAAGTAGTCCCAACGGTTTGAGGATTCTGGCAGTTGTTGCGCGGTTCCGAAGATAAGACCGTTATTTGGAGAATTGATACTGAAACGAAGCTGAGCGTCCGTGACGACAAACCCAGTGTCAGGAAATACGGTGTCGAAGTGCACACCACTAATGTCGCCTCCCTGAATCGGATCCAGCCCTATAGTAAAAGTTCCATCACTGCCATCCGACCTCCCAGCAGTCTGAGAGGCGCCGAGTCGGTTGCCGCTAGAATCAAGCAGGAACCCAGTGGTGGACGCATCTGCAAATCCCGGGGCGGCGCCCGCATTCGTGTGAACGATGAGCGATATGCCAAACGACGGGTCTGAAACAGTTAATCTTGCGAGGACGTCATTGCTGAGCACCAAATCCAACGACAAACTTTGGCCCGAGAGCATGGCTCCGCTGAGACCGGAGGAGAAGAGATCAATGGACCCTCCTTTGTATAAGGTTCCAATGTTCGCCGGGTTCACCGTAAACTGCACAGAGTCACACCGCCCGATGGCTGGTGCTGCAATGAGAATTCCGAGAAGTAAAAAATGACGCCACATAATTTAAACCTAATTTCCGTATTGCCTTTTTCGGTCCGACCGCCAATATACGCCTAATTGGTTCCGTTTTGGGAATGCAGCCATCAATTTTATTTGCCACGAATGGCCTTTCATTAGCCACGATTCAGAGCGGCTAGTCGAAACGCCGCACAAGTACATTTCAACCGAACGCTATTCTACCGTTTGCTTATAATCACGCCTACGAGAGACCATCAGTGCACATCCTTCACGTCGTTGGCGCGAGGCCTAATTTTGTCAAAGCTGCGCCAATACTCCGTGTCCTCAAAGACAAGGGCATGCGGCAGACTCTGGTTCATACCGGCCAGCACTATGACCGCAATATGTCAGACGTGTTTTTCGCGCAGCTTGAGATTCCCGAACCTGATGTGAATCTGGGAGTCGGCTCCGGCAGTCATGCCTCTCAGACCGCGGAAATCATGTGCCGCATCGAGCCGGTTTTGTTGGAACGAAAGCCAGACATCGTCCTAGTTTACGGGGACGTCAACTCCACGGTCGCAGCGGCGCTGGTTTGCTCGAAACTGTTAATTCGCCTGGGTCATGTTGAGGCCGGCCTTCGTTCCTTCGACCGCACCATGCCAGAAGAAATTAACCGCATCGTCACCGACCGGCTTTCCGATTATTTGTTTACGCCATCCGAGGATGGTGATCTGAACCTCCAAAACGAGGGCGTTGCAGCGGATAAAATTCATCGTGTTGGCAACGTGATGATTGATTCTTTGGTACGGTTTCTGCCGCTTGCTGCAAAGTGTTTGAAGAACGAATGGCCCGGCGGATTTGCGCTTGTGACTTTGCATCGCCCATCGAATGTAGACGACCAGCGCAACCTCGAGAGTATTCTCGGCTCGCTAATTGAAGTCAGCGATGAGCTGGATATTGTGTTTCCAGTGCATCCGCGGACGCGTCAGCGAATCGCGGACTTTAAGACTGCCACCCACAAGTTGCATCTACTCGACCCGATGCCTTACCTCGAGTTTCTGGCTCTTCAGAGCCGCGCCACAGTTGTTATTACTGATTCGGGAGGCATTCAAGAAGAAACGACATATTTAGGAATTCCGTGCCTGACATTGCGATCGAACACCGAGCGTCCTGTCACTGTAACCGTTGGAACAAATATTCTGGTGGGAGAAGACAAGCATAAATTGACTTCTGAGCTTGAAAACATTCTTGCAGGGAAGGGAAAAAAGGGAGCTATTCCGCCACTCTGGGATGGCCACGCCAGCGAACGCATTTTCGCCGTGTTGCAAGGTCTAGGGTAAGATCTTCTCGTTTCGGCGAAGGAAGTTCTGAAGATTACCGCACGACTGGAAGGGCAATCAAAACCTTAGCTTTCACACCGCGCTCAAAGCGGTCCGAATTGCGTGCATTATCTGATCAGGGTGGCACGTTGAATGGACTGCAATAGCCGATTCGCTTGGGCGTGCTGATTTTGCTGGCAGTGCAACTAACTAGAGAATGTTCACGGCTCTGGCAGCCAGCAGTGCAAGCACCGTTAGCGAAATGGTCGCCTGTATCATCATCAAAATCTTCGCCCAGCGAGACAAAGCTTGCGTATCGGCGGGCGACAGGGCTGTGCTGGTGTTGAAGGCTAAGAACAAATAATCTACAAAATTAGGCGACCAGTCAGGGTCGGAGGTTTCCGCGAGGTTCATCTGCGGAAACAGGAAGGCCCCTTCTTTATGGCCCTGTTCCTTTTCACGCTCATGCGGACCGCCAGCGTCCAGGCGCCAGTACCAGAGTGCAAACACGAGAATGTTTGTCACCCACAAAGCGACCGCGGACCGGAGCAGAACCTTTGGGTCTATGTCATGCTTTGGAATTGCGGCCACTAGCAGACCTAAAGACCAGATCAATGCCAGGGTCAAAATTCCACTGGCCGCGTACCCAATTATCCGGTCCGCTGTGTGATGTCCCACCCGATGGGAGATAACTACGGAAACGACTATTGCAATGATGACCACCAGGAGCAGCCAACGAGGACCCACTGAAAGACTGCTCGGCAATGCTGCGTAGACCAGACCACTAGCCAGCATCGCTATTAACGCCAGCCACCTCGGTTCTTTAGCGCTCCCCTGATCCTTTGAATTGATTCGCGCTGCCATTGATTAGTGTAGGGTATCACCGCGTGTGCCATTTCTGGCCTTGGGGGTGCTGGGTTGAATCCGTGCCTACAGATGCTACACCGTCACGAAACATGCCGGTAAGGACCCGCGCTCTTAATGATCTGCTCTTGAGCTCTAACAGATGCGCCACGTTCTCCACGGCTTGCGTTTCGGTTCGTGATTCTCCAGAGATACATGGCTGCATAAGCACGCCACGGCCGCCAGGCTTCGGCACGCTGCTCCAGCTCGTGAAAACTCGACAAATCCATAGCGCGCAAAAGACCCAGGTCGCTGGAAGGGAAGGCATCGGGCTCCCCGAGGGCTCGCATCGCCACGTATTGCGCTGTCCATTTCCCAATGCCGGTAATTTCGCATAAGCGATTGAGAAGAGCATCGGAGTTGACGACCCCCGCGAAGCTGATCTTGCCATCGGAAACGGCTCGGGCTAGAGCTCGAATAGTTTCCGCGCGTGCGGCAGTGAGGCCGATGTCGCCAAGCCTGGCATCAGCCAGAACTTTCGGTGACGGGAAAAGATGAGTCAGACCGCCGGCAACGGAAATCCGCTTTCCAAACTTGCTCGCCATGCGGCCTGCCATGGCGGTTGCGCCCTTGACGGTAATCTGCTGGCCGAGAATCGCGCGGGTCGCGAGTTCGAATCCATTCCAGCAGCCGGGGACGCGAAGGCCTGGATCAGCCTTAACGCGATCACTCAATAATGGGTCTGATCTAAGACTCTGGACGATCGCCGCCCAATCCGCGTTCAGATCAAACATCGCGCGAATGCGCTCGACGATAAAAATAAGCGAGCGTGGATCGCCGAATTCAATGCGCGCGAGAAGAGCGTCACGGCGCTCGTCGAGTGAAACCTCAAAATTGCCATCGTGACCATTCATGGAGATGGTGCGCCGGTAGCTCTCATGTTCGACAATTTCGACTCCAGGCGTGGCTCGTGCGGCCAGGAATGCAAGCATCGCCTTCCAGTGATAAGGTGGTCGAAAATTTAAGCGGAAGAGGTATTGATTTCCCGGCTGAATACCTGTCTGCGGCGTAATGCGCCGTAGTTGCGTTGGAGTCCGGTGGTAAACCTTGCGAATGCCGGCATTGAAGCGCCTGACGCAACCAAACCCGGAGGCCAGCGCAATTTGATTCATTGGCAGTTTGGTCTCGTCAATGAGCTTCTTCGCAAAGTGCAGACGGCGCGTGTGAGCCACGGCAATCGGCGTGGCGCCGAGATGGCGCAGGAACAATCGCCGCAGATGCCGCGAACCAACGCCGAGGTGTTCCGCAAGGACTTCTACGCCACCGTCCTCAAGCCCGCTTTCGCCGATCAGGCGCAAAGCTCGCGAAACTGTGTTCGAAGTCCCCAACCATGCCGGAGTTCCGGGCGAACTCTCTGGACGGCAACGCAGACAGGGGCGAAAGCCCGCTTCGGCCGCCGCCGCAGCGCTTGGATAGTAACGCACGTTGCTCTCATTACACGTGCGCGCAGGACAAATCGGACGGCAGTAGATCTTGGTACTAAGCACAGCGATAAAAAACTTGCCGTCAAACCGCGCATCACGCGACAGTCTGGCCCGCGAACATATCTTCCAATCCAAATTCATAGGTCTTGCCGGGTGTGCAACGTTGATCTCGAAACCATCGCAACTCTCACGATCTCACTCATGATAGCCGTCCCTGAGCATGGAAGTAGACGTTTTCGGACCGCAATCCGAAGTCGGCAAACGAGCTGAGGTCGCAGCCGTAAAAGTCCAACCTCTGGGTTCGAAGTCCGCAAACGTCCAACCCGCTGGCATCCGTTTCGTTATGGTCGGGATTGCACTCGGAGCGTTCGCAATAAAAGCACACAGCGCTTGTGCTTCGATTCCAACATTCAGGAGACGCAAATTAGAGTGAGCAGTTCGCTGGTATTCAAATGAAACCTCGTGTTCGCCATTGCGTTGAGTGCCCAAAATGCTGCACGCGATACCTGGTTGGGTTCAGTCCTTACCCTAATGGGTCGTACCTAATGCCGCTTGGTGACGGCTTCTCGGGTGGATGGACCCTGTACTGTTCCTGCGGCCGACCGCCCATCTCCAGCCGTTGGAGCTCGAACGAGTTGAGGGTATTCACGGTTTCCGATCAGGCTTACGATCACGGTTATGGTCCTCCCGAAGAGATCGTGCCCGTCGGTGAGCAGGTCAACGATTGCACTTAGGCCGGGTCGTATCAGGTTGCTTCATCACTCGAACTCGATGGAGGAGTAAATGACAATTAATGCGCGGAGGTTGAAAGCCGGCATTTTTTCTGCAGTTGTAGTTTTCGCGGCTAGTAATTTGCTGTCCCACGAAGCATTTGCCGCAGAGCCTGCGACCCCAACCCCCTGTGCAGCGCCCGCGTATCGCCAGTTTGATTTCTGGGCAGGCGATTGGGACGCATTCGATGTCGGCAGTCCAAATAAGGCAGCGCACGTCCGAGTTGATCCCATACTTGGCGGCTGCGTCTTGCGAGAAGACTACCAAGCTGTAGATGGGCACGAAGGTCAGAGTTTCACGATTTACGACGGTGCTAGAAACGTCTGGCACCAGAGTTGGGTGACCAATCGAGGTCAGATGCTCGAGATAGAAGGAAAGCTCGAGGCCGGTGAAATGGTCTTAACTGGTGAAGACCACGCAAAAGGTGATTTGGTGCGCGGTACATGGAAGCCCGTGGACGGTGGCGTTCGAGAGATTGGAGTGACCTCAACTGATGGCGGCAAGACATGGAAGCCATGACGGTACTCCCGGGGTTACAGGTTATCGCTCCGAGGTATTGGCGGAGGTCATGATTCAGGAAGACAAGTTTCAGCGTCTTGCGGAAGCCATCCCCGCTGAAAAGTACACCTGGCGTCCTGCTCCTGGTGTTCGCTCGATTGCCGAAGTATTTCTACACGTCTCCGCCGCCAACTTTAACCTATACAAGCTTGTCGGCACGCCTCCACCAGGGGCTTTGATTTAAGAGGCCTAGAAAAGTCCACGACGGTCAAGACGAAAGTCATCGCGACCTTGAAGGACTCATTTGTCCACGCTCGCAAAGCGATCACTTCCATGCCCGATGCGGATCTCGACAAGAGCCTGAATTGGTTTGGAGGAAAGAATACCGAGCGAGGCATTCTCCTGTTTATTACTCGCCATGCGGCCGAACACCTCGGCCAATCCATCGCCTACGCCCGATTCATGGGAATTGTTCCTCCATGGACAGAGGACGCGCAGAAACAGCAACAGGAAGCTTCGCCCAAGGCAAAGCCGTAGCGGTCTTTAGGCGATGAGCCTTGGGAAGGGGAACCTCGATCCGATTTCCATTTGTCAAGCCTTCAACTTTGCTTGGCCCGTTTTCAAGAAGCGTTTTGGTTTCTTTACATCGGTTCTCCTGACAATCTTCGGTGCTTGGGTCGTCCTGGAGATCATAGTAATTCTTGGTCAACGGTTTGGCATTTTGTTGTGGGCCATGGCGCACCTGGCTTTCGTGATCTTTGTTGCCGGCGTAGAACTCGGTTTTCTCCACGCATGCCTCACGTTATACGATCAGGGACAGCCTACATTTGCTGACATTTTTTCCTACCTAGCTCTTGGTCCAAAGTTCCTGGCGGGCCAAATACTCTATCTGCTGATGGTTTTGGTTGGCCTGCTGCTCTTGGTAGTTCCAGGGGCCTACCTTAGCGTTCGTTATTCCTTGTTCGGTTTCTGCATGGCCGACGGTGAAACTAATCTAATGGGCAGTTTCCAACAGAGCTCCATTCTGACGGCGGGAATAAGGATTTGCCTCTTGTGGATCTTTATTGCTCTTCTCGTTCTTAATGCGCTTGGCGCATGCTTGCTCGGGATCGGGCTATTCATCACGGTTCCATTGTCGGTTCTGATGATGACAGCAGTCTATCGGCAGTTGAGTGCGCGCCGACTAGTCGTTCAAGAGCGGTTCTAAATTCCGTTCCCTTATTCAACGTCTCTGTTACGACGAGTCGATTCGTGATAGTGATGATGGATGGAGGTAATCTATGAAACCGATTGCAAAGAAGACAACAAGTAAAAAAGTCACTCGCATGAATGATCCGATCCGAATTGTTCCTTTGCACCTGCCGAGCGAACTGTATCGCCCGTCAGCAGGTATTGCGGCCCCTCCGGCGGCACAACTCACGTATCGCGGAGGGCCGCTGCTGCACTCAGTAAAAGTGGTTACGATTTTCTGGGGGCAAGCGTGGCAGGCAAGTCCGAACTCTACGCTAGCGAACCAGATCAACCAATTTGTTGGCTTCGTTTTGAGCAGCGCATTGATAGACCAACTTTCGGAATATAACGTGCCAGGTCAAACGATCGGCCACGGATCGTTGATTGGCACCGTAACGATCGTCCAGCCTGTCCTATCGAATTCGGTCACCGACGCGGCCATTCAGACGACCCTGCAACAGGAGATCACCAGCAACTCCTCCGTTCCGAAGCCCGACGCCAATACTCTATATTTCATTTACCTTCCGCCGGGGACCGCGGTGGTACAGGGTGGATCCCGTTCATGCCAGGCATTTTGCGGGTATCACGATACATTCGGGAGCGGCATCTACTATGCCGTAATGCCATACCCGAATTGCACAGGTTGCCTTGGTGGATTGGCTTCGTTGGACGCTTTGACTTCCACCAGTTCGCATGAGCTGTGTGAGGCAATCACCGATCCCGTACCGGGTCAAGGATGGTACGACGACACACACGGCGAAATCGGCGATATCTGTGCCTGGCAGACCAAGAAACTTGGAAATTACACGGTGCAAATGGAGTGGTCAAACAAGGATGCGAGCTGCAAGTGAAGCAAAATTCCGGCTATCATGTAAACCGGGCGAACCGAGAGGAGGCCGGGAAGATGGCGACGAAAAAGAAGACAATTCGTAAAGTGGCTGTGAAGAAGACGCGAGCCACGAAACCGAAGCTACAACACATCTCCTGGGCTTCCGTGGAACTGGAAAACCTCAACCCATTGCTTCAGCGTCACTTCGTCGTAGGGCACAAAATCATGTTGGCACGCATCCTGCTGAAGAAGGGATGCGTCGTTCCACTTCACCACCATCACAACGAACAGGTGAGTTACATGACGAAGGGCGCCTTGAGGTTCTCGATAGGCGGCCGCGAAATTGTCGTGAAGGCTGGGGAAGTACTCATCATCCCCCCTCACATGCCGCACAAAGCCGTGGCCCTCGTCGATTCGGTGAGTCTGGATGTTTTCCAGCCGCCCCGCCAGGATTGGATCAACAAGACTGACCAATATCTTCGACTCGTAAAGTAGGCAGCCAGAATCATACCTGTATTGTTTGATAGTCTTAAGATGATGGCGACGCTGGGTACAGACCGGCGGAAGCTCCCACCCATTCCATATTTCGATTCTGGTCTACGCCCATCATCAAGCCTCGCCCCATTCGGACAATTGTCATCACGGGCGTGAGCTTGCCCATCCAGATATACATGACGCGAACCTCGGCTTTGGTTTTACCGAATGGAGTTTCGATGACGGGCTCGAAAATCATTCGCTCCTGGACGATATATTGCGAGCGCTGCTCGTCGGGAATCGCAGCCACGTCCTGTGGCGTAGGATTCATGATTACTCCTAATCCCGCGAATGAAAAAAGTGGTTTCAGAATGTAATTGTCGAATTGCATATTTTGGACGCGATCCAGGTAGAAGCTCTTCGGCACGCACTCATGCTCTAGATACGGCAGGGAAAATTTGCTGATTCGAAAATACCAATTGGGATGTCCCGCCCATTCCACCTGAAGGTCATCGGTCAATCGAAAAGGCAGCTTGAGATTCTTGCGTACTAATTCATCAACAATGGTGCGGTTGTAAATGCGGGAGATTGGGAGGCGCTTGCCGCCGCTCCGGTAAAACAGTCTTTTCCCATCTTTCTCGATATCCGTGATCGCGACAGTCTTAATTCCGAGAACCTTTTCTGTGACCAGAAAATCTGGAAGAGTTTTTTGATCGAGCGGACTGACTTCCATCAGGATGACGTTCTCTGGATCGTGGTCCGCGACGATTGCGCGACGTAATAACTGCTGATAGCTGTCCCAATCGAGGCCGGCAAGCAAATATCTGAGATTGTCGTCTAATTCAAAAACGTCAATGTAAGCCTGCGACAACATCGCCTGATACCCGTATAGGGAAGGGAAGCCTTGCAGCTCAACCAGTTTTGGAACAAGCTCTCCGGATGCGCTTCGCACCAATCCAAAATCAACCTGCACGAATAACGGATGATCATCTTCGTCGGGGACATTGAATTCCGCAGGAATCGCCGCCGCCGAGACTTTGCGATAATGCGCGGTGTCGAGTTGCCGAATCAGTTCCTCGCCAAATTCAATCATCTGATCCAACAGAGTCTTGGGGAAAAAACACGGCGTCTCGCACAACCGGAATTTGACTGAAGTGCCGCAGCGCTCTTCCATCAGATGAAGAAATGACTGATATTTTCCAGAGGTGAAGTTCCTGTTAAAGGTGTGGCGAAGGGACGGAATCATTTCGCGGGAGTGCTAACTTACGCTTGCAGTAGGAACTGTCCTTGCCGCATGATCTGCTCGCTATCAATCCAGATGTCAAACTTCCGGCCTACTACGTCAATGTGCGTCGAAGAGTACCATTCCGCGCCAGTGTGCTCGCCATAAGGATTTCCGAAAGCGATGTGGATTCCGGGATACTTTTCGTCCTGAAGAATTTGCCCGATCAGATCTTTCAAGCCAATATTCGTGCCGATGGCGAACTCCCCAACCCGATCGCTGTTCTCGTCGGTGTGGGTATAGTTCCAAAAGTCCGTCTCCAGTTCGCGGTTTAAACTGTGCGCTTCGGTAAGCCGGTTATTCTTTACCTCGATCGTCAGCGGAGTATCTTTCAGGTCTCCGAACTTCGCGCAGAGATAGTCTCCAACCACGCCATCAATCACGAATGTCCCATTGACATCACCCGGTGCGGTAAACACCTCGCCGCCCGGCAGGTTTCCCCATTTATCAGGGCTGATGATGCCACTGGTCTTTAGCCAGTGATAATCAGGATTCATGTCCGCGACCAGGTCGGTTCCGGCGGCAGTTTTCGCTCGAATCCGTTTGGCCTTCCTCGCCATTTCAACCACTTTGGTGCTGATGCGATCCACTTGCAGGAAGTCCGCGCGCATCCCTTCCATCATGATCTGGCGATTGATGTTGACCATGTGCGCATGGCGTATCTTGCGGCGATTTACCACGGCGGTCATTTGCATGCGTGATCGCAATTCATTGCTCTGCACCTGAACCGCGAAGATGCTCACCTGGCTGGTTTCAAGATCTTCGAGAATTTCCCGGGGCAAATCTGTCAGCGGTCGTGGCGCAAGATCTTCCAGGACCCACGCACGATAAGGAGCGCCAATACTTTTTAATTCGTGTACGAGGCTGGCCGCGATTTCACTCGTGACCTCGTCCGTAATGACAGTGACCTTCTCGCCGGGTTGAATTCGCAGGCAAATGTTCACGGCATTGCGCGCGCCGGGAGTAAGTTCAGAACTGAAGGCGAGAGTATCGAGCTGTCGGCTGGCTGGGCTTACGGGGGCGCTCATGATCCTGCTTTATCCTGCTTTTCTAGCGGAGTCGATTTCGGATGGTTCTTCCAATCCGATCGCCGTCTCTTCAATAATGTGATCCACGACCTTCTTAAAGTCGCCAGTCTCCTGAAAAACGCGCAACTGGCGATCCGCGCCCGTCCCCATCTTCAGAATCTCGTGAATGTAGTTTAGCTCCTCGCGCGAATCGAGTTCGTCTACCACGTCGTCTACGAAATCCAGATATTCGAGAATCAATTCACGCGCCGGGACTTCCTTCTGCTTGCCGAAATCAATCAACTTGCCGTCGAGGCCGTACCGCGCCGCCCGCCACTTATTCTCCATTATTAAAGCGCGGCGATAGAGCCGGAATCCCTGGTTCGCAGTATAAAGTTTGTAGAGTTTCGCAATTGTCGCCTGAATGAGCGCCGCCAACGCGATCGTCTCATCCACCCGCATTGGAATGTCGCAGACGCGAAATTCAAGGGTATTGAAAAAAGGATGCGGACGAATGTCCCACCAGATCTTCTTGGCGTTGTCTATGCAATTCGTCTTGATCAGCAACTTAATAAAATTGTCGTATTCGCCCCAGCTAGGGAAATAGTCGGGAATATTCGTCCGCGGAAACTTGTCGAAAACTTTGCAGCGATAGGATTTCAATCCGGTATTCATTCCCAACCAGAATGGCGAATTGCTGGAGAGAGCCAGAATGTGCGGAAGGAAATACCGCGCATGATTCATCAGATGGATGGCGGTTTCGCGGTCTTCGACACCGATGTGCACATGCAGGCCGAAAATCAGATTCGCGCGGGCAACGAGTTGCAGATCCTCGACGATATTTTTGTAGCGATCGTCCTGCGTGATTTCCTGCGCGCGCCAGTCGGCAAAAGGATGGGTTGCGGCCGAGGCGAGTCGAAGGCCATTATCCTTCGCAAGAAATACCATGTCGCGGCGAAGTTTTTTCACTTCCTGTTTCACTTCTTTTATGCCGCCGCATACGGAAGTTCCGACTTCGATGACGGACTGATGCATCTCAGACTTCACCCGTTCCTGTAGCCGGAGTTTCCCTTTTTCGATGATCTCAGCGTGAATGTGCGAGCGCAGGTCGCGGGTGACAGGATCAACCGTCTGATACTCTTCTTCGATCCCGATCGTGAAGGTTGGTGGCATACTACTCGGTTCTTGCAAGCCTCGCTCTTCGGCTTCTTCGGCGCCAATTAGTATAATCCCGACCCGTGCTTTACGGAGCCCAAACTCCTGACCTGTCGCAACGCTCGGACAAAGTTCTCGCCACTAAGGTCTGTTGGTGGCGAGTTGAAAGTTAGCTTTGCCCGCAATGCATTGACGCGCCGCAGCTTGGCCCCTAATATGGTCGCGTCAGCGGACAACCTTCCTAGTGATCGGCCAAACCATCTCGCACTACCGAATCGTCGAGAAGTTGGGCGGTGGCGGCATGGGTGTTGTCTACAAAGCCGAAGACATAAAGCTGCACCGCTTTGTCGCTTTAAAGTTTCTCCCCGACGAGATTTCAAAGGACGCCCAAGCTCTCGTGCGCTTCCAGCGGGAAGCGCAGGCTGCCTCCGCCCTGAATCATCCGAACATCTGCACCATTTATGAGATTGATGATCAGCATGGACAAACCTTCATTGCCATGGAGTTTCTGGAAGGACTGACGCTGAAACACCGCATTGCAGGGCGACCAATGGAGGCTGAGTTAATTCTGCCGCTCGCGATCGAAATCGCTGACGCTCTGGATGCTGCTCACTCCGAGGGCATCGTTCACCGCGACATTAAGCCCGCCAACATTTTTGTGACCAAGCGCGGACATGCCAAGGTTCTCGACTTTGGGTTGGCGAAGGTCAGTCTGGCAGACAGTTCTTCGAGCAAGATTGCGTCCCTTAACACACAAACGGTGGCAGGGGACGCGGAGCATCTGACCAGTCCGGGCACTATGGTGGGAACCGTAGCGTATATGTCGCCGGAGCAGGTGCGTGCGAAAGAGTTGGATGCGCGGAGCGATCTGTTCTCGTTCGGAGCCGTGTTGTACGAGATGGCGACGGGCGTACTGCCCTTTCATGGTGAAAGTTCGGGAGTCATTTTTAAAGCAATACTCGATTCTGTCCCACCCTCGCCGATTCGTTTCAATCGAGATATTCCGCCCAAGTTAGAAGACATCATCAACCGGGCGCTGGAGAAAGACCGCAGTCTTCGATACCAGAGCGCAGCCGACATGCGTTCCGAGTTGCAGCGGCTGAAGCGGGATACAGAGACCGGACGATTTGCCGCCGCTGGTTCAGGGTCAGTGGCCGTCGCGCAAGAAAGCGGCTCTCAAGTAGCCCAACAGCCTGTGCCAATATCTAATTCCTCGCTTGGTCCATCTCCGTCATCGGGTGCGGTGAAGGTCACAGATTATGTAGGGAAAGAACGTGTAGGGACGGGTGCCCCCGCGAGCCTGCCCCGAGCGAAGCCGAGTAGTCCAAGCCGAGCGAAGCTCGGAAGTTACGTTGCGGCTGTAATTCTGTTAGCTGCCGTGATCGCCGCCGTTCTTTACTTCCGCTCACGCCAGGCCGCGCACAGCCTGACCGACAAGGACACTGTCGTTCTCGCCGATTTCAGCAATGAAACGGGCGATGAGGTGTTCGACGACACGCTCAAGCAGGCGCTTAGCGTTGCTCTCAACCAGTCTCCGTTTCTGAATGTGCTCCCGGAGAACAAGGTCGCGGCAACCTTGAAATTGATGTCCCGCCCTGTGGGCACGAAACTCACGCCCGAAGTGGCCCGCGAGCTTTGCCAGCGGGTCGGCAGCAAAGCATACATTGCCGGATCGATTGCAAGTCTGGGCAGCGAATACGTGCTGGGATTGAAGGCGGTGAATTGCCAGACCGGAGACCCGCTGGCCGAGAAGCAAGTGACGGCTGGGTCCAAGGAGAAGGTGCTGGACGCGCTGGGCGAGGCGGCATCCAAGCTGCGCACTGAACTGGGCGAGTCTCTGGCGACGGTGCAGAAATTTGATGTTCCCCTGGAACAGGCCACCACGTCTTCGCTCGAAGCTCTGAAAGCATACGGCCTTGGTAACAGGGCCCGTAACGAGAAAGGCTACGCCGCAGCCCTGCCTTACCATCAACGCGCCATCGAGCTTGATCCGAATTTCGCCATGGGCTACAGGCAAGTGGGCGGCGATTACGTGAGTATGGGCGAGTTAGAACGAGCCAGCGAGTACTTCAGCAAGGCATTTCAGTTGCGGGAACATGCCAGCGAGCGCGAGAAGCTGGCGATTGCTGCCAACTACTACGGAACTGTAACGGGAGAACAGGACAAAGCGGCGCAGACGTATCAACAGGAGATTGAGAGCTACCCACAGGATTTCCGAGCGTACAACGGTTTGGGCATAGCGCTCAACTTGCTGGGGCAGTATGAGAAAGCTGCGGAGATCACAAAGCAGGGCATGCGCCTTGGATCGGATCAGGTAAGTTTTTACGGGAATCTCGCCAACTATGCGCTTTCCCTGCAACGCCTCGACGAATCTAGGCAGATAATCCACGAGGCGAAGGCGCGAAAAATGGATGATTTCGCACTTCACAATGCTCTTTATGCTCTTGCGTTTCTCCGCTCGGACTCCGCCGCGATGGCGGAACAGCAACAGTGGTATGCAGGCAAGTCCGATTATGAGAACGATGGACTGGCGCTTGCCTCCGACACCGAGGCGTATAGCGGTCATCTGGGCAAAGCGCGGGAACTGACCAAGCGAGCTGTGGACTCCGCCATCCGGGCGGACAGCAAAGAAACTGGAGCAATATGGCAAGCGAATGCTGCTCTCGAACAAGCCGCTTACGGCAATTCCACAGAAGCCCGGCAATCGGCGGAAGAAGCTCTAAAGCTTGCTCCCACGAGTCAAGGAACCGCTGCCGAGGCGGCGCTTGCATTTGCCATAGCGGGTGATACGGCACGAGCCGAAGCGTTGGCACAAGATTTAGGGAAGCGATACCCGCTGGACACCCAGATGCAGTCGCTCTGGCTGCCCGCAATTCAGGCGCAAGTGGCATTGAATAGCGCCAAGAAGAATCCCGCTTCTGCCCTCAATGCGTTGCAAGCTGCTGTCCCCATCGAGTTCGGGTCAATTCCGTTCCTCAACAATATTTCCTGCCTCTATCCGACGTACGTCCGCGGAGAGGCATATCTCGCCGCCGGCCAAGGGACCGCTGCCGCCGCCGAGTTTCAGAAGATTCTCGACCACAGCGGCATCGTCTGGAACTGCTGGACGGGAGCGTTGGCGCATCTGGGCGTGGCACGCGCCAATGCCTTGGTGTCGAGAACGTCGCTAGGACAAGGGCAGGGAGCGGATGCCGACGCCGCACGCACGCGGGCGCTCACCGCCTACAAAGATTTCCTCGACCTGTGGAAAGACGCCGACCCCGACATCCCCATCCTGAAAGAAGCCAAGGCAGAGTACGCGAAGCTGAAGTAGAAGTCCGTGTTCTTTGTTTTGTGTCGCTGAAGCGGTGGTTTTGTTAGAAGCCCTTAGGCTGTGGCCTGTTTTCCTGCGGAACGCTTTGCCACAGCGGGTTTCCCGGGCTTATTTCCAGCGAGGAATGCGGCCCAGTGCAATTCCTTGTTGGGGTTCTCAGAGCTAAGGGCTTTTTGTATAGCCAGTTCGGCGACTGCATTCACGACCCATTCGAAATTCTCCGCGCCGACGGAGTGGACGTCCGCATCGGGCGCCGGATTCATGAAGTCAATGGCGTAGGGAATGTCGTCTTCGACTGCGAACTCCACCGTGTTGAGGTCGTATCCCAGCGCCCGGCAGAGAGTTAGCGAGTCATTTACGACGCGTTCGTGAAGCCTGGGGTTCGTCGCGGCGGGATTTTTCACGTAGCGCTCATGGTGTGGCGCTCGCGGATCGTAATGCATCACGCGGACTTTTTCCTGTCCGATCACATAACACCGGAAATAGTCTGTGAACTCCACGCCATGCTGCAAGGTCATGCACATATCGCCGGTCTGGTTGTAAAAATGGAAAAATTCCTCCGGTGTGTGAACCTTGTAAACGTGCTTCCATCCGCCGCCGGCATAAGGCTTGAGAAAAGCGGGAAAGCCAACATACTGAAAAATCTCATCCCAATTCAGCGGATAAATCAGGTTTCGCATTGACTGCTCGGTAGTTCCTTCCGGATGCGTATTGTGCGGCAGAATCACCGTCGCCGGGATGGCTACACCGAGCTTCGTTGCCAGGGAATAGTTGAAAAACTTGTCGTCCGCCGTCCACCAAAAAGGATTGTTGATGACGATCGTTCCGGTCAGCGCCGCGTTTTTAAGATAAGCGCGGTAAAACGGAATGTCGTGCGAGATGCGGTCAATGATGACGCGGTATCCGCTGGGGTCGGCCATCTTGATGCCACCAAGCTTCACGAACTCGGCGCGCAAGCCGTCCATGTTCAGGGCATTGACGCGCTCAACAAATGCGGAAGGAAAGGTATTTTCCATTCCGAAGATGATTCCAATTTTGCCGCTCATAATGGCCTCCTTATAAGGCCTGCACCAAACTCAGGAAGAGCTCAGAGAAAGAATTTTACCGCCATTTGCTGCCACCAGGGCCAGTCATGTCCAGCATTATCCCCCCAAACATCCAAGATATGGGAAATGCCCTTGGAATTCAAAATATGCGACAGCCGGATGTTTTCATCCCGGCAGATATCGGTTTCACCGGTCGCGAGAACGATCTTCATATTGCGATAGCGGCTGAGATACCAATCGTCTTGCATGTTGGCCATGAAATCCGGCGGACAGTTGAAGTAGCAATCGTCGTCATAATAGCCATTTAGAAATTGGTGAATGTCGAAGGCCCCACCCATGCTTACGCAATAATTCACGAGATCGGGATGCCGCAAAGCAAAATTCATGGTGTGGTATCCGCCAAAACTGCAGCCAGTGACCGCCAATTGCGAAGAAGAATTTTGTGAGCGAATAAACGGCATCAATTCGTGCAGCAAATACCGCTCGTACTGCATGTGCCGCGACACACGCTGGCGAGGATGAACGCTCTTGTTGTACCAACTCTCGGCATCCACGCTGTCCACACAAAACACATGCAGACTACCCGACTCAATTTTGGGAGACAGGGTACCGATCATTCCGCGATCTTCATAATCGAAGAAGCGACCCATGGACGTCGGGAAAACTATTAACGGGAGCCCACCGTGGCCAAAAACGAGAAGCTCCATGTCGCGTTGAAGCTCCCGGCTGTATCCCTTGTGGTATTCACGATTCATGAAGTTTGGTTCACGCCTTTCTCGCCTGAGCTTAAATTCAGCGAGACTACTTTTCTCTAACCAATGCCAAGCAGAACGGTCGTACGGCGGCCTCCTATCTTACCCTGTGCCCTAAGTTGGCGTGCAGGCTGGAGAAGTAGCACCGAGCGTTACCTTGGATGCAAGTGAGGGGTATCCAGCGTAAGATTTGGGACTGCGCCACTTTGTAAGGAGGATAGAATTCATGTCCACAATAACCAGACGTTCTTTCCTGGCGATGGCGGCTGCCACGGGTGCCACGGCTGTCTGGGGCAATTCGTTTGGAACAAATTCACGTGTCACGTGGCGCGAGCGTCGCGATCTTTTTCCCGAGGGAGTTGCGTCCGGAGATCCTGATAGCAACAGCGTTCTATTGTGGACTCGGCGACCGTTTTCTGGCGCAACGTCCGAGCTGAGCGTCCAAAAAGTGATTGTCGAGGTTGCTGAAGATAAAGCGTTCACTCGTGTTGTCGCGAATGCCGAGGCTCCGGTTTCCGCAGCATCTGACTGGACTTGCCGCGTGCTGGTGGGAGGACTCAAGCCGAGCCGCGTTTATTGGTATCGGTTTACTGACTCCGAAGGTTTTGGCAGCCGTATCGGTAGGACGATTACCGCTCCGGACATAGACGACGTGAGGCCCATCCGTTTTGTTTTTGTCAGTTGCCAGAATGCGAATCAAGGCGCGCAGAACGCATATCGCAGAATGATCTTCGAAGACGAACGCGCTGCCGACGCAGAGCGAATTGGTTTCGTGTTGCACCTCGGCGATTTCATCTATGAAATTGTCTGGTATCCGGAAGATCGTCCCCAGGGGATGTATGACCGCCGTTTACGAGATATCGTTCGTTATCCGCACGGCGAGAAGATTCGCGACTTTCACATCCCCACCACAGTGGAAGATTATCGCGCCGTGTATCGCGGCTATCTGGCCGATCCTGATCTTCAGGATGCGCGGGCGCGCTGGCCGTTTGTCAACATGTGGGATAATCACGAATTCAGTTGGCTAGGCTGGCAATCGCTACAGCGATTTGAAGACAAAACAATTCCCGCGCAGACCCGGAAAGTTGCGGCCAATCAGGCGTTTTTCGAATATCAACCGGCGCGGATTACAAAGCCGAGCGGACCGTCTCTTGATTGCTTCGATCCTCCTCATGTAATTGATACTCCCGTTACTCGATTTGACGAGCACGGCTTGGGACAGGAACCGAATAATCTCGCCGCCATCGGCAGCCTCACCGGTTACCGCGCATTGCGATGGGGTAAGAACGTCGAACTGATCATCACCGACCAGCGCAGCTATCGTTCTGAGGAGCCAACTGACAAGCCCGAGACGAACCCTCTGGGGAGCGATGACTTTCCCTCATTTATTTCCGAAGAAGCCATGGAGATCATGGATGCGGGAAAGACTTACAATGGCGGGCACCCGCCGGATTCTATTCGTTTCGGCAAGGCAGAAATCGCAAATTTCTCGAAAGACAGGCCTGCTCAGACAATTCTAGGTGCGCAGCAGAAAGCCTGGTTTCTCGGTCGCCTGCGCAGCTCAAAAGCGACCTGGAAGATTTGGGGCAACACCACTGCGACCCTTGACATGCGCGCAGATTTCCAAAATCTGCCATCAGGGACCCCGAAACCGTGGCCGGAAAAAGGCTATGCCACGTCTCCCGGAGGCGATCATGGTACAGCCTATGTGGAGCGTGGAGAGATCTACGACTTCGTCCAATCCAACAAAATTACTGGCTTTGCCACCGTCGCGGGAGATCGCCACAGTTTCTGGGCAGGTCTGGCCGCGAAATCTTTGCCGCCAAAATCTTTTGTGCCGGTCGGAATTGCCTTTGTCACCGGTTCGATCTCTGCCCCAGGGATTGTTGAAGCCCTCGAACACGTCTTGCCGAAAGATCATCCTCTTCGATCGCTCTACATTGGACAAGGGCCGGACGACCATGCTCCTCAGCCAACAGTGAACCTGCTGATCCGGCATGGGGTTCGCTCATGTTTCGCTCGAAGCGGAGACATCGGGAAAGCGCGAACATTATCCAATCCGGATTTGTCGCCGCACCTTTCGTTTGTTGATATGGGAGGGCACGGCTACTCAGTTGTTCTCGCTACAAGCCAATTTATCGAGACTGAATTCGTCTGCATTCCTCGCCCGCTAGAACGTAGCGACCGTCCCGATGGAGGCGCGCTCAAGTATCGTGTGAAATTTCGCACCAGCCTTTGGAAAAATGGTGAAGCGCCAAAACTCGAGATGCAGATTCTCGAAGGCGATCCCAAGTTCTCCGTGTGACCGAGTTCGGTCTCGCATCGCGCTGATAGATCTCGTGCGCTGCTTGCCGAATCGAAGGCTCGGCCGCGAACTCAGAGTGCTCGGTGCCCGGTTGGCACTAATTTATGTCCTGTTTCCCCTCCAGTTGTTTCACCAACCCACCCACATAAGTCTTCTGGTTGCCTGGAGCGGTTGCGAGCGCTATCTTCATTTCCCTGGTGGCGTCGTCAAACTTCCCTTGCGAGGAGTAAATACGAGCCAGTCCGGTGTGCACGAACCACTGGTCAGGGTGTTTCTTTGCGTTCTCGCGGAAGATCGCGAAGGCTTCTTCGTTGCGCTTCTCACCCTGTAGTTGCCGCCCGTAGAAATGGATCTGAATCGGGCTGGCCAGGGCCAGTGCCTTCTTCTGCGCCGTTACAGCTTCGTCCTTGCGATTCAGGGCAGTCAGTATTCCCGATTTCGTGATTTCATTGTCGTAGCGGTCCTCATTTTCAATAGACTTATTTGCGTAAGTCAGCGCTTCGTCAAGACCGATTTTTTCCGTGAGCAGGTAGTTGGCCGCATCATTCCAGCTTATCCACGTGTACTGCGAGAGGTTGCGGAGTTGGTTCTTCAGGCTGGCCACGACCAGATCGTGGACATCAACGGAAACCTTGAATGGAACAGCAACCTGTTCCCATTCCAGTTCAACCACCGCTGAATCCGGCTGCAACTGGTCGAACTCGTAGGTGAGCGCGTTATGCATATCTGTAGTCTGAGGTTTCACGGTTACGCGGAGTGCATCTTCCGCTTGGTCATAAGTGAAAGATCCCCATGAGGTCGAGTTCTTAGAAAAGATAACCGTCCATTCATCGGAGTTTGGTATCATGTGTAACCCGTACGTTCCCTTGTCGAGCGGTTTGCCTTCGATCATGACCGGATCGCTGAATGTGATCGTTGTGTTTAGATTTGCGCCCGCGCGCCAGACCGTGCCATATGGAACCAGCCCATCCCAGATCTTACGGTCCTTCACCAGTGGACGGTGATAGTTGATCGTGACATCGGTAATTCCAATTGTTTGTGAAACCATTGCTTGCTGGCTCGGCAAAGGCAGATCAAGCACGAAGGATTGCGCAAGACTTGCCCCTGACATGACGAGCATCAGTTGGCACAAAACGAATCCTTGCAAAGCTGTTTTGAACATGGGAATACCTCCTGAAATGCGAACTATCGCGAAATTTGCTGAACACCTGACCACGGATCAACAAGCTCTGTTATGGGGTCAGCGTCTTAGACGCCTCTAAGGTCTGGTGGTGAGCAGGGTGGTATTGGTTCTAATTTCCAAAATGTTCGATTGAGCATGGAGAGTGGACAGTCAGAATGCATTATGGCTTATCGAACGAGGGAAAATCTACCAAAGTTGGGAGATCAGATCCCGCAATCTACAAATGGTCATAACGAAATGAGCCCAAGTGGCTATAACTTGTTGATTTACGAGGAGTCCCTACTGGAATATGAAATGCCATGACTTTCATTACTCCTGTCGAGAGGGTATATCAATGAAGAATTTTCGGATCGTACTTCTAATACTGTCGTTGCTGGCTATCACACTGAACGTACCGGGCGTATGGGCACAATCAACAGAAACCGGCACGGTTGCCGGATTGGTCACTGATCCGTCAGGTGCGGTAGTGACTGGCGCCACGGTCACACTCACCGACGCCACGACAGGCGCTTCCCGAACCACTACCACCAACGATACGGGACGCTATGTTTTGGCGAATGTCACCCCGGGTCAGTACGACCTTATATTCGCGAAGAGTGGTTTTAGAGAGGCCAAGCTCACGGCGCAGCAGGTCGAGATCGGAAAGTCCGACACCATAAATGTTGTGTTGCCTGTCGGTTCGACCAGTGAGGTCGTGGAAGTGCAAGCGACCGGAGTTGAGCTACAGACCATGAATGCCACGATTGGCAACACTGTTAGTGGCGCCGCTTTGGAGAACTTGCCGTCGCTTGGCCGCGATGTCAGTTCATTCATCACCATGCAACCTGGGGTGAGCCCTGACGGCAGCGCCGCAGGCACGGTGGTCGACCAAACTGCCTTCATGCTCGACGGTGGCAGCAACAGCAACGACATGGACGGAAGTTCGGGCGTCTACAACCCGAATTTTGGCGACGATCCCGCCGGTGGGCTATTCTCCAACTCAAATAATGCAATCAGCGGATCATCTGCGGGGATCAATGGTGGTCAGCCTTCGGGCGTGATGCCTACACCGGTTGACAGCGTGGAAGAGTTCAAAGTCGCGACTACAAATCAAACTGCGGACTTCAACAACTCGTCCGGCATGGAGGTGTCCATCGTTACCAAGCGCGGCACCAACGCCTGGCATGGTACGGCCTATGAGTATTATTTGGACAACAACTTCTCGGCCAACACCTGGGACAACAATCAATCGTCGCCGAAGATACCGGTACCGGACTGGCACAGAAGCTGGTTCGGAGGTGCGATTGGCGGTCCTATTATTCCCAAAGACTTTCTTGGCGGCAAGACCTACTTCTTTTTCAATTACCAGGGAGCGCGTTGGCCCAACTCCGAGACGATCAGCAAACTCGTCCCGAGCGCGGATATGCGCAACGGAATCCTGCACGATCTGACCAATCCTGCAATAACTTACAACCTGAACGCCCTTGATCCACGGGGCATCGGTATCAATTCGTACGCCCAGCAGTTGTGGAATAAATACATGCCACTGCCTACTCCGGGAGCGGGGTGTGGTGCGCTCAACGGCGACACTTTCTGCGACGGGGTAAACACGCTCGCCTTCAGGGCGAACATGGCTATTCCGCAGAACGACAACTTCGCGGTGGTTCGCCTTGACCACGACTTTGGGAAGAGTTGGCACTTCATGTCAAGCTACCGTTACTACCATCTGACGCGTGCTACCGACGACCAAATTGATATCGGAGGATTCTTTTCCGGTGATAAGTTGGGCACCCCAGTTTCCCTAACCAACCGGCCGCAAGTGCCATGGTTTCTTGTGTGGGGTGTAACTACGAACGTCACTTCGAACGTAACAAATGACTTCCACTACAGTTTCACGCGCAACTGGTGGCAATGGGGATCGCACGGCGACCCGCCGCAGTTTTCAGGCCTGGGCGCCGCGCTTGAACCCTTTGGCGAGAAGAGGAATGACGTAGCCGCTCCCTACAATGTCAACACCCAGCAGACGCGAACGCGGTTTTGGAACGGGCGCGATCATTTCTACCGCGACGACGTTTCCTGGCTGAAAGGCAGCCACCTGTGGCAGTTTGGCGGTCAGTACCAGCACAACTGGAACTACCACCAGCGTACTGATAACGGGGGGGGCATCAATTACTACCCCGTGTACCTGCTGGGGGACAGTTCCGGCTCCGGCAACGTTGACCTGACGGGCGTAAGTCCCGCTTTCAGCAATCCCACGCTTGCCCGCGAGGCGGCCGCGATCCTGGGTATCGTAACCGACACGCAGCAGGCATATACGCGCACGGGTGCGAATTTGAACCTGAATCCGCCACTCACGCCGGCATTCGATAAAGTCACCATTCCGTACTACAACCTCTATTTCAATGACACCTGGCACATGAAACCGTCCCTCACTGTTACGTACGGGTTAGGGTGGGCATTGGAGATGCCGCCAAAGGAAGAAAGCGGCAAGCAGGTCATGTTTGTAGGTCCAAGCGGCCAGGCGATCGATACTCAGTCGTACCTGTCGCAACGCAAGGCGGCGGCGCTGGCGGGGCAGGTTTTCAATCCTACCATTGGTTTTGCCCTGATAGGCAATGTCACCGGACACCCCAAGTACGAGACCGACCCGTTCTACCACGCGTTTAGTCCACGCATTGCCGTCGCTTGGAACCCATCTTTTAGCAAGGACACGGTGATTCGCGGCGGCTATGGGCGAATCTATGGACGCTTGAACGGAGTTGGCCTGGTGCTGGGCCCGCTACTCAGCCCCGGCTTGATCCAGCCGGTAAATTGTACGTTTGTTCTGTCCAATGGAACGTGCGGTACGGCTGCAAGCACCCTCAACGCTTCGACCGCTTTCCGCATCGGGACTGATGGCAAAACCGCTCCGATTCCTTCCGCAAGCCCGACACTGCCGCAGCCATTTTTCCCTGGGATCGGCGGCAACTCTATAGCCGCTACTGCTTCTCCCACGGACCCCAAGTTCCGGCCGAATTCGGTTGACTCGTTTGATCTCACGGTCCAACACCAGTTTTCCAG
>DASYGR010000239.1:0-6052 GCA_035999525.1 Terriglobales bacterium
CACCGTGCCCTTCGCATTTGCGCTCGGAGCGCTGATCATGCGGTATCCCGGCGAAAAATGGATTCACATCACTCGCCGCTGGACCATGGTGACATGGATTTTCCTGACTTGCGGCATATTTTTAGGAGCGCATTGGGCTTATTCCGTCCTCGGCTGGGGAGGATATTGGGGGTGGGATCCCGTCGAGAACGCGTCGCTCATGCCTTGGCTCACCGGGACGGCATTCTTGCATTCCGTCATGATGCAAGAGAAGCGCGGCATGCTAAAGACCTGGAACGTCTGGCTCATCTTCATCACATTCATGCTTTCGATCTTTGGAACGATGTTGACTCGCAGCGGATTAGTGAGCTCGGTCCATGCGTTCGCGCAATCCTCCATCGGCGATTGGTTCGTCGTATTTCTAGCAATCATCTTTGTCGCTTGTTTATTTTTCTATGTGAAGAACCGTTCGCATTTGCGCACTGAGCACAAGCTGGAATCGCTGATTTCCCGCGAATCCAGTTTTTTGTTCAACAATCTTTTACTATTGGTAGCTTGCTTCACGGTGCTCTGGGGAACATTGTTTCCGAAGCTTTCGGAATTAGTGAATGGAACAAAAGTTACCGTGGGCCCGCCATTTTTCAATCGCGTAAACATTCCCGTCGCCTTGCTGTTATTGCTTCTTACCGGCCTGGGGCCGCTCCTGGCATGGCGCAAAACGTCTTTTGAAAGCCTGAAACGTAATTTTCGCTGGCCTGCCCTCGGGGCACTTGCTACAGGCGGATTGCTGATCGCACTCGGTATGAGACCTTGGCTCAAAATGTCCTACCTGTATTCACTGATGACCATCATGCTTTCGGTGCTGGTAGGACTGACCGTGATTTCAGAATTCATCCGCGGCGGTCGCGTGATCAGCCGCCACACCGGCCAAAACCTGCTGGCTTCGATTGTCCATCTCGCGCACCGGAACACGCGCCGTTACGGCGGATACATCGTTCACTTCGGTGTGATCGTAATCATGATTGGATTCGCCGGCTCAGCCTTCAATCAGGACGCCGAAAAGGAAATGGGATTCGGCGACAAGATGACAATCGGCGCTTACACTCTCGTTTGCCAATCATTCACCCAGGAAGACAACCCGAACTATGGAAGCGAGTGGGCAATTCTCCAGGTATTCAAGGATGGGAAGCAGATTGACACGCTGTATCCGGAACGCAGATTTTTCAAGGCCAGCCAGCAGAATTCCACGATAGTCGCCAACCGCTCCACTCTTAAAGAAGATCTTTATCTCGTCTATGAAGGCCAGAATCCGGATACCGGACGCCCCATTATTAAGGCGCACTTAAATCCGCTGGTCATGTGGATTTGGATTGGCGTCTGGGTAATGATTATCGGTACGGTGGTCGCGCTGATCCCGAACGCTGTCCCCGTGCGCGTGCCCGTCCCAGCGCGACTGGAAACCGCTCCAGTGGGAGCCGGCGATTGAAACATCGTGCCAAGCTCGACGAACCCCGCCATCAATGGAGCGACGGGCATCCCCGCCTGTCCCTGCGCGCTCTACAACTCGTAGCTCTTTTTTGTTTGCTGTTTATTTTTATCGGCGCAGGCGATGAATCGGCGCGTTTCAACGATCTTGGCCACCGCATGATGTGCGTCTGCGGATGCAATCAAATTCTTTTGGAATGTAATCACGTCGGGTGTGCCTATTCAACGCGCATGCGAAATGAACTCGCAGCTGCGCTTGACCGTGGCGATAACGACGATCTCGCGCTGCAATCGTTCGTGCAAAAATACGGCACAACCGTAATCGCCGCGCCGACGGACAAAGGATTCAACCGTGTCGCCTGGATCATGCCCTACCTCGCCCTTGTTCTCGGAATCGGCGGCGTGGTGCTGATTGTGCGCACGTGGAGAGGACGTCCATTGCTTCTGCCCGCAGATGATGTCAAGCCTGTTACTGGACCTGAGCTTGAACGCTTTCGCGACCAGGCGCGGAAGGATACCGAAGACGTATGATTTTTCTTGTCTGTGCCCTTATTACTCTCGGAGTGCTCATTTACGTGTTCTACCTCCCCGGCACACTCCAGCTGGGTCCAGAGAAGACTCGCATCTCATTTTTGCAGGAGCGCAAGGAAGTCGTTTACGAAAACCTGCGCGATCTTAATTTCGAATTTAAGGCCGGCAAATTTCCAGAGGCGGATTACATCTCGATGAAAAGTTCGCTCGAAGAAGAGGCGGCGGCTCTTCTATCAGAAATTTCCCAGATCGAAGAAACTACCCGAGTCCCCGCGTTTCGCTTCCCGAGAAAAAGGATTTGAACTTTTGACAATCTTCCTCTGCCCACTTCGCTTCCGAACGTGTCTCGCCTCGGTTGCCCTTATATGCGCAGTCTTTTTCAGCGCTGCCGCATCCGCCAATACTCTCACCGGTACCGTAACCAACGGAACCACGAATAAGCCTTCCGCTGGGGACGATGTCATCCTGATAAAGCTGGCGCAAGGCATGGAAGAAGCGGGACACACCAAAACTGACGCCACCGGAAAATTCAATCTCACTGTTGAGGACGACGGCCAGCCCCACCTCGTTCGCGTCGTCCATCAGGATGTCACTTACCATCAAATGGCGCCTCCCGGAATGACTTCGGTCGAAGTGAAAGTCTACGATGTATCGAAGAAGGTTGCAGGCGTTAACGCCGTCGCCGATCTCATGTATTTGCAAGCGCAGCGCGGACAGCTCGGCGTAAGCCGCATCTTCGCTGTCAGCAATACATCCAAGCCCCCACGCACTCAAATGAACGATCAGAATTTCGAGTTCTACCTGCCAGACGACGCTCAGATTGATTCCGCGCAGGCACAGACTGCCGGAGGACAGTGGGTGGATTCCACTCCCGTGCAGCAGCCAGAAAAAGATCGCTTCGCATTCGCGTTTCCGTTGCGGCCCGGGCAAACGGAATTTCAGATTTCTTATCATCTCCCGTATAACGGCAAGGCGACGATTGATCCCAAACTGATTTATCCGTTGGATCATTTTGTCGTCATCCTGCCGCAGGCAATCCACTTTTCTCCTGCCCAAACCGGTGTTTACGAGGACAAGCAACCGCCCAGCCCTCCGGGTGCAATTGCCGAAGTGGCCAGCAAAGCTCGTCCCGGCCAGAAACTGGCGTTCGATATTTCGGGAAGCGGAGTTCTGCAAGATGACAATTCCGCAGAGCAGGCTGGTCAAACCGCCGCCCCCCCATCCGGTTCGGATACTCGTCCCGGTGGAGGACTCGGACCTCCAATTGATGCTCCCGACCCTCTGCAAAAATATCGCTGGTATTTGCTCGGAGGATTTGCGGTCCTGTTGATCGCAGGCGCAGTTTACATTGCAGGGCGCTCCAGAAATGTTGCGGAACCTAACTTTGAATCCGCAGTTGAAACCGCTGATCGCGACCGCGAAGCCCAGCCAGCGCGGCGCCCTTCGATGATTTTAGAAGCTCTGAAAGAAGAAATGTTTCAGTTGGAACTCGATCACAAGCAAGGCCGCATCTCTAAAGAAGAATACGACAAAGCGAAATCCGCGTTGGATCAAACATTGGATCGAGCCTTGAAAAGAGAATCCCAGAAACCTGTGTAGTTTGCTTGCGGGAAATATTCCGGAATTCCGGCAATTTCATCTGGAGCGAAGAGTCGGACTCCGCGAGTCCGACTCACAGTCGAAAGACCTGTTGTGTGCCAGAATCGCTACGCTTCGCGGTGGGCAAGATCATAGTCCCGCCTCCCCCTGTGCGTTTGTCCCAGCCGCCTACTCACGCTAGACTTGTACTCCTGAGGTGAATTGAATGTTGGTCGTCATGCGGGCGCACGCCACCGCCGACGAAGTCCGCGCGGTTTGCGAAAAGATCGAAGCACTCGGCTACCGCGCCCACTCCATCCCCGGAGCTGAGCGAACCGCCATCGGAATCACGGGAAACCAGGGTGAAATCGAAACCGGCACGCTCGATGAAATGGCCGGCGTCCAGGAAGTGATTCGCGTAACCAAGCCTTACAAACTAGTCAGCCGCGATTTCCGGCAGGACAATACCATCATTAGTTTCCCCGGCACCGACGCCACCGTCGGCGGACGCAGTCTCGCCATCTTTGCTGGACCTTGCGCCATCGAAAGCCGCGAGCAGGCTTTCGCCGTTGCCGAACGCGTTCATCGTGCCGGGGCACAGTTCTTTCGCGGAGGGGCGTACAAGCCGCGAACTTCTCCTTATTCCTTTCAAGGAATGGGCGAAGCCGGGCTGCGCATAATGGCCGAAGTCCGCGACAAATTCGGCATGAAGATCGTCACTGAAGCCGTGGACAACGAATCGCTGGACCTGGTCGAGGAATACGCTGACATCATTCAAATCGGCGCCCGCAACATGCAGAATTTTTCATTATTAAAACGCGCCGGACGAGCCAGCAAGCCCGTGCTGCTGAAACGAGGAATGTCGGCCACCTTGGAAGAATTGCTGATGGCCGCCGAGTATGTGATGAGCGAAGGCAACTACAACGTGATCCTCTGCGAGCGCGGAGTGAGAACTTTCGCCGACCACACTCGCAATACTTTGGACTTGAGTCTCATTCCCGCCGTGCAGCGATTGAGCCATCTACCCATCGTCGTAGATCCCAGTCATGGCACCGGAAAGCGAAACAAAGTTACGCCGTTATCCCGCGCAGCGGTTGCGGTGGGCGCAGACGGATTGATTGTTGAAGTTCATCATGACCCCGACAAAGCCCTTTCGGACGGCATTCAATCGTTGTATCCAGATCAGTTCGATGAACTGATGAATCAGGTGAGGCAGATCGCGCCCGTCGTAGGTAGGACGGTCTCAAGTGCTCCGGCACAAAGGTCGGTTCAGGATGTCGCGCGCCCTGTTGCCGCGGAGTGAAGATTGTGAAGTGTTGCGCTGCAATCATATTGGCCTTTCTCCTTTCTGCTGTGCCCGGTATGGGACGGAACACCGCCTCCTCAACGGAGAGAACGGCGACCAACACAAACACTGGAAAAGGTCCCGTTGAAGTATTGAGCGATACGCAGGGTGTGAATTTTGGTCCCTATACCTCGACTATCGCTCACGCAGTGAAAATTAAGTGGTATATCCATATTCCACAGGTGGCGCGAGCCCCAGAAATGAAGCAGGGCAATGTGGATGTGGAATTCCACATTGATCAGAAGGGAGCCATTGGCGACCCTCAAATAGTAACGAGTTCAGGCGATGAATCCCTCGACGATGCATGCACCAAAGCGATCCTCGATGCAGCGCCTTTCGGTCCTTTGCCTTCAGAATTCAATGGCAATTACCTGTTTTTGCGATTCCATTTCCACTACAACCCTCAGAAGCCGAAGTCCCCGTCACAAGTCCAACATCCTTGAGAAAACTATTTGTTACAGGCATTCTGATCGCCGCCCTCGCCGCCTTCTGCTGGTGGTATTTCCATCAGCGCACCTTGCCCGATTACGGACCCGCCTATCGCGAATACGCATATGTCACCAATAGCGGGAGCAACAGCGTCACGGTAATTGATCTCCGCACGTTCGAGCCCGCGAAGACGATTCCCGTAGGCACCGATCCGACCGGGGTCGCAGCAAACAGCAAGAAGAACGAAGTGTACGCAGTCAATACCGATTCAAACAACGTAAGCGTGATCAACGCTGAACGGAATGTTGTTGTCGCGACCATCGGAGTGCATGGCAAGCCCTACTTCATTGACGTATCCGCCGACGGCAAGCGCGGATACGTGGCGAACTCAGGCTCCGCCAATGTCTCCGTAATTGATCTCGACAAACGGATGGTGATCGGCACCATTCCCGTAGGCAGATCACCCGGACTCGCCAAAGTCTCGCCTGATGGCGGCACGCTGCTTGTAAGCAATCGCGCCGATAACACTGTCACCGAGATTGATACCCAGCGGCTCGCCGTTCGCGCCACAATTTCCGTATGTCAACAACCCGAAGATATCGCTATCCTTCCCGACAGTAGCAAGGCATTCGTCGCATGCACGGGATCGGCGCAGGTGGCCTCGATTGATTTGAAGACCGCCACGCTCTTGGCATTCTTAGATGT
>DASYGR010000267.1:0-5073 GCA_035999525.1 Terriglobales bacterium
CCGGCTGGCCCACCTGAGATTTTGATCTTCCTTAGAACCACTATTAAACTGGCTGCCCCTCTCGTCGCGGTTTTGTCTCGGGACTGGACAGGTGTTCGATGGGTGGGCGTTCGTGCTGATGGTATCAGGCGATTTCCCGCGGGTGAGTTCGGCTTTTCGGCTGCTTCATTCACCAAAAATGGAGAAGCTAGGGCATTGGACCTCTGTATCACAGAACCGAAGCATTTGATGTGATAAATGAATGTGGGTTCGAGGTCCGTGGCGCCCACCCATCGAAAATCGCCAACGAGTGGGGCAGCTTCTTCTGGTTATGGTGTTGAAAACATCAAAATCTCACAGTGGGCCAGCCATCCAATCTGAAATCTCAAATCCCCAATCCCCAATCCCCAATCCATTACAATCCCTCCATGCTCGGCCCTCTGTGCACTGCCGCTGGAATTGGTATCGCCGCCACCGCGGCGTACCAGTCCATGGTTCCCACGGCGCAATGGTACGGCAAAACTTTCACTGGAATAAACTCCAGTTCGAAGGATCTGGCGCTCACGTATGACGACGGTCCCAACGATCCGCACACGTTTCGTCTTCTCGACGTGCTGGCAAATCACAACGTCCACGCTACCTTCTTCTTGATTGGCCGATACGCAAGAGAACGGCCCGATATTGTCCGCGAGATACGTCAAGCGGGTCATGTGATTGGAAATCATACGTTCACTCACCCGCTACTGATTTTTCTGCCCGAACGCCAGATCAAGCGCGAACTCGCCGAATGTACCAAGGCGATCAGTGACGCTGCCGGCGAACATTCCAATCTCTTTCGTCCGCCATTTGGAGGACGCCGCCCCGCAGTGCTTCGCATCGCGCGGCATCTCGGGCTTGAGCCGGTAATGTGGAACGTGACTGGCTACGACTGGAATGCGCCCTCCGCCGAACATATTCAGCTCAAAGTAGCACGACGGATACGCGGCGGAAATGTGATCCTGCTGCACGACGGCGGTCATAAACAATTCGGCGCCGACCGCTCGCGAACGATCGCCGCTTCCGATAAAATGATCGCGAGATATAAGTCGGAAGGTTACGAATTTGTAACCATTCCACAGATGATGGGCGAGAAATATTCAAAGGAGTGAATTATGAAAAAAGCAGTGAAGCCGATCCCAGAAAATTACCATGCCGTTACTCCTTACCTGGTCGTCCAGGGTGCCGCGAAAGCCATAGATTTTTATAAAAAAGTCTTCGGAGCGCAAGAGCTGATGCGAATACCCGGACCCGGCGGAAGAGTCATGCACGCCGAAATTAAAATCGGCGATTCCATAGTCATGCTGGCCGACGAACATCCTGAGATGGATGCTCGAAGTCCTCAAGCTTTCGGAGGGTCTCCTGTCAGTTTGATGCTTTATGTCCCAGACGTTGATAACGTGTTCAAACAGGCCTTGTCATCTGGTGCGAAAGAACTGCGTCCGGTGAAGGACCAATTTTATGGCGATCGTTCGGGCACTATCTCCGATCCGTTCGGGCATAAATGGACGGTCTCAACCCACGTCGAAGACGTCTCGGCGGACGAAATGAAACGCCGGATGGCCGCACAAACAGCTGCATAAGCTGCGGCTAGCCGCGCGGATGCCCCGTCCTTCTCGCGTTTTTTGCGAGAGGGCGGGTCTTTTTTGCCGGGCAAACTTCTGCGATTGTGAAATCGCTTTGAAATCCAGACGCGTTACGACGCGGCCGAAAGCCGCGCCCTTTTTCAAACCTGTGCGACCGCAGGTTTTTCCGCAACCTGTGAACGACTAATTCCTCACCAGCGCCTTTTTAGCCGCTGCAATCGTCTGCTTAACATTCTCCTCCGTGTGCGCCGCGCTCAAGAATGCGGCCTCATATTGTGAAGGAGGAAGGTAAACGCCGTTATCGAGCATGGCGCGATGAAATCGTGCAAACGCTTCGGTGTCTGATTTGGACGCCGAATTCCAGTCTGTGACTGCGTCGGATGTAAAGAACCACGTAAACATTGAGCCAACACGATTGGCGCGCATGGCAATGCCTGCATCTTTCGCGACGGCGGCAACTCCGTCCACCAATTCCGCGCTGAGCTTCTCTAATCGCGGATAAATTTCCGCATTCTCATTCTGTAATGTCTGCAACGTGGCAACTCCTGCTGCCATTGCCAGCGGATTCCCCGACAGCGTGCCCGCCTGATACATAGGCCCCAGCGGCGCGACCAGATCCATAATTTCCGAAGGTCCGCCGTATGCCCCCACCGGCAACCCCCCGCCAATAATTTTTCCCAGCGTGGTCAGATCAGGATTGATTCCATAAAGCTCCTGCGCTCCTCCAAGTGCCACGCGAAACCCAGTCATCACCTCGTCAAAAATCAGCACAGTATTCTCGCGTTGCGTGATCGCTCGCAACGACGCCAGATATCCGCCATTGGCCGGCACACAACCCATGTTTCCAGCTACCGGTTCCACGATTACGCATGCAATCTGATGTTTGAATTTGTTGAACGCGTGCTCCAGAGCTTCGGTGTCGTTGAACGGCAGAGCCAGCGTGAACTGAGCGAATTCCTGCGGAACCCCAGCCGATCCGGGGATTCCCAGCGTGGCAATGCCTGATCCAGCCTTCACCAGGAGCGCATCCGCGTGCCCGTGGTAGCACCCTTCGAACTTCACAATGTATTTGCGTTTCGTATGAGCCCGCGCCAGGCGAATTGCGGACATGGTCGCCTCGGTCCCCGAGCTGACGAAGCGCACCTTCTGAATGTGAGGGAACGCCGAGACCACTAGTTCGGCCAGGTCTGCCTCTTGCGCGATGGAGGCCCCGAAAGTGGTTCCATTTTTTGCGGCAGCGACAATTGCCTCCACGACAGCTTTAGCTGCATGACCTAAAATCAGCGGACCCCACGAACCCAGATAGTCAACGTACTGATTTCCATCCGCGTCCCACAGGTGCGGTCCTTGCCCCTTCACAATGAACGGCTGATCACCGCCCACGGATCCAAACGCGCGCACCGGCGAACTGACCCCGCCGGGAATCAGCGACTCAGCGCGCTTCTGAAGCTTGCGGGACTGTTCTACGCCACGTGCCATTAGCCCCCTCAAAGTAATATTTCCTACTCAGCGGGAAATTCAAAAGACTATACCATCCGCACCCAACTCGAGCGATGGAGAGAAGGGCATCCCCGCCCGTCCAGCCCCTAACTTAAATTCACCAGAAATTTACTTTTGCGCAACAATCCTGAAACTACCATCCGCTACTCTCATTCCAGTAACACACCCTTCTAACCGGGAGGGTTTGGGACAGCTTTGGGGGCTCCGGGCTGTCCTTTTTTCCTTTAGTGTGGCGCGGGCGCCTCGCCAGCGAAGTGCATTCTGTCGAGAGATGCCCTTGAGTATTAGCCGCCGCCAATTGCGACTCCAACTCATTCCGCGTAGCATCTAATCACAAAATGGCTACGACGACAGCCCTTGGCGCTCCCCCCAAGCCCACCATTGTCTTTAGCGAAATGTTGAGTTTCGCCTACGACACATTTTGCAGCAACAAATTACGCTTTGCCCTCACCGGCCTGGGAATGATCATCGGGACCGCTTCTCTCATTCTCGTCGTGACGATTGGAATGACTGGCAAGCAGTATGTTCTAAATCTCATTCAGTCCATCGGCGCCAACGAAGTTTTAGCCGAGTATGAGGGAGGCGGTCAGCCCATCACTAATTCCGCGCCCGACCTGCTTACTCTCGATGACATGAGTGCTGCGATGCGAGACGTGCCGGGCATCGTGGCCGCGTCCCCGGTTGTTCCGCTAGGGGACCGCATTCCGATTGGAGACGGAAGAGAACGCGATGTTCAAATCCTGGGCGTTTATCCCGACTATCTCGTCGTGCGCAATTTGGTGGTTCCGTCCGGCAGATTCTTCGATGCCGAGGATGAGCAGGCGCACAATAAAGTTGCCGTGATCACCGACACCATGGCTCGCGAGATTTACGGATCACCCGAAAACGCGATCGGCAAAGTGATCAAGTTGACCGGCCTCCCTTTCACGGTGATCGGCACGTTTAGAGAGCGGGTCAATACCTTTGGACAAACCGAAGTGACGGATAACACCATGGCGATCCCATATACAGCTGCCCGGCTTTTTATGGACACGAACACGGTGAAGCAGATTTACTTTTCGATGGCCGACCCGTCCATGGTGGCGCCCGCAACCGATCAGATCCGGCGGGTGATTCAAAGCCGCCATCGCGCGGAATCGGTTTACAGCGTGACTAACCTGACCCAGTTGGTGGCCGTGGCGGAGAAAACCGCCAATGCCTTAACCATGGTGCTGTTGGCAGTCGCGGCGATTGTCCTTCTGGTCAGCGGCATCGGCATCATGAACATCATGCTCGCGACGGTGAGCGCGCGAATCCGCGAGATTGGAATCCGCAAAGCCCTGGGCGCGACTCGCCGCGAAATTCTTTTGCAGTTTTTATCGGAAGCGATTCTGATTTCCGTCGGCGGAGGACTAATCGGCGTCGTTATCGGATTAGCCATCCCATATTCCGTCCGCTTCCTGACCGAATATCGCGTCCCTATCTCTGGATTGTCCGCAATTATCGCGATCGTGGTTTCGTCCTTCGTAGGTATCCTCTTCGGCACCGTTCCCGCAACGCGCGCCGCGAAACTCGACCCAGTCGAAAGCCTTCGCTACGAGTAGAAACATCCCGCAGAAGATGAACGCAGGAGTATTTCCTCATCACTACCAACATTGTCATTCCGAACGGGCGCTGAGGCCGGAGGAATCTGCTGTTCCGACCAATAGGCACGCAGCTGTGGCAGGTTCTGACCTCGCCCGCACCACCGCAATCGGGGTGCCTCATCCTTCGCCGCTTTTGCGAAGGGTGGGAGGCATACGCCCCACAGCGCGTCCGCGCGGCAAATCCCAAGTGATCGGGTGTACAATTCCATCCTCCCCGGAGCAACATAATTTCCAGTTAAGTGAGGATACCCATGCGCCCAGAACACTTCGCCGCGAGTTGCATCCTGTTACTGACATCGGTCTCGTTCGGACAAACGACCTCGGCACCGCCTCCAACTGACTCCCAG
>DASYGR010000308.1:0-12667 GCA_035999525.1 Terriglobales bacterium
TTCTTTACAGATTTTGAGCGGCAACCGGTTGGCACCACAGGCACCAGCGGACTAGAAGTGTTAAGTCCTACGGCTGCTGGTTACGCTGCGATTCAGACCGACCCGAAGTTGAGCGCGAATAACTTTGGGATTTTTAAGCAATATATGCCTGTTGCGACAGCGCCAATCGGAGCGGCAAACGGCGGTTGCATTGAGTACGATAAGGCCGCTCGCTCAGGCGAGGCTGGCCAAATTGGAGCATTTAACGCTCCTGCCAACGGAAGCTGCCCCGCAGGGACAGTGGAAGTCGGTGCAATTACATTCTCCGCGCCTGCATTTACAAACTTCGAGAATTTTGTTCAAAGCGTGGACTTCAACATGTCCGAGAAAGATCAAATCCGCGGACGATTCGTATATAACAAATCCGACACCCTCGATACCACCGCCAACCTGCCTGCTTTCTATCTGACCGAGCCCGCCCGCTTTTACCTGTTCACCCTTGGCGAATATCACACTTTCACGCCTTCGGTATTAAACGAGTTCCGTGTAGGTTACAATCGCTTTGCGACTAACGATCCGGCCGGAAACTTCCCCTACCCAGGCTTGGATGCCTTTCCGAACGTTCTTCTGAATGATCTAGGTGGCGTCAACATTGGTCCTGACCCCAACGCCCCGCAGGAGACGATCCAGAATTTCTACAACGGCGTGGACAATGTCACCTGGACAAAGGGAGCCCATACACTGAAATTCGGAGGCGAGTACCGCTGGTACATTTCTCCGCAGACCTTCACCCAGCGTCAACGAGGCGACTACGAGTACAACTCCGCTCAGATGTTCCTGGAAGATTTCTCTCCCGATATTATCGGTGAGCGCAGTCAGGGTGCGAGCGTTTACTACGGCAATCAAAAGGGAATTTACGGGTACGCAAACGACAGCTGGCGTGTTGATACACACCTGACGCTGAATTTAGGCGTGCGTTACGAATGACACGGTGCCTATCGGCGAACAACGGCAGTCGCTTAACGCAGCCGCCAGCCAGCCTCAAATCATCGTCTCTGGCGTGAACGAGCCTCTGGTATTCAGCAAGATTGACTCGCCCAAGAAGGACTTCGCGCCACGCCTCGGATTTGCATATTCTCCCGGTGAAAGCGGCAACACTTCAATTCGCGGTGGCTTCGGCATGGCCTACGATGTGCTATACGACAATATAGGCGTCCTTGCGCCTCCTCCACAGCTTGGCGCGACGAACGATGTGCCAGACCTGAATACCGGCACGGCCAATTTCTTGGGTGGTGGGGGATTGAATGGTGGAGGGTCCGGTATTACCCCGAATTGCAATGCGGCAACGGTTGCGGCAGGAACGAATTGCGTTGATGCAATCGCATCCACTTCAGCCTGGATACCTCCGCATACCAAATGGCCGTATTCGATCAATTGGAACTTAGGAGTGCAACACTCTTTCGGCAAGGCCTTTACCGCTGAAATCAACTACGTTGGTGACCGCGGCGTGCACCTGGACGTTCAGGACCGAATCAATAGGCAGTCTCTGGTCTCGCCATCAGCCTTTTTGCCGACTTACCTCCAGGCTCCGTCGCAGGCGACTTTGGATGGGTTGGCAAATAACCTGGCATCCTTAAAAGCGCCCGGCAACATAGTTCCAGCGTACCGCAACCTGCCGTGTGACGATCCCAATTTCAAAAATTCCTGCACTTTCCAGAGCAGCATCGTGGGCGACTTGCCGCTGGGCAGCTCAAACTACAACGGCCTGGAAACGCAGCTCAGGAAACGCTTCAGTGGTGGCTTGGCCTTCCAAGCCGCCTACACTTACAGCCGTACCATTGACAACGCTACCGCAGATTTCTTTTCCACCAGCTTAACTCCCCGACGTCCACAAGACTTCGGGAATTTTGCCGCGGAACGGTCTGTCTCTCCGCTATCTCGTACTCACCGCTTTACCATCGCGGCGGTATACAACCTGCCGTACTTCAAGAGTGGAAACTGGCTCATGAAGAACGTAGTAGGAAACTGGGGATTCAGCCCGATTTACACGTACGAATCGCCCGAATGGGCTGATGTGCAATCGGCAACCGATGCAAACCTGAACGGTGACAGTGCCGGCGACCGCGCTGTGTTCAATCCTAGTGGCGTTTCGGGTACGGGAAGCGGAATAACCACCCTGTTTAGCACCAATACTTGCAGCACCCAAGCGCCCTCGGCCCAAGCCGGCTGCTTCGCTTCGCACACGGTTGCCTACTTGGCAAACAATCCTTCGGCGCAATACATCAAGGCCGGAGCGGGTGCCTTGGCCACCGCTGGACGAAATACCCTGGCTACAGATCCGACCAACGATGTTGACCTTGCCGTCTACAAAGATTTGAACCTTACGGAACGGTTCAAATTCCGCCTGGGCGCGCAGTTTGCCAATATCCTTAACCATCCACAGTTCATTCCGGGCGGCAATCCTGGCCTGGGCTTGGGCGTAAATGACGTCACTGGTTTCAATACTATCAGCGGCGGATATCTTAATTATCTGACACCCGGCAACGTTAACTTCAACAACCCGAAGTCGGTGTTTCCCGGCAACGCACGCACTATCGGGCTAGTCGCTAAGGTAACGTTCTAGTAGCGGTAGCAATCAATCAAGGGAGGCTCCGTCGAGCCTCCCCTAATTTTTGTGTCGAGAAAGCCTGCCTTACCGTCCGAACATCGGGCAAGAACCTATTCATATTCGGAACCTATCCATACTCTGGTCCGATAGACTGAACCGGAAATGTCTTTCACTACCCACACTGGAGCATTACGAATGAAACGACTGGCCATTCATCTGATCTGTAGCCTCGCGATCTTCTCCGCAATCACGAACGCGCAAGAAGTGAAGGGCGCAGCGGAGCGCGCGGAAGCTCTTCGCGTGGTAAATGTCTGGCTTGACAGTGTTCAGGCATATCAGCACATCCCCGCTATCTCGGCCGGTGTGGTCGTTGGAGACGACTTGGTCTGGTCCAAGGGTTTTGGAACCATCGACGCCAGACACACCGTTGCCGCCACGCCTCAGACTATCTATTCCATTTGCTCGATATCCAAGCTCTTTACCTCAATCGCACTGATGCAGCTCAATGAGGCTGGTAAGGTGCGCTTGGACGACCCCATCACCAATTATCTTCCGTGGGCCACCGTCGAACCGGCTGCAAATAGTGGTCCGGTCACTCTGCGGGGCCTACTCACCCATTCTTCCGGAATGCCACGTGAATCCGAGTTTCCGTACTGGACTGGGCCAGACTTTGTGTTTCCAACGCGCGAAGAGATTCGGGCTAAGATCGCAACCCAGTCGGCGCTTTATCCGGCCGGGAGTTATTTTCAATACAGCAACCTAGGGCTTACCTTAGTCGGCGAGACTGTGGCCGCCGTGTCGGGCAAGCCGTATACCGATTATGTCCAAGCCAACGTCCTGGCCCCGATCGGTCTCAATGACACGCGGACCGTTATGCCGATGGAGCTTTACGGCAAGCGTTTAGCCGTCGGTTACGGCGCTCTGAAGCGCGATGGCACCCGCGACCTTTTGAAGCCATTCAACGCTCGCGGCCTTGCACCGGCGGCCGGCTACACGTCCACCGTGGAGGAACCTCGGCAAGTTCGCCTCCTGGCAGTTCCGTGTTCTGCGCTCCGGCCAGACAAACGTCCTGAAGGCTTCCACATTGCGCGAGATGCAACGCGTCCAGTTCATGGACCCCGACTGGAAGACCAGTTGGGGACTTGGTTTTAGGATCGAGCACGGCGATGACCACATCTATGTCGGACACCCTGGCGACTGCCCCGGATACTATTCCGTCCTTTCCATGCGGCTCGACGATCAAACCGCTGTAATCGTTATGGACAACATTTCGGAGATCACTGAGTCATTGGCGAAGGCGGTCTTTGCCCTCCTGGACAAGCGCAAAGACTACGCGTTCAAACCGCCGCTTCCTGTCGCTGGAGTCAACCTGGAGGAGTACGCTGGCCGCTACTCCCCGCAGCCATGGGGTTCGGAATTGGTGATATTGCCCTGGGCTGGGGGGCTGGTCTCTCTCGGTTTGCCAACGGCAGATCCAGTCGGAGACATGGCCTTTCTCAAGCCTAAGGGGAACGATGTGTTCCGGCTGGTCCGCAAAGACGGCAGCGAAGCGGAAGAGTTCAGGTTTGTTCGGGACGCCTCCGGTAAAGTTACGAGCTTCGTCCACTTCAACAACCCGACTCCCATGGAATCAAGCTTGGCCCGCACGAACAGCCAATAAGTGCTCCGCGGCCGCGCCCAGGGCCTTGGTGGAAATGACAGTGACGGATTGAACCGAGTTCTCGGACCACGATTAGGTTTTGAGTGTAGTAGGCTGATTTCGTAAACCGAGGAATCGCGCTTCCGTTCTAAACTCGCCGTGACTATAGTATCTGTGAGAATGCAGCCGAACTTGCCTACCTTAAGAGCAAATCCTGCATCCGGGAAAGGTACACTGATGATTCGTACGAAACGTTTTTGCGGGATGATGACCTTGGCGATAACGATTGCTGTAGGGCCTTGGCTGGCTGCGCAAGTACAGACCCAAGAGCCCCCACCCGTTCCCGGCGCAAAGGCTGTGACTGTGGAGCATATAAAAGTCCACGGTACATCGCTGGAAGGAAATCTGGAAGGTGATGCAGTCGAGCGCGATGTTTTCGTATTCCTGCCGCCAAGCTACGCGAAGGACAAGCATCGCCGATACCCCGTCGTGTACGCTCTGCACGGTTATTCGATCGGCGCCGAACAGTGGACCCATGAAATTCACGTACCCGAGACGATCGAAGGCGCTTTCGCACAAGGAGCGAAAGAGATGATCGTAGTTTTGCCTGATTCGAAGACGCTGCACAACGGTTCGATGTATTCGAGTTCGGTGACTACCGGGGACTTCGAGAAATTTGTCTCGCGCGATTTAGTCGCATACATGGACGCGCATTACCGGACGCTACCGAACCGGCTGAGTCGTGGCCTGGTAGGCCATTCCATGGGAGGATATGGGGCGACCCGCATTGGGATGAAGCATCCTGATGTGTTCGGAAGCCTGTACGTCATGAGCCCGTGTTGCTTATCGCCGCGTTCTGGCGCAGCGGCGAACCCTGAATTGGAGAAGGCTCTCGAATCGGTGAAGACGCCCGAGGATTCGGCCAAGTTGGGTTTTTTCGCTCGAGCCACGCTTGCCAGTGCGGCGGCATGGTCCCCTGATCCGAAAAACCCACCATTATATTTTGATCTGCCGACCAAGGACGGCGTGCCCCAGCCGGATGTCCTAGCGAAGTGGACAGCGAACGCGCCCCTCGCCTTTATTGACCAGTACATGGACAATCTGCGGGAGTATCACGGCATCTCGATTGATGTAGGCGATCAGGACGGATTACGCGTAGACACTGCGAAACTGCATGACGTTCTTGACAAGTACGGAATCGCGAACAGCTTCGAGGAGTATCACGGTACTCATACCAGCGCGGTGGCTGATCGCTTTCAGAACCACGTGATGCCTTTTTTCAGCCAGAATCTATGTTTTCAGTCAAGTTGCCGTTAGCGACACCGACACCGACACCCACCACCCGCGTTCCTCTTACCAACAGATCCCTTCGTAAGAGGCCGCGCTCTTCGGCCGCCGCAGAACATCGAGATTGATGAGATCAATGACGAACTGGTCCGCCCGCAGGAAAGGCGAGAGCTGGGCTTGATCCGCCGACCGGGTGCCCATAATCACAACTTCAGCGCTTTTGACGACCGTTTCGAGATCGTTGCTGAGCAGTGAACCAATGTGTGGAATTACTTCTTCAATATATTGCCGGTTCGAGCCAGTTAACCGGCCGAGCGAGACTTCCGGGTCCCAAATGCAAATATGGCAACCCTCGCCTATGAGGCGCTTGATTAGTTGCACCTGAGGACTCTCTCTCAGATCATCGGTGCCAGCCTTAAAGCTCAGTCCGAGCAGGCAAATTTTCTTCTTTTTCGTTTGTAAGACTGCCTCGATGGCCCGTTCAATGTGCTCAACGTTGCTTGGAATTAACGCCTGGAGCACCGGCAAGTCCAAGTCAAGTTCTTTCGCTTTATAGGTAATGGCGCGCAAATCCTTCGGCAAACAGGACCCGCCGAACGCAAACCCCGGAGACAAGTAAGCGGGAGAAATGTTCAGTTTCGTGTCAGAAGTAAAAATCTGGGTGACCATTTGCGTATCCACGCCTAGGTGCTTGCAAAGAGTTCCAATCTCGTTCGCGAAGCCAACTTTCACCGCATGAAATAGGTTAGAGACATATTTCGCCATTTCCGCGACCGGGATACTGGTTTCAAACAATGTGCCCGGAATTCCTTTATATAGATCACGAAGCAGGGTCAGTTGCTGCGGATCGCGCGATCCGAGGATGGTGTATGGAGGTTGAAGGAAGTCGGACACCGCACTACCTTCCCGCATGAATTCCGGATTGTAAACCACGTTGAAATTTACTCCCGCTTTTTTCCCGCTCGCGCTTTCGAGAATGGGAATCATCACCGACTCGGTGGTTCCCGGCAAAACCGTACTGCGCAATACCACGGTGTGCGGTGCGTCCTTCTCGCGCAGGGCGGCGCCGATCTCGCGCGAGACATGCTCAATGTGGCTTAAGTCGAGCTTGCCGCTCCGCAGGCTCGGCGTACCCACGCATAAGAACGAAATATCGGTTTGCAAAATTGCATCTCGTGCATCGCTAGTCGCAAACAGCCTTCCCGCTGCGTAGGCTTCCGCGATCAGTGCGCCGACGCGTGCCTCTACAATCGGGCTCTTCCCCGATCCCAACATTGCGACTTTGCCGTGGTTTACATCCACGCCCACGACCTTGTGTCCCATCTGGGCGAAGCAGGCGGCGCTCACCGAACCGACATATCCCAAACCAAAAAGACTGATAGAGAAACTCAAGCTCTGGCTCCCATGTTCAATGCTGATTGTGGTCCAAAGTATTACACAAAAGTGGCATTAGTCCTGTCTCGCGCCTCGGTAATAAGAAGGCCGTCCCGCAACCTGCAACAAGCCCGAGGCACAAATGGGGCGGACAAGAGTGTCTAGCTGGGTTTGATGGAACGTACAGCGAACACCTGAGTTCGCAGGTACAGATACGAGGATGGAATCCACGTCCCACTCTTTGAATCTGCGCCTCGTCAATGATCGAAATAGATGAAGGATCAAAGTAAATAAAGATGCCGACTCAACTCACATGCTGAGTTGGTCAAGGCGACGATAAGGCGACCGGACAATCGTGAGCATCCCGCGCGAAAGGGAGAAGAACAGATATCCAAACGAACTTGGACCTGTTGCGATTTTCCCGATGAGCGCCACGCGCCGCCGGGTTGTGGCGACTATCGAAAACACAGAAGGAGACGCCCCGTCGCTTGATCTTGTGCGTAACGTATTGGCTCAACGCGCCCCCAGCGGAATCGAAGCACGATCTCTGAACTGGAGCGCCTATTTTCGTATCCATCACCGCTTGGTAGCACGACTGCGAGAACGCCGGATTTTCATCGCCGGCGATGCGGCTCACATTCATAGTCCTTTTGGCGGCCAAGGGATGAATACGGGACTGCATGACGTTTGGAATCTGGCGTGGAAGATTGACCTTTTTCAACATGGTCATGGCAATGAGCAGTTGCTCGACAGCTACGGTGCCGAACGTCTTCCTGTAATAAGAAATGTCATCGAGACCACCGATCTTCTGACCAAAGCCATGGGAACTCCAAACAAGTTTGCCCAGGTTCTCCGAGATACCTTCATACCGATGGTCTCGCGCCTTGCCCCTTTCCAGCACGCATTCGTGGGGCGGCTTTCCGAACTCGGTATTGCTTATCACGGAAGTCCTATTGTTGAAGGGGATGGGAAGCGATATTTCGATGATTCGGTGCGCGGTGGAAATGGAATTCGCAGCCGCTTCATTCTCTTTCTGAATAGCGATGCGGATTCATCGGTAAAACATGCAGCGAAAGAACTTGCTGACTCATTTACTGACGTCATTGAGTTGCGATTGCACGCTAGCCACGACATTGCCCTCGTCCGACCGGATGGCTACATCGCGTACTCCGCTCCCAGCCGCGAGGGAAACGAAGCGTTGACATCCGTGCGTTCGCTTCTCGAGCGCCAAACAAAGCCACTACAGGGGACGCGTGCAGCCTAGGGTCCTCGTCCGATCATTTTCCGAGTTTTAGATACGGATTCTCGGGGTTCCCCACCTGTTCATTTATCTCGCCGATAAGAAAATGCGATTGGACTCTTTGAGCGGCACCCAATAATGTCGAAAGATGATTGCGCCGCAATCTGGCGAGAACCAGGAGGTTGATTTCCTGCATGAGATCGGTAGTCGCATGGCTGCTGCCGATCCGCTGCACGAGGTTCTGACGCGTGTGCTCGAATTTGCGGCCGTGCTGGTCAAGTGTGATTCCTGTTTTATCTATGTGCTGGAGAATGAAGACCTTGTGCTCCGGGCTTCAAAAAACCCCCACGTCGAAGTTGTGGACAATCTCAAACTACAGGTTGGCCAGGGCATTACGGGTTGGGTCGCGGAACATCGGGAACCTGTTGCCGTTTCCCGGAATGCCTTCCAGGATCCCCGCTTTAAGCTCTTTAATGAACTTCCCGAAGATCGTTACGAAGCTTTCCTGTCTGTGCCGTTGCTTTGCCGCGGACGCTCAGTCGGGGTCATCAACTTGCAGCACCGGCAGCCTCACATCTACAGCCGCCGGCAGATACAACTTATCTCCATGATCGGATTCCTCGTGGGTGCCGAAATCGAGATGGCACGATTGGATAGCGAAAATTTAGATCTTTCAGAACAACTGGAAACTCGCAAGTTAGTGGAGCGCGCCAAGGGAATCCTGCAACGTGATCTCGGACTTACAGAAGAGCAAGCGTATCTAGCTCTCCAGCGCCAGAGCCGTCAAAAGCGCCGAGAAATGAAAGAAGTTGCCGAGGCTATCGTGCTTAGTGACGAGGTGAAGTCGGCATCATCTCGAAACGCTACTGAATGATCAGAAACATTTGCGGCGCCGGAGCCGTTCATTAAGATGAAACTGCGTATTCGTGGAAATTCAATTCGACTGCGGTTAAACCGGAAAGATTTGTCGACACTACTTGCGGAATGGGCTGTTCGAGAGTCAGTTCATTTCTCCCATTCGCCGGCAGATCGTTTCACCTATGCGCTCCAGCTTTCCCCAGCCGTATCCGAACCTTGCGCGAGCTATACCCAAGGCGACCTTGCGATTACGCTACCGATTGTGTTGGCCGTGCATTGGGCGAGTTCCGATACGATTAGCATCGAGCACACGCAGGCGACAGGAGATGCCATGGAACTGCGAATCCTCGTGGAGAAAGATTTTCGCTGTTTACAACCGCGTGCCACGGAAGAGGAGACTGATAATTTTCCTAATCCTAATCCCGCAAGTTGCGGTCCTCCCGAAGCGATTTAATCTTTAATTTGCGGACTGTGCATCTATGGCACACGCATCGCCGAACTTGAAACTCTGCGCCTCCGCTTCCTGGAAACGGAGCAGCAGGACAAAGAAGGCGGAGATGGCGACTGATATCCCCAAGATAAAGAATGCGTTTGCGCTCGAGATGTTTTCCTTAAAGAGGAAGCCCGCGAGCAAAGCTCCCGCGTTGCCACCCGCACCGACAATGCCCGACGCCGATCCAATGGCCCCTGGCCGCAACAAGGGAACAACGGCATAAGTTACTCCACACGCCATGCAAACGAACAAGCCAAAAGCCAAAAACACAATGATCGCTGGCATCAGGTTGGTCAGACGCGAGAAGAGCATCAGGGCTGAGCCTTCCAAGAGCACTACGAGGCCGAGAAGAAGGGAACGCCCCTGTAAGCCTGAGCGGTTGCCCACCCAATCGCCAAAAATTCCTCCAAGTGCGCGTGCAAAGATATTCATCATTCCGATCAGGCTGGCGAGTATCCCTGCGATCTTCAGGGTGAGATGAAAGGAGTCCTTGAAGTAGATAGCTGCGACGTTGTCCACCGTAATCTCAACGCCAAAGCAGGCCGCATAGATAAGGAAGAGGACCCAGATCCGATAGTCCGCGGCGGCTTCCCGAAATGCCTTTCCGCCGATTTGTGGTGAAAACGGCCTTCCGTCGGGCGAATCGTCGGTGAAGCGATAATAGAGGAAGCCGGTTAACAGCATCAACGAGCCGGGAACAACCATCGCCAGACGCCAACTCAAGAAGCGGTCGGCGCCAAAGCCGAGAAAGGCTCCGAACAGAATCGGCATGAACCATTGCGTGACGCCGCCGCCAAGATTGCCCCAGCCCGCGGTCATGGCATTCGCTCTGCCTACTACGCGAGGCGCAAACATGATGGAGGTATGGAACTGAGTGATGACGAACGAGGCGCCAATGGCGCCAATCGCGAGACGAAAGAATAAGAAAGAGTGATAGGTGTGCGAAGTTCCAATCAGCATAACGGGGAACGCACCGAGGATCAGCAATGCTGAATACGCTCGTCGCGGCCCATAGCGGTCGCACATCCAGCCGGCAAGAAGCCGCGCCAGAATCGTGATTGCAACGGAGGCGATGACAGTATTTCCGACCTGCGCCTTGGTCAGGTGCAAATCATCGCGGATAACAGCCATGAGCGGTGCGATACCGAACCACGCAACGAAGCAGAGAAAAAATGCGAACCAGGAGAGATGGAATGCCCGCATCGGCGCGCTTCGGAAGTCAAACAACTTGACGCTGGTCGCTCTGCCCGCATCATCGCGATCACTCATAGATGAATTCACCGCGGTTGTTCTCCTGTAGTTTGGAGCTAGAGGTTTGGATTGTTTAAATTCGATTGGCGGACTCTGGCACCAGCTCCAATAATGCTTTAGCTGCGACGGAATGGCAGTCGATCTCGTTTTCAACAGAGTCTTCTGCGGGAAATGCGCGAACGGCTGAGGCGTCGAGCAGCACGACTCCGTCTTCTACACGCGTGCGGAAGGTACGCAGGCAAGCCGCGGTACCAGCGGGCTTCGTGACGGCTCCGGACTCCAAATTCACTTTCCAGGCGTGAAGCGGGCATACTACGGTCATTCCAGAAACAATGCCGTCTGCCAGCGGGCCGCCGTTGTGCGGACACCGATTATCGATGGCAAGAAAGCGATCACCCAGATTGAAGATCGCGATGTCATGGCCGCCAATGCTTACCGCGCGACCTTCGCGAAGCGGAATATTGTCGCAATTCGTTACGCGGATCCATGGGTTTTCTGTCTTCATACGGGCGTTGTCTCCAAGAGTTCGATTTGCACAAATTGGGTGGGCGTTCTCGGCGACTCGCGCTCCAGCCACGCATCGTGCGCGAGCGCCTTTGACTTGCGCAGCCGGTCGAGCAGTCCTTGCTGCACAGATTCGGTCGCGTAAATCGTTTCTTTGCGGACTTTTTCGATTCCGACTCTTTCGACAAAGTCGTAACTGCGCTCCAGATAATTCGCATTCTCGCGGTAGTGCTGGAAAAATACTTCGGCTGCACGCAACGCCTCTTCAGTCGTTTCCACCGTAATCAGCAGGTCGGCTTTGCGGACCTTCTTTCCTGCGGCACCGCCCACCACCACCTGCCAGCTTCCTTCCTGGCCAATCATCCCAATATCTTTTACGGTGGCCTCGGCACAATTTCGCGGACAGCCAACCACTCCCATTTTTACTTTGTGCGGCGTATAGAGATTTTCCAGACGCCGTTCGAGTTCAATCCCGGCGCTGGTCGAGTCCTGCGTGCCAAAGCGGCAGAAGTCGGTACCGACGCAGGTCTTCACCATGCGTACACCCTTGGTGTAAGCCTGGCCGGAAGTCATTCCCAGGTCGGCCCACATCTTTGGCAAATCAGATTTCCGCACGCCCAGCAAATCAATACGCTGGCTTCCGGTAATTTTGACCATCGGCACCTGATACTTGTCTGCGACATCGGCGATACGGCGTAATTCGTCGGGTGAAGTCACACCGCCACGAATGCGCGGCACCACCGAAAAAGTTCCGTCTTTCTGGATGTTGGCGTGGACGCGGTCGTTGATGAATCGCGCCGAGCGATCTTCTTCATGGTCGCCGCACCACAGCATGTCGAGCATGTAGCTCAACGCGGGCTTGCACACCTCGCAACCTACGCCATTGCCATAAATCGCCAGTACCTCCTGCACCGACTTCAGCTTCTGGCTTCGCAAAATGTCTCGCAAATTGTCTTCCGCGAATGGAAGGCACTTGCAGATGGTGGTCTTCACCTCCTCCTCGAACTCCGGAACTACGGCCTTGAGCAATTGCTGGCACAACTCTGAGCAGCTGCCGCATCCGGTCGAAGCTCGTGTGCACTCTTTAAGCTGCGCCAGTGTGCTCACACCCTTCTCGTGAACTGCGTGAATGATTGCGGCCTTGGTCACGCCCATGCAGCCGCACACAGTCTCGCTGTCGGAAATCTGCGCAGCATCGAGGCCTCGATCCTGAGCGGGTTCGGGGAACAAAAGTTGGCGCCGCAGCTTCGTGAGGTCTGTTTTGCTGCGCAACCATTCCATGTAACGATGGCTGTCCGTGGTCTCGCCCACCAGAATTACGCCGGCGAGTTTTCCATCTTTGAGGGTCAGCTTCTTATAGACCCCCATCGACGGATCTTCATAGCGGACAATTTCGGAGCCATCCAGCTTTTCATTGATTTCTCCCGCAGAAAA
>DASYGR010000336.1:0-14828 GCA_035999525.1 Terriglobales bacterium
CGTTATCGTTTCCAGGCCTATGAAGATCATCCGATTCAAATTGGCGAGGGACAAACCATTTCCCAGCCTTATATCGTGGCGCGAATGCTCGAAGCGTTAAGTCTGGCTCGCTCAGACGTAGTCTTGGAAATTGGAACCGGTTCTGGATATCAGACCGCGCTGCTCGCCGAATTGTCTCATTTCGTTTACTCCATCGAACGGCACGCAGCATTGGCGGAACAAGCGGCAGCCACTCTGGCCCGGCTCGGTTGCAACAACGTCCGTATATCGGTTGGCGATGGCAGTCACGGAATGCCAGAGAAAGCGCCCTTCGATGCTATCGTCGTTTCCGCCGCGGCTCCGCAGATACCAACTTCACTCTTTGAACAATTGAGAGAAGGCGGCAGAATGATTCTTCCCGTCGGATTGCCTCAATATCAGGAACTGCAATTGGTGCGAAAACAGAATGGGAGTCCCGAAGTTACGCGTATGGAATCCTGTCGTTTCGTGCCGTTAATCGGAGCGGCGGGATTCGCGACCGGCTAGCGTTGGAGGTATTCTCGTGTCCCCGTCTGGGTGAAAGCGCGATGCGACACAGTAAGCCATTGTGTGCTTCTGCTTTACAATCTCTCTGTGCCTCTTTTCCGCAATCTTCGCGTCACTCTTGAAATGATTAAGTGGGAGCACTCGATCTTTGCGCTGCCCTTTGCGCTTTGCGGAGCATTCCTCGCGGCCGGGGGACTTCCATCGGGTCGTCAATTAATTTGGATTATCGTCGCCATGATCACAGCGCGTTCCGCGGCGATGGCGTTCAACCGCCTGGTGGATGCAAGCACCGACGCCAGGAATCCAAGGACAAAAATGCGCGCCCTTCCCGCAGGATCGCTCACGCCATCGTTTGTAACAGGATTCGTGGTTGTATCCTGCGCCGCTTTTGTGTTCGCCGCGTCGCGGCTTAATCACCTCGCGCTTGTGTTGTCTCCGGTCGCGCTCTTAGTTGTGCTGCTTTATTCCTACACCAAGCGATTTACCCGCTGGTCTCATATTGTTTTGGGGATCGCTCTCGGAATCGCTCCAGCCGGCGCATGGATTGCCATCAAAGGTTCATTGGACCCGAGAATTTTATTGTTGACCGCAGCCGTCACTTTCTGGGTTGCAGGATTTGACGTGTTATACGCGTGCCAAGATTACGATTTCGATTCTCAGGCAGGACTGCATTCCATTCCGCGCTATTGTGGAGTCGCGAAATCGCTATGGATTGCCAGGCTATTTCACGCAACCATGCTCAGCTTGCTTATCAGCCTCATCGTTGTTTTCAACCTAGGTACGCTCGCAGAATTTGGCGTCGCTGCGGTTGCGTTACTTCTAATTTATGAACACACGCTGGTCCACGCCAACGATCTAAGCAAACTCAACGCCGCATTTTTCACGATGAACGGCGTCATCTCAGTCATATTCTTCGCCTTTGTCGCGGGAGATGTGCTGCTGTGCAAAACATGAAAATTGGAGGCCTGTCTATCAGCCCGAACGGGCAGGGGAAATTCCATGTTCGGAATTCTGTTTCTAATTTTGGTGTTGTTGGCGCTGGCGAGCATTATTAGCAACTTCGCAGTCAGATTCGTCTAACCAAAAGGCTCCCACTGGACAACAAGCTTGGGTGGTGGATGGAGAGTTCGGACGAAGTCGGACGGGCATATCAAGAGTTGTTTCCAAGAAGCCGCTTACCCTCATTCCTCGGATATATATTTTGGGTCTTTATCGCCGTCAGTGCTGCTGTGTTACTCATTGCCAAGGCGAAGTCACATTGAACTCTCGATTTATCTTGCCTTCGGTGGGCCAGCCACTCGGCTCGGAATAACAAGACTCAAGAGCACTTAACAAAGCCCTACCCCCCCGGAAGTTTTCCGTGCGATCACTTCAGTTTCGCGTATTCCACCTTGGCTTCTTTCAGGATGGGAATGTCCGGGTCGGCGTCTTTCCAGAGATCGAGGAAGTCTTTGTAGGCGGCGAGAGCCCGAGTGCGAGCCAGGTCCGCATCCGCTCCCTGAGAGGTTCTCGCTTGCAATGCGTTAGCACGCGCCACGCCCAGACGCGCCAATGCTCCCGTCCAGCAGTTCCAGACGATGCCGTTGTGATCGAGAATCTTCTGAAACTCAGCCGCGGCAGCCGTCCCTTGGCCCGCGGCGAGGTATGCCTCTCCACGAACGTAGGTTGGATAGAGACAGGAAATATTGGCGACGAACCCGATTTCCCCCAACTCGATTGGGGAAGCAGCCTGCAGAGAAGCCAGGGCGGAAGCCGGATTCTTTTTTGCGCCATTCAATGCCAATTGTGCCTGAATCGGCGGCAGCCAAAGCGACTGTATTTGAGTGTCCAGCGGGTATCGCTTCGCTAAATCTTGAGCCAACGCCTCAGCTCGTGCCGTATCACCCGCCATGGCAAACGCAAGCGCGGCCTCGGCTGCGGCTCCCTGACTCGTGGGAGCGAGCTTCAGAGCTTCTTCCGCCGACTGCCGGGCTTCCACAGAATTGCCGTAAGCGGCTTCACGCTGAGCAGCAATCGCCTGCCATATCGCCCCACCTTCCTTGTTGTCGGCTCGTACCGCGGAGTCCACAGCCCGCTTGGTCAGTTCCCGTGCCTTGCCGAGATGACCCCCATACGCCTCGGTATCGGATGCGAGGGCCAGCCCAAAGCTCTCTTCGGGCTTACCAACAAACCACCGTTGCTGTTCGGCCATCGCGGGCGAGTCCGAGCCGAGAAATGCAAGGGCATACAGAGCATTGTGGAGTATGAAATTATCCATTTTTCGCTCCAGCGCTTCTTGGATGTTCTGACGTGTCTCGTCGAAGCGCTGCAAAGCAAGTGTAAAGTTGGCGAGATTGACGTAAAAAACTAAATGGTCCGGTGCAAGGCGCACCGCTTGCCTCGTGATCTCCGCGGCTTTCTCATACTGCCCCTGTGCGGCGTACACGTTGCCCAAATTGGTGTACGCCGGCCAGTACCGTGGGTAGCTCTCAATCGCCTCCTGATACGTCTGGGCGGCTTTATCCAGTTCTCCGGTTACTCGTTGATAGTAGAAGGCGGTGATCGCCAGCTTTTCCCGTTCGCTGGCATGTTCCCGCAACTGAAATGCCTTGGTGTCGTACTCGCTGCCCCGCTCTGCCTCTCCTAGATTGTCGTAGTCGGTGCCCACTGCGACGTAGCCCATGGCAAAATTCGGATCAAGCTCGATGGAGCGTTGATGGTACGGGAGACCTGCGGCGGGGCCTTTCTCATTACGAGCCTTGGTGCCAAGGCTGTATGCTTTCAGAGCTTCTAGCGAGGACGTGGTAGCTTCTGCAAGCGGAACGTCAAACTTCTGCACCGAGGCTAGCGATTCTCCTAACTCAGTGCGCAACTTGGATGCCGCCTCGCCCACCGCCTCGCCCACCGCGTCCAGCACCTTCTCCTTGGACGCGGCCGTCACTTGCTTCTCGGCCAGCGGGTCTCCGGTCTGGCAGTTCACCGCCTTCAAGCCCAGGACGTATTCGCTGCCCAGACTGGCAATTGATCCGGCAATGTACGCCTTGCTGCCAACCCGCTGGCAGAGCTCGCGGGCCACATCGGGCGTAAGCTTCGTGCCCACCGGACGGGACATCAATTTCAAAGTCGCCGCGACCTTGTTCTCCGGGAGCACATTCAGAAACGGCGACTGGTTAAGAGCCACGCTGAGGGCCTGCTTGAGCGTGTCATCAAATACCTCATCGCCCGTTTCATTGCTGAAATCGGCGAGAACGACAGTGTCCTTGTCGGTGAGGTTGTGTGCGGCCTGGCGCGAGCGGAAGTAAAGAACGGCGGCGATCACGGCAGCTAATAGAACCACAGCCGCCACGTAGCTGCCGAGCTTCGCTCGGCTTGGACCCGTCGGCTTCGTTCGGGGCAAGCTCGCGGGGGCGTCCGTCCCTAGACGGTCTTTCCCTACGCTATCTGGGACCTTCACCGCGCCCGCTGACGCAGATGGAACGGGTGAGGAATTAGATATTGGCACAGGCTGTTGGGTGACATGAGCGCCACTCTCTTGGGCGGCCGGCACTGACTCCGAACTCGCGGCGGCAAATCGTCCCGTCTCTGTATCCCGCTTCAGCCGCTGCAAATCCGTTCGCATGTCGGAAGCATGCTGGTATCGCAGGTTGCGGTCTTTCTCCACCGCTTTGCCGATGATGCGTTCGAGTTCCGAAGGCACCTCATGATTCAGCCGCACCACGGCCACCGGGTCGCGGTTGACGATGGCTTCACAGATCATCGCCGGACTTTCTCCGTGAAATGGCAAATCACCCGTCGCCATCTCATATAGCAAGGCGCCGAATGAGAACAGATCGCTCCGCTCGTCCAACTCTCTCGCGCGAACCTGCTCAGGCGACATATATGCCACTGTTCCCACCATGGTTCCCGGGCTGGTCAGATGCGCCGCGTCCACCGACTGCGTGTTAAGAGACCCGATTTTGCTCGAAGAACTGCCTGCAAGACTGACCTTCGCCAGTCCGAAGTCCAAAACCTTCGCGTGTCCGCGCTTGGTGACGAAAATGTTGGCGGGCTTGATGTCGCGGTGAACGATGCCCTCGGAGTGAGCTGCATCCAGCGCATCAGCAATCTCGATAGCGAGCGACAGAATGAGCTCGGTCTCCATCGGTCGGCCTGCGATCCGATGCTTCAGGGTCGCGCCTTCCAGAAACTCCATGGCAATAAAGGTTTGTCCATGCTCATCATCAATCTCGTGAATGGTGCAGATGTTCGGATGATTCAGGGCGGACGCGGCTTTCGCCTCGCGCTGGAAGCGAGTAAGAGCTTGCGGGTCTTTTGCAACGTCGTCGGGCAGGAACTTGAGCGCCACGAAGCGGTCGAGTTTCACATCTTCAGCTTTGTAGACAACCCCCATGCCGCCACCACCAACTTCTCGACGATGCGGTAGTGCGAAATGGATTGGCCGATCACTGGGTAAGGTCTGTCAGCGGACGCGACCATATTAGGGGCCAAGCTGCCGCGAGTCAATGCATTGCGGCCAGAGTTAAGGTTCGCTGCCGGTGGCAAGAAAAAGCTTGCTCCAGTATCATCAGAACAATGGCGCATTCATTTCAAACGGATGACTCTAGGCTCCGGCCCATCCACGATAAGGTCGCTGCTTGTGAGCGCTTAGACGCAACGGACGCGCTCAACCTGTATCGTTCGGCCGATATTCTCGCCGTAGGCTGGCTCGCGAATTTTGTCCGCGAACGCATGCATGGCGATAAAACCTACTTCAACGTGAATCGCCATATTAATCCCACAAATGTTTGTGTGGCAGCTTGCCGGCTGTGCGCGTTTGGCCGCAAGAAAGATGCAGATGGCTCCTACACCATGGCGCTCGAAGAGGTCTTCGAGACTGCCGCGTCTGGATATAGCGAAGCCGTTACCGAGTTCCATATCGTCGGCGGTTTGCATCCCGACCTGCCGTTTCAGTATTTCCTCGATTTGATTTCTGGACTCAAGGTGCGTTTTCCGCAAGTACATCTAAAAGCTTTCACCATGGTCGAAGTTGCCTATCTTGCGAAGCGCGCCAAGCTTTCGATCGGGGAAACCCTGGCGCAATTGAAAGCCGCAGGCGTGGATTCATTGCCCGGCGGAGGCGCAGAAATTTTCGCCGACCGGGTGCGGCATATTATTTGCGACCACAAAATTGATGGAGATCAATGGCTGGAAACCGCGAAGCTCGCCCATCAGATGGGGCTGAAGTCGAATGCGACGATGTTATACGGGCATGTGGAAAACGACGAAGACCGCGTAGATCATTTGCTCAAGTTACGCGAACTTCAAGATGAGACGGGTGGATTCCAAACCTTCATCCCACTGGCATTTCATCCCGATAACACTCCTTTGCAACATCTACCGAAAACAACAGGTATGTTGGACCTGAAGCAGATTGCCGTCGGTAGATTAGTGCTCGACAATTTCCCCCACACAAAAGCCTACTGGCAGATGATGACTCCGAAGATAGCTCAGATTGCGCTTCGCTTCGGCGCCGATGATATTGACGGAACTGTCATCGAAGAAAAAATCTATCATGATGCAGGCGCCACCACTCCCCAAGGGATGCGGCGACAGGACCTTATGCGCCTCATCACAGAGGCCGGACGCGTACCAGTCGAGCGAGACACCCTATACCGGTCCGTAACGCGTACGGAAACGTCAGTCACCGTCGCGGTATAAGCATCAAGCTTTCGCAGGCGCAAAGAACTGTTTCATGGGCCAACCTTTTCGTGAATGACAAAATCTTAGAGGGGTACCTGTCTGATGAAGTTGCACTTCCGTTAGCGTTCAATCGAGTTAGAATTGGGAGGTAGAACATGCCCAAGTTAGTGAGTTCCTCATGAACGTGCATATCAGCTACAAAGTTCACAAAACTCCCGACATCGAACGAGAAATCAACCATTTGCTCGAAAAGTTAAATCGGCGCTTGCGCGCTTTTCGCCCCGAACTTGTGCATTTGAAAGGGCTCATCGAAGAGAACTCGCCGCCCCAGGGTGCGGTCGTTTCGTGGAATTTGCGCCTGCCCTCGGGTCAAATGGCCGCGCAGAAATCTGCTGCGAACGTATTGGCGGCGGTGAAAGCAGCATCCGATGATTTAATCCTTCAGGTCAGGAAGCACAAGGACTTGCTTCGCAGTTCACATAAGTGGCGTCGTCGTGGCGCGCCTGATGCTGCTGATGGGAATTCCGCACAAAATCGCGAACCCTCTTTTGAAAATACAGGGGCAGAAGATCATCGAACTCAACTCGCATCCGAGGATGTTCGTTCGTATGTGAACGCTCATCTCGGGCGATTCGAACGTTTCGTAGAGCGGGAATTGTATTTTCGGGAGGCATCTGGGCAAATCAATCCCGCTTCGGTGAGTAAACATGAAGTAGTGGATGAGGTGGTGGTCCGTGCCCTGAGTGACGCCGGGGAAGCACCGGAACGTTTGGCTTTCGAGCCTTGGCTCTATCGTCTGGCTATCCAGTGCATCAACGATCTGACGTCTCGATCTAGCCAGGGTGTATCCGACCTTCGACTAGACCGATCGGCTTATGGCACCGATGTGACCGCAAGCGGCGACGCGGAATTAGAATTCCACCAGCCAGACGAATTTATAAGCGAAAGCGATGTGATTGCTGACGGGGCTACGGGAAATCCCGAAGACATTGCTTATTCAGACGAACTGATTTCCCTCGTACAGTTCGCTCTTCGAAACGCAAGCGGAAGCGATCGAGAAGTTTTTGTATTGCACACCCTCGAAGGCTTCTCTGTGACGGAGATCGCAGCCATAACGGATCGGCCACCCGACGACATCCGCTCTGCAATCGCGTCCACTCGCGAAAGGCTCCGCCAGTCAGCGCCGGTTCGAAATGGATTTAAAGAAAATCTTTTTCAGCGGACGGGAACGGACTGAGCTGCGGTTGTGAACGCGTCTTCATAGCTACTATCTCTCGATTAGGCTTTCCTATCAGCTGCGACGCCTTTATAGAACGAGTCTCCCTTTTAAGATTGCCAAAGTGGTAACGTGTGCTTGGTTCGCGAAGGAGCATTGGCGAAGTGGATTCAATCAGTATTCCCAAAAAGGCGGTTGTTGTGGGCGCTGCTCCCGAGGGAGCCAGTGATAGCGAGTCCGCGGCGCGCGCGGTTCGCCAGATGTTCGCTTCCATTGCGCCGAGATACGATCTGCTTAATCATCTACTCTCGTTCAACGTTGATCGCCTTTGGTGGAGAAGAACAGCGCGGAGTTTCAGCAACATTTTGTCCGGGCCGAATGCTCAGGTATTGGATTTATGTTGCGGGACCGGCGATCTGACCCTCGCGCTTTGGCGAAAATCTATAAAAACCTCGACGGCCATTGTAGGAGCCGATTTTGCTCACCCCATGTTGCAGCGGGCAAGAACAAAATCAAGCGGAACTTCGCTGCGGTGGATTGAAGCCGACGCACTTCGATTGCCGGTTCCCGACACTCAATTCGATCTTGTGACGTCTGCCTTCGGGTTCAGAAACCTTGCTGATTACGACGCTGGCTTGCGAGAGATCGTTCGAGTACTGCGTCCGGGAGGCGAGTGTGGGATTCTTGATTTCGGCGAGCCCGGCGGATTGATTGGAAAGTTCTACAGAATCTATTTCAAGCACGTGCTGCCCGCAGTGGGTTCGCTTATCTCCGGGGTCCAGGGGCCGTACCGGTATCTCCCTGCCTCAGTAGAACGATTTCCTTCCCCGCAAGAAATGCTCGCCAGAATGGAGAGGGCGGGGCTGAATGAAGTGTCCTGGACGCCTTATACATTTGGAATCGCTGGTCTTTTCCGCGGCAAGAAGCCATTGTCTCAAACGTGATCCACCGTATGCGCTGTGGAACCCACTGTTTCCAGGTGCCTGCGGGAAGCAAAGGAGCAAGCGAACGCGTCCGCTACTGTGTGGTGGATTACATCTTCATAGTATGGACCAAGGAACTCCCGTAAACGGTCCGTATTCATGATCGGGTTGCCCGACAAATAAGGTATCGCTTCCGGAGGCATTTCAGAGATCCCAGCTCTCCACAGCAAACGCGATAATTGCCGCATCATCCATTCACCCGGGACTCGTAGAAGCTTCGTCTCCGCGATTTCCGCACAACGACCTAGAGCAATGGGCTCGCCTCGTCCTGCAATGTTTAAAACCGTAAGTCTTCTTGACTCCGGCTCCGACTTGCGCAGGATGAATGTAATGACTCGGGCCACGTCTTCGATGTGAACGGCTTGAATACGCCGCGCAAGGTATTTTTTTCCCAGGGGGACGATGAACGGCATTCTCTTTCCGTTCTTATTCAGATTCGTGCCAATCTTGCTTCGGCCGCTTGGCGTGCCCTGAAAACCACGTACCAGATAATTGGAACCCCCGACACCCGCGAAAATTGCAGGGCGCAGAAGGTACACGCTACAACCCCTTGCCGACGGCGCGCGCTGCTGAATCGCCTGGTCCGCTTCCATTTTATGAACTGCAATCGTAAGCGAATCAGCGGAGAGCTTTTTGTCCTCAGTCACTTCGTGGGGAAAATGCGTTCCGTACGCATAGGCACAGCTGACGAAAATAAACTTTTTTATGATTTCTTCGTCACGGTTCACTTCCGTCAAAGCTTCAAATACGCGAGCCGTGCCGCCGACGTTAATTTGCCACGTACGATCGGCATCGTTCATGCCAGAACGCATGGGATCAGAAAGAAAAGCCAAATGAATAACGGCAACCGGCCGTAGCGCTCGCATCAGGAGAAACAATTCCCGGCAGGATTCTTCCAGTCCCAAGTCCAGCCGAACAAAGCTCAAAGGTTCGCTGGTCTCCGGCGGATTCAGGCCGATGCCGGTAACTCTGTATCCTTTGAGTTGCGGCAGAAGCTTAAGCCCGAGATGACCGGAGATACCGGTGACCACAATGTTCGGCTTTTCCTCATCCATCACTTGGGTCCGGTTGGGGGCGCGCCTGGCGGAACGTGACCGCCAACTACAGATCCAGGTGCCGATGAGGGGGACGTAGAAGCAAAGTATGCCTCGTCGAAGCTCGGTGTCGCGGACTGTTGCATTGTCTGCATGGCATCCTGCATTTTTTGTTTTTGCAGGCTTAATCGAATTTCGTCGCGGACTTTATCCAGCGGTACGGTATCTTTCTGCTCAAGCTTGTAAACAAAATATCCGCCCGGGTCGGTCAATACTTGCGACACGTCGCCAGGCTTCATGTCGAAAACGCTGGCCTGAGTTGGTGGCAGTGACATGCGGCGAGCATTTTCCATCTTTACTGCTGGAGGAGCAGCCTTAAAATTGGCGAATTGATAGGATTCCGCCTGCAATTTCGTGAAATCTTCTCCCGCAGCCGCGCGTGCCCTCAAGTCGTCGGCTTCCTTTTTCATTGCCGCCTCTGAGTCCTCCTGGCGTTTCTTGGCGTCGGCCTCGGTTTCTTTTGAAGTGTCTTTTGCAGGCTCCCGCTGCTTCGTACGTGGGATGTAAAGCCGGTCCAAAGTCGCCTCTTCATATGCGGCTTTGTTGTTCTGGTAATAATTCTGTATCTCTTGATCGGGAACCTTGGCAGACTCTTCTTGAAGATTCTGAGCCAGCTGCCGGGTCAGGACTTGCAGTCGCGCCAGCTTCAAAAGCTCTTCGTAGTGAAGACCGCGATCGAGTCCCTTCTTGTGGGCTTCGTTGGCCATGATAAGTGCGGTCGCATATTGAGTCGCAAACTGCTTTTTCGCCGTTGGCGGTACTTGCAGGGTCTCCACCAGCCTTTCAAATTCAGCGCGAGTGACGACAGTCTTGCATTCGGGCCCGGCAGTCTTGGGTGCAGAAGCCGCGCTTAACGAAGGCTTTTCTGGACTGCATACGCCTTTGATTGTGATGACCGCAGGATTTGCCGATAGGCCGGCTTGTGCGCCTTGACCATGCGACGAACCGCTCAACTTAGGTGGGGCCGGAGCACTGTTCACCTGCGCCACGGCAAAGCTTGTGAACAATAGAAATAACAAAACGAATCGCATCATTTCGGAGGTTCCTCCAGAGTAGTTCAGTATAGATATCGAAATCCTAGCACAGAGCGAACGACGATAGCGGACGCGGACTAGCACAACTCAAGTTGGCGAAAGCCGTTGCTCCGGCGATAATGCACTCATGCCGGAAGCACATTTGGTTTACAGTCCCCAGTCCATGCGGCGGGAAAAGCGCGCCGTGGCGGGACGGTCCGTGTTGGCTTCCATCGCGATCACTACCTTAAAAGTGATTGTTGGACTGGCTACCGGCAGCTTGGGCATTTTGTCAGAAGCCGCACATTCTGCGCTCGACCTCATTGCCTCTGTGATTACGCTCTTCTCGGTTCAGGTCTCTGATAAGCCGGCGGACGCCGACCACCAGTATGGACACGGCAAAGTCGAAAATTTCTCTGCATTTATCGAAACTGGCTTGTTGCTGCTTACCTGTGTCTGGATTATTTACGAGGCCATCAGCAGATTATTTTTTCACCATGTTGACATTGAACCGACGCTGGCTGCTTTTCTCGTGATGTTTTTCTCCATGCTTCTCGATTACTGGCGGTCGCGGGCGCTGGGGAAGATTGCCGCCAAATACGATAGCCAGGCCCTGGAGGCCGACGCTCTTCATTACTCCACGGACATCTTTTCCAGTGGCGTCGTGGTGGCCGGCCTTTTACTCGTGATGCTCGGACGAAAATTTGCCGTTGGCTGGCTACGCGATGCGGATCCCGTGGCGGCACTCTTTGTCGCGGGAGTCGTTGTCTATGTAAGTTCGCGCCTTGCGCGAAAGACCGTGGATGCCCTGCTGGACGCGGCTCCGGCAGGAGTTCGACTTCGGATAATATCGGCAGTGAGGAACGTGGACGGCTTGCTCGAAGTGGACCGCGTTCGCATTCGCAGGGCAGGGAACAAGTACTTTGCCGATCTTTCCATTGGCCTGGCTCGCAACGTCACGTTTCAACGGTCGGAACAGGTGGCTGATGCCGTGACCGCGGCGGTGCACAATGTTCTGCCCGACGCCGATGTCATAGTCCATTCCACGCCGCGCGCCGCCTATACGGAAAACGTCTTTGACCGCGTTCGCGCCGTCGCTACAAAGCACAATTACAACGTCCACGACGTAAGCATCCAGAACCTCCGCGGCCGCTTGCACGTTGAGCAGCACCTCGAACTGGACGAGCATTTGAGTTTGAAGGAGGGTCACGACCATGTGACCCTGCTGGAATCGGAAATTCGGCGGGAAGTGCCGGAAATTTCGTCAATCCTTACCCACATTGAAAGTGAGCCCGCAACCATTGAGAAGGGAGACGAAATCCAGCGGGACGCGAAGCTGGAAAGGCGGCTTAAGAAGGTTGCGTCCGAGTTTCCAGAGATTCTCGACATGCACGATATTGCCATCAAGCGCGTCCGCGGCCGGCTTTATGTTTCCTGTCACTGCACGTTGTCGGACGATTTACCGCTTTCGCGGGTGCACGATATTTCTACTGAATTGGAAATCCGATTCAAACAGGAAGCACCAGAACTGTTTCGGGTCTTAATCCATCCTGAACCCAGAACCGATAATCGCCGCTAGTTTGCAGGCTTCCTGTAATTTCCTAATTGGGAAGCCCAGAGCTTTCACGCAATTCCCTGTACGAGGATGTTTTAGAAATGACATCTGCTCAGCCATCTCCGGCCCAACCGCAAACAGCGCACCCCTTTCGCGGATTTCTATACATTGCGACCGCGACATTTTTTTGGGGAGTATCGGCCGTCATGGGAAGAGCCGTATTCACCGGCCGCTTACTTTTACGCGGCCATGCAGTTGGTTCAATTGATCCGCTGATTCTTTCTCAGAGCCGTACGACTTTGTCTCTTCTCTTTCTTCTGCCGATTTTGTTCTTACCGGGCAGGTGCGGACTCTTGAAACTCTCTCGCTCGGATGTTGTCCGGATGGCGCTGCTCGGCGTGTTCGGTTTGGCGGCTGCCAACTACTTCTATTATCTGGCCATTCAGAAAACGAATGTCGCGACCGCTATAACGGTGCAATACACGGCGCCCGTTTGGGTTTTGCTGTACATGGTTGCGCGAGGTTTGCAGAAGCCGACGATTCAAAAGCTGGCCTCCGTCGCGCTGGCAGTCATGGGTATTGCCATCGCGATCGTTGTGTTTAATAAGGGCGAAGCCCATCTCAATTCCATTGGCGTCGTGGCGGCGCTGCTCGCGGCGTTTGCGTATGCGTTCTATAACATCGGTGGACACAGCATGGTGGCACGCCATGACCACTGGACGGTCATGTTGTACATGATGCTGGCGGCATCCGCTTTTTGGTTGATCCTCAATCCCCCTTGGAAAATCGTTGCCGCGCATTTCTCTGCAAGTCAATGGCTGTTCCTGGTTGTGTTTTCGCTCACTTCGATGTTGATTCCATTTTCATTTTATTTTGCCGGACTGCGTCACCTCGAACCTACCCGCGCCGTCATCGCGAGCTGCCTTGAACCCATCTTTTCCATCTTGATCGCAGCCGTGGTCTTGGGAGAAACCGTACGACCGGTACAAGGCGTGGGTATGATCATGGTGCTCGCTGCGATTATTGTCGTCCAGTTGCCCTAAGCCGGTCTAAGTAATTAGTTAAATTCCTAAAATGGAGATTCGTCCGGTTTTGTAAAAGAATTGTAGTGTCCCCCTGCTGGTAACTAGGAGTGTGCCCGCTCCTCTGCTAGGTTGAAGGAATCCACCATCGGTAATCAATAATAAGGAGGATAGGTTTTATGCGGCGCACTCGCATTGTTTACGTGCTTGCCTTCGTACTTCTTCAGGCCGGGGCGTGTTTTGCTCATCACATGGCAGTGGTGGTGAATAAAGACAATAGCGTTACGAATATCAGCTCCGTCTACCTGGCGAAAATCGTAAAAGCCGACAGGAGGAAATGGACGAACGGGTCAAACATTATTCTCGTTCTGCATAGAGCATCAACAGGCGAGATGAGCACCCTGCAAAAACTGAACCACATGTCGGAACAGGAGATGAAGTCCCGACTCACAGATCGCAAAGACGGGATAATCCTGGTGGATTCGGACGATGATGTCCTTAATACAGTGGGCTCTATGTCTGGTGCAATTGGCTTAGTGGAGGTCCGCGCGGTAAACAACAAGGTTAAAGTGGTGAAAGTTGATGGAAAGTTGCCATTGGAAAAGGGCTACCTTCCTGACTGATGACCTGTATCCGCTATACCTCTGCGGATTTCGAACTCAACAACTCAAAGTAGCGGCGCGCTTTCCTTACGTCCCGCCCGATTTGTTCCCGTAAAGCATCCACCGAGGGAAACTTCTTTTCGTCGCGAAGGCGTTTGAGAAAGTGAATTCTGATTTTAGTTTCTTCCGTTATTTCAAGGGGATGAAAATTTAGCAGGTGAGATTCAATCGCGAATGAGTTCGCTCCGAAAGTTGGCCGGTTCCCGATGTTTGTGACCGAGTCAAAACACTCTTCTCCCGCTTGGGTGCTGGTGATCTGAGTGCGGGTAATGTAAACGCCATCCTTAGGAACAAGTTCGTCATACGGTCCGAGATTAATGGTCGGAACTGTGTATTTCGAGCCGTATCCACGCCCATGCGCGCGTGTAGATTGAATGCTGAAGAGCCGCCCCAGCAGATGTCGCGTCCGGCTAACTTCGCCCGCTTCCAACAAAGTTCGAATGTGAGTGCTGGAAACAGGTTCCTTACTGACTCGCATTTCGGGATAAAGCATGACTTCAAATGCCATGCTTCGGCCGAACTGTTTCAGCAGATTCACGTCCCCTGAAGCCTTGCGCCCAAACCGAAAGTTAAATCCCTCATGCACTTCAAGGGCGTGTAACCGGCCTTTGAGAATGTCGCGGACGAAATCTTCCGGGGTCATATCCGCCAACTTATTGTTGAACGGGAGAATAAGTGTCGCGTTAATTCCGCTAGCTTCGAGGAGACCTAGCTTTTCTGTCGCAGGCGTGATGAGCTTAAGTCCAGCTTCTGCCCGCAGAATTCGCATGGGATGGGGCTCGAAGGTCACGGCCAGCGAGCGTTTTCCCTGCGCCAAGCCGCGCTGTGCGACTTCTTTCAGTACCCGAGCGTGAGCCAGATGAACTCCGTCGAAGTTCCCAATACTGACAATCGTGGGACCGAAATTGAACGGCAGATCATCGAGCTTTAAAAAGACTTCCATGTGAATCCTAGACTTCAAAGTCCAGTTTCATGCCGTCATACGATAGCCGCACATTACTAGGTAATGACGCATTCGTGGCTTGATGCGGCAGATCGTGGCAAATATGCGTAAAGAAAGCCCGCCGTGGCTGGAGAGTTTCCACAATTCGCAGGGAATT